>SXJR01000432.1 GCA_005779305.1 Myxococcales bacterium
GCGTCGCCGCCGGCTTCACCGTTCGTCCTCGACGGCGTGGCGCGATCGTGGCGTCGACTGGCGCATTGGTGATGGCGGCGGTCCGAGACGCACGCGAGTGACTCGCCTATAGGTTCTCAGGCTCGACCACCAGAAACACCAAAGCCTCAAGGAGACCTCTCGTGAACAAGCTCATCCCCCTCGTCGTGCTGTCCTCGCTGGCCCTCGCCGGCTGCTACCGCGTCACCGTCCGCTCCAACGCCATCCCCGCCGGTCCTCCGATCGAGAAGAAGGCGCACGTCTTCCTCTTCGGCCTGGTCGGCGGCGACGTCGACGTGGGCTGCACCCCGGCCATGATCGAGACCAAGCGGGGTTTCCTCGACTGGTTCGTCGGCGGGCTCTCGCTCGGCCTCTACACGCCGCAGTCGACCTCGACGTACTGCGCGATGCCGCAGCAGCAGGTCGGCGCGCGCTGATCAGCGGCACCGCGCTACAGCGTGCTCAGGGCCAGCGCCGCGGTGCAGTCGCCAGGGCCCTCGTGGCCGGCGCTGTCGACCAGCACGACGCAGAAGACGGCCTCGCCGGCGGCCGGCGCGGGTGCGCCGAGATCGGCGCAGGCGGTGGGCGCCGAGCCGGCCAGGGTCACGGCGCCGACGTCGTTGACCAGGAGCTCGAGCTCGCCGGTGATGGCCACGCCCTCGTCGACGCCTTCGCCGCTGGCGATGGCCGGCAGGGTGAGCTCGGTGACCACGTCGGCGGCGCGGCAATCGTGGACGCGGGCCAGGCCGTGGCCGAGATCGCCGTCGCCGTCGGAGTAGGCGATGACGATCGCCAGATCGTTGCGGGTGTCGTCGCCGAGGTAGAGGGTGTCGGGGGCGGCGGAGACCACGGTGGCCGACGGCTCGGGCGCGGGATCCGAACACCCCGCGAGCGCGGCGGCCGAGAGCCCGAGGAGGAGGATGGGTAGGGCGCGCATGGTGGCTCCTACTGGATCGTGATCGGCGAGCTGCCGATCTCGATGGTGGCGATGCCGTTGGTGAAGCTGTCGATGTAGACGCAGATGATGGTCAAGGACAGGCCGGCCGCCGGCACGTTCTGACGGGCCCCGGTGTCCTCGTTGTAGAGCGTGATCGTCGACGGGATGGTCCACGCCCGCTGGAAGTTGAAGACGTCGCCGGTGCCCATCGGGCCGCCGGCGTCATACGTGGTCTGGCCGACGTGCGGATCCGTGGTCGCGGCCGCGTCGAGCACGACCGAGCGCCCGTCGGGCGCGTTGAGCACGAAGGCGCCGAACGGGATCGCGGCGTCGGCGGTCTCGAAGTCGCGCACGGTGTGGCGCAGGGTGACGGTCGCGCCGGCGCTGACCGTCACGGGACCCGAGATCCCCAGGCGGGTGCCGCCGCTGTTGAAGACGCCGATCTCGGGGCGGATGGGCGGGTTGTTGAGCAGCGGCGCCGGCGCGGCCCCCGGCGCGCGCAGCGCGCCACCGGAGATCCAGGCCTCGATCAGGGCGATCTGGGCCTCGTCGAGCGGATCGGCGCCCAGCGGCATGCGCGTCGCCACGTTGCGGTTGCGCAGCTTGTCGATGAAGACGCTGGTGCCGGGGCTACCGGGGTTGACGCGCAGGAGCGTCGGCTTCTCGATCGACGGCCGCCCGACCAGGTACGCGTAGGTGTTGCCCGGCGTCGACAGGTTGGGCTCGAACTGGCCGTTGTGGCACAGGCCGGGCTGCCCCGAGCATCGCGGCGCGATGATGGTGCGGTGGAGATCGTCGAGGCTGCCCGGCGCCGGCGTGACGTCGACCGCGAGCGGATCGGGATCGACCGCGGCGTCGAGCTGATCACCGTCGACGTCGAGCTCCGAGCCACACGCCGCCAGGGACACGGCGACTCCCAGCGCGAACGCAGCGGCCCTGGCCACACGCGCCCTCACGCCAGCACCTCCTGCACCACCAGGCCCGGCCGCTTGCTGGCCGCGGTCAGGTCGTCGCCGAGGCGCTGGCCGTGACCGAGTAGCGTCATGCCGGTCATGATCGCGTCGATGGTCTCGTAGCGGCCCGAGGTGCGGCCGGTCTGGGTGATGCTGGTGGGCGCGATCACCTGGTTGGCCCGGATGTCGGGGCCGAGCATCAGCACCCAGGTGTTGCGATCGCCGTCGTCGCCCTGGCCGTGATCGATGCCGGAGCGGCCCAGGCTGTCGGGGTTCTGGCCGTTGAAGAACAGGTGGCGGCCGTGCTCGGGCATGACGATGAGCGTGGTCTCGTCGCGCAGCGAGGGGTGGTTCTGGATGAAGTTCCAGAGGTGGTTGACCGCCGCGTCGGCGATCTGCTGGGCCCGCAGGTAGCCGTTGAAGTCCTGGTGGCAGGTGTCGACGTCGAGCAACGTCATGGCCAGCAGCGCCGGCTGGAAGGTGTCGAGCACGCGCTCGGCGTGGAACACGGTGAGCGCGTCGGGGGTCGAGTCGAGACTGTTGTCCTCGGCCCGCATGCCGATGCCGAAGTTGTCGGGGAAGTAGCTCTGGTAGCTCGAGTCGGCGAAGAACCCGGCGAGGTGATCCTGGACCTGGCCGGCCTCGTCGACGGCGGCGTGGGGGAAGAGGTCGTCGCGATCCCAGCTCGGCGTGTTGGCGTCGACCACCGCGGTCAGGCGCGCCACCGCGGCGTCCTGGGCGGCGTCACGCGGGATCGTCGGCAAGGCCTGCGTCCCGACGTCGAGCGTCCGCTTGCCGCTGGCCACGATCGGCACCAGTGGCGACATCACGCCCGGCGGCTGCAGGTAGGTCGGCGCGTAGCGGGGTCCGTACAGCGGGTGTCCGCTGGTGAGCAGCGCCCGGTAGAAGCCGCCCGGGTTGGAGAGGTACCAGGCGTCCGTCGCCGGTGCGTTGGCGCCCTTGCGGTGGATCTCGAAGATGGTCGGGGTGGTCAGCTTCGCATCGGCCCGGTTCTCGATCATGTTGTACGCGCCCGAGAGCAGGCAACCGTGGCCCTGGAGGTGGCCGGCCGGCCCGTCGGCGTAGCGCAGGTTGGTGACCAGCGTGCCCAGGGTGTGCAGCGGCGTGGCCCGCGGCGTGGGCAGGATCAGCGGCCGCGCCATGGCGGCGTACTCGGGCGCGATGCGCGGCGCGCCGGCCGGGCCCGAGCCGAAGCCCGAGACCAGCGGTGAGGCGCCGAACAGGTTGGGCATGGTCGCGCCTTCGGCCATGCCGAGCGACTCGCGCAGGCGCAGACCGCCGCCGATGCCGACGACGACGACCCGGCGCGTGGCCATGCCGCCGCCGCCCCAGGCGGGCTTGACCTTGACCAGCGGCGACAGCGCCCGGCTCGCGGCGGCGAAGCCGGCGGCGGCGAGCCCGGTGCGGAGGAAGCTGCGTCGGTTCTGACTCATGGCATCCTCACTTGCTCTGGTACTCGCGCGTGCCGGCGAGGGCGCGCACGATGGCCTTGGGTCCGACGGCGGGATCCGTCGTCCACTGATTGACGAACGCCGACAGCTCGTAGGCGTTGGGCTCACGGCCGAGCAAGCGCCGGAACTGATCGCGGATGAAGGCCCTGGGATCGGCGACCGACGCCTTGGCCGGCAGCTGGACCGCCTCGGACTCGACGATGCCCTTCACGATCAGCGCCCGCAGCGGTGCCGGATCGCCCATGCCGTCGAGCGTGCTGACCAGGAAGGTCTCCTCGTCGATGGGCAGGTTGAAGCCGGGCTGACCGTTGGCGGTGACCACGAAGTCGTAACGCTCGGGCGAACGGCCGAGGACGTCGGCGAACAGGCCGCGCACGAACTGGCTCGAGGTCTTCGAGCGCGCCGTGCCGGTGTTGTTGTCGTCCTCGCCGACCGTGGTCTGGTCGAAGTCGTAGGTGGTGTCGCACGCGCCGAGCGCCAGCGCCGTGGACGCGATGATGATGGGGAGGAGTCTCATGGGTCGAAGTACTCCTTCGACGACAGCACGGCCTCGATCACCGGGCGGGCATCGGGGTTGGCGGCGGAGAGCCTACCGACGAAGTGGGCGAGCTCGGCCGAGCTCGGCTGGCGAGCCAGGTAGCGATCGAAGACGCCAGCGACCACGGCCTCGCGATAGACCTCGTCGTCGAAGATGATGTCGATGAGGTCGGCGTAGTTGGCGCCGTGGCGGTGGAACATCAGGCCGGCCGGGCCGCCGAGGCCGCCGAAGAACATGGCGCGGGCGTTCTCGATCTCGTCGGCCTCGGCCGGACGGCCGAGGAAGTCGACGAACAACGCCCGGGCCCGGTTCTCGGGCTCGCCCGACAGCGCGAAGTAGCCGGTGGCCAGGGCGTAGCGGCGCTCGACCGCGCTGGTCGACATGCCGCCGCGAAGATCACTGGCGCCAGTGGCCAGGGCGTCGCGCTCGGTCTTCAGCGTCGCCAGCTCGGGGCACGCGCAGTCGCAGGGGTCGGCCGCCTGACAGCTCTGGCAGGCCGTGGTCTGGCTGCGGATGATCGAGCACAGGAACTCGTAGCGGTAGCTGAGCGTCTCGCCGCCCAGCACGCGGTTGTCGAGCTCCTCGATCCACACGTTGGCCCACGCCGCCGCCGACATGAGCTTGGAGATGAGCGCCCGTCGCGCCGTCGGCGTGTTGCCGCCTGCGCGCAGGCTCGCCACCTCGGCCGACAGTTCGGCGGCGCCCGGCGGGAGCCCGGAGAGGTCGATGTACGCCCGGCGCACGAAGCGCTCGAGCGCGGCATCGCTCGCTTCATCGCCGCCGACCGGCGTGTTACCGCCGACCGTCTCGTCACAGGCGGCCAGCAGCAACACCGCTGCAAGGCATACGTGTGGTGTAGAAATTCGCACGAGCGGCCCTCCCTTGGGCAAGTGCAGTGAATCCTAACAAGGTGCGTGCCAGCGGTAAGCCGCCGGAATCACACCTACGTGTAGGAACCTCCGCCGTCGCGAAGGGAGACAGGCTGTGGGCGACCGAGGTTAGAGGTCGTGTGGTAAGCCCGCCTCATGCACGACGCCGTCGTCGCCGTCCCTCCTCCCGGAAACGAGCCGGTCCTGTCGTACGCGCCGGGCACCGCCGAGCGCGCACGCCTCGAGACCGAGCTGAAGCGCATGGCTGGCGAGTGCCCCGAGGTGCCGATCGTGATCGGCGGCCAGCGGATCACGACCGGCCGGCTGGTGCCGGTGGTCATGCCGCACGCGCACCGCCATGTGGTGGCGAACTTCCACGCTGCCGAGCCCGCCCACATCGAGCAGGCGATCAAGGCCGCCACCGACGCCCGACGCGAGTGGGAGACGATGCGGTGGGAGGCGCGGGCCGCGGTGTTCCTCAAGGCCGCCGATCTGCTGGCCGGACCGTGGCGCGATCGCATCGTCGCCGCCACGATGCTCGGTCAGTCCAAGACCGTTCACCAGGCCGAGATCGACTCGGCCTGCGAGCTGATCGACTTCCTGCGCTGGAACTGCACCTACGCGGCGCGGCTCTACGCCGAGCAGCCGGCGTCGTCGCCGGGCATGTGGAACATGACCGAGCTGCGGCCGCTCGAGGGCTTCACCTTCGCGCTCACGCCGTTCAACTTCACCGCCATCGCCGCCAACCTGCCGGCCGCGCCGGCGCTGATGGGCAACACGGTGGTGTGGAAGCCGTCGGAGAGCCAGATGCTCTCGGCCTGGCACACGATGTTGCTGCTGGAGGAGGCGGGCTTGCCGCCGGGCGTCATCAACATGGTGCCCGGCTTCGGCCACGAGCTGGCCCCGGCCGCGGTCGGCCACCGCGATCTTGGCGCCATCCACTTCACCGGCTCGACCGAGATCTTCCGTTCGCTGTGGAAGCAGGTCGCCGAGCGCATCGAGAGCTACAAGAGCTACCCGCGCCTGGTCGGCGAGACCGGCGGCAAGGACTTCATCGTCGCCCACCCGTCGGCCGATCCGCGCGCGCTGGCCACCGCGATCGTACGCGGCGGCTACGAGTACCAGGGCCAGAAGTGCTCGGCGGCGTCGCGGATCTACGTGGCCCAGAGCGTGTGGAAGGTCATGGAGGCCGAGCTGGTCGACACCATCGAGTCGATCAAGGTCGGCGATGTCCGTGACTTCTCCAACTTCATGGGCGGCGTCATCAAGAAGGCGGCGTTCGACCGCCACGCGGCGGCCATCAGCGAGGCCCGCGAGACCCGCGGCATGAAGGTGCTGGCCGGCGGCGGCTGCGACGACAAGGACGGCTGGTTCGTGCGGCCGACCCTGCTCACCACCGACGATCCGACCGTGCGCCACATGCGCGACGAGTTCTTCGGGCCCATCGTCACCGCCCACGTCTTCCCCGATCACGCCTGGAACGACGTGCTCGACCTCGTCGATCGCACGTCGCCGTACGCGCTGACCGGCGCGGTCTTCGCACGCGATCGCGGCGCGCTGGTCGAGGCCACCAGCCGGCTACGCCACGCCGCCGGAAACTTCTACTTGAACGACAAGCCGACCGGCGCCGTGGTCGGCCAGCAGCCGTTCGGTGGCGCTCGGGCCTCGGGCACCGACGACAAGGCCGGCTCGGCGCTCAACCTGCTCCGCTTCGTCGCCGCCAGGACGATCAAGGAGACCTTCGTGCCCGCCACCGACTGGCGGTATCCGTACCTCGGCTGAGCGCGCGTCGCGCTGTCGCGGGACAGTCGCGGGACGTCGCAGTTCGGGTCGCATGCTGTCGCATGCCGCGAATCTGAGGGGTTCGGAGGTGGTCCTGTTCTTGATGCTCAGCCTGCGTTCACCGTTGTTGCACGGGTGGTCGAGCGCGTGGGTGGGAACTTCCGATTGACCTAGGAGCCGCCGCGATGTCCAAGAAGCTAGCGATCGTCGGAGTGGTGCTGGCGCTGGCCGCCGCACTTTTCTACTGGTTCGGGTTCCGCGACAAGGGCGGCAAACCCGCGCCCGCGATCGCCACCGGCAGCGGCGCCGATCCGTGGGATCAGCCGGCCGGCACCAAGACCCCGGCCAAGGACGACGGCGCCACCAGCGCGGCCCAGGGTCAACCGAAGCTCTCTTACGAGATCGATCCCGACGGCACGATGTTGCTCGAGGGCATGGTGCTCGACGAGCACGACCAGCCGGTGCCCGGCGCCCTCGTGCGCATCTCGTCGAGCCCGTGGCGCAAGACCACGACCGACAGCGATGGCTCGTTCACCTTCGACAAGCTGCTCGGCCGCGACTACTACCTGCGCGCGCGGGCCGGCGACAAGGTCGGCGGCGCCGTCGCCAAGGTCGGCGTCAAGGGCGAGCCGGTGGTCATCCGCCTGCACCAGGGCACCACCCTCACCGTGCTGGTGCTCGACGCCGAGTCGCGCAAGCCGATCGCCAACGCCACCGTGCTCCGCCCCGACGACGAGGAGGAGACCGTCACCACCGGCGCCGACGGCAAGGCGGTGCTGCGCGGCATGAGCGCCGACTGGATCCGCGTCACCGCCAGCGCCCCCGGCTACGGGCCGCGCACCGCCACCAAGAACATCAGCGGCGGCGACACCGAGACCACGATCGAGCTCGCGCTGTCGAAAGGCGCACCGGTGAGCGGCAAGGTCGTCGACGAGGGCGGCCAGCCGATCGCGGGCGCGCGGGTGTGGGCGATGGACGCGTCCAACGTATGGACCGGCGGCGGCGGCGAACGCACCGCCGAGACCACGA
Organism: Myxococcales bacterium; assembly: GCA_005779305.1. Taxonomy (GTDB): domain Bacteria; phylum Myxococcota_A; class Polyangia; order Haliangiales; family Haliangiaceae; genus UBA2376. Next base: position 7,599 of record SXJR01000432.1, read on the forward strand.
CCAAGGACGGCACGTTCACGATCCCCGCCCTGTCGGAGGGCTCGTACCTCTTGTTCGCCAAGGACGAGAGCCACGCCCAGGCGGTGACCGAGCCGGTGGCGGTGTCGGGTCAGGCGCCCACCACCGGCGTCGAGATCGTGATGAAGGCGGCCGGCTCGATCGCCGGTGTGGTCGTCGATGTGCAAGGCGCGCCGGTGGCCTACGCGACGGTGCGGCTGTCCTCGAAGGTGCAGTCGCCCGGCATGGTCTATCGCCAGGCCGCCGCCGACGACAAGGGCACGTTCGTGATCAAGGGCCTGCCCCGCTCGGCGCTGCGGGCCCGGGCCCAGGGCGAGGAGGCTTCGTCGGAGGCGGTCGACATCGACCTCGCCACCACGCCCGACAAGAAGGACGTGAAGCTGGTGCTCGATCGCACCGGCACCATCGCCGGGGTCGTCGTCGACGACGCCGGTGAGGCGGTGCCCGAGGCCACGGTCAGCGCCTATCCCGACTTCCTCGCCGGCGAGGTCGACTGGGTCATGGCCTCGACCGCCACCGCCACCACCGACGGCGACGGCCGCTTCACGCTCAAGGGCCTCGACGACGGCAAGTACCGGGTGTGGGCCGGCCGCGACAGCGGCGGCGCGCGTCGCTCGAGCGGCCGCGAGGGTACCGCCACCCGCACCGGCGCCACCGACGTCCGGCTGGTGCTGCCGGCGCCCGGCGGCATCGAGGGCACGATCGCGCTCGAAGACGGCAGCAAGCCGGCCATCGCCATGGTCTCGATCGGCTGGGAGGAGCGGGTCACCGCCCGCGACGGCAAGTTCTCGCTCAAGGACCTCGAGCCCGGCAGCTACGACCTCCGCATCGTCGGGCCCGACTTCGCCGAGCGCATCAAGGCCGACGTCGAGGTCAAGGCCGGCAAGGTCACCGACACCGGCGTCATCACGGTGCGTCGCGGCCGCAAGCTCTCGGGCAAGGTGACCGACGCCAAGGGCGCACCCGTCGAGGGTGCGCGCGTGATGTACGGCCGCATGCTCTTCTCGGACGGCAAGCAGACCGGCGGCGACGACGAGGAGACCCGCGCCCAGATGGGCCTGCGGATGGCGACCACCAATGCCGCCGGCGAGTTCGCGATGGGCGGCGTTCCCCGCACCCCCGGCGGCCTCATGGCCGAGCACCCGACGGTGGGGCGCTCGCTGTCGGTCAAGGTGCCGGCCGGCACCGAGGACGTGAAGGACCTGGCCATCCAGCTCCGCGGCTACGGGTCGATCGCCGGCAAGGTGATGCGCAAGGGCGAGCCGGTGGCGGGCGCGCAGATCAACGCCGCGCCGGTGGGCTCGAGCGGCCAGGCCGTGTTCGTGCAGTCGGCCGCCGACGGCTCGTTCGCGATCGACCGCCTGCCCGAGGGGCAGACCTCGCTGTCGGCGATGAAGAACAAGGGCATGGGCGGCATGGGCGGCTCGCGCACGGTCACCGTGGTGGCCGGCAAGAAGGTCGACGGCACCATCGTGCTGCCGGCCGGCGACGTGAACCTGATGATGAAGATCCAGGCCCGCACCGGCGAGACCGTGAACCTCGGCGTCGCCTTCCTGTTCCGCGGCACGGTGCTGGTCCAGAACGGCGAGCAGGCGATGGACGCGTTCCTGGCCTCGAACGGCGTGCAGGGCGAGACCGGCGACACCACGCTCGCCACCGGCGGCGCCGCCGGCATGCTGATGTGGCTGGGCCCGGCCGCGTCGTTCCCGACCTTCGAGGAGCTGATGCCGGGCGAGTTCACCGCCTGCGTCATCCCCATCACCGGCAGCCTCATGGATCAGCAGCTCATGGGCCGCATCTTCCGCAACCTCGACAAGCTCGAGGTGGTCTGCAAGTCGGTGAAGGTGACGCCAGCGCCGACGGCGCAGGAGACCACCGTGGTCACGCCGGCGATGAAGCCGCTGCCGCCCGACGAAGACGTCTGAGCGCGGCGCCGCTGCGGGTCAGCGCCAGGCAGCCAGATCGAGCAGCGGGTGGAGCGCGTGCTGCTCGACCAGCGGGCCCAGCGAGTAGGTCTCCTCGTAGTGCTCGCCCTCGGCCTCGCTGATGTACGGGCTCGACGGGTGCAGCACGTAGTTGTACGAGGGCACGATGTAGCCGACGAAGTCGAAGGCGAGGCCGGCCAGCACCGGGTAACGCACGCCCGGGTTGGCGAGGACCAGGTCGCGCAGGTACGGCGGCTCGGGCGCGTCCGCCAGGTTGGGCGCGTTGGGCAGCGCGGTGTTCAGCATGGGCCAGCCCCAGCTCCACGAGCCGTCGTAGCCGCCCACCCACAGCTCGGGGTGGAGCTCGCCCGGCGACGTGATGAGCCCGAGCGGGCCGACCTGGAGGTAGGTCGCGCGCAGCGGGATCCACGGCTCGTTGCCGGGCCCGACCGGCTGGCTCATGTCGTAGCCGACCAGTGGGTGCGGCGCGAGCAGGCCGATGATGAACGCGGCCTGGAAGCCGACGTTCTGTACCAGCGCGTGGAACCTGGCGCTGCGGTACGAGAGCGGCAACTCGCTGACCGATTCGCCCTCGGCGGCCAGGACCTCGAGCGCGCGACGGGCCAGGTTGGTGCCGAGCACGCGCTCGAAGAGGTGACCGTTGCTGTGATCGGTCATGGGCACGCCGGCGAAATCGAGCGGCGCGGTGTTGCGGATCGAGCCGACCTGCCCGCCGAGCGCGCCCTGCACGTACACCGCGACGCCGCCAAGGCCGGGGATCTCGGCGTTGGGGGGGTTGGTGTAGGTCCCGGCCGGGATGCCGGTCTCGAGGCCGACCCGTAGCCAGTGCACGAAGTGCGACGAGATCTTGAGGTTGTCGTCGCCGAAGGTCGAGACCTCGGGGTGGTCGGCCCAGTTGACGACGGTGGCGATCGTGGTGGTCGGCGCGTCGGCGCGGACGAAGCGCGCGATGGTCATGGTCGGATCGAAGATCTTGGGATCGCGGATGTCCTGGTTCCAGCGCTCGGTCCTGCTTGTCGGGTTGCCCGGTTCGTTGAGCAACAGGGTCTTGGCGATGACCATGGTGGCCGGGGTCAGGGCCGCGACCGCGTCCTGGATCGCGCCGACGGCGCCCTCGCGGACGCGCGCGTTGTACTCGGGGTTGTAGCCGGTGACCAGCGCCTGCGGTCCCCACAGGCCGATGGTGTCGACCGAGTCGTGGCCGTGGATCGCGCCGACGATGACGTGGTCGACGCCGATCGCAGCCACGCGCGGATCGTTGCGGACCAGGTCGATGTCGCCGGCGAGGAGACCGATGGCGTCGCAGTAGACGATGACCGCGAGGGTGTCGCCCTGCTTGAAGGCGACAGCGCGGGCCTCGAGATCGGTCTCGACCGCGTTGGCGGCGCGACCGCCGCCGAACAGCCAGAGCGCGTCGAACTTGCCGTCGCCGTCGGCGTCGACGAACGGCTCGCTGTCGTCCCACTCGCCGTCCATGTTCTCGTCGGTGAAGGTCTCGGTGATGACCGGCGTGAAGATGCGCTTGCCGCCGCCGACGTGGAGGACGCCGTCACCGGCCGAGGCGCAGTGGCTGGCCCCCGGGCAGATCTCGTCGGGCTGATCGAAGCCCTCGAGGCGCGCATCGACGCCGGCGTCGGCGGGCCCGGAGCCGCCGTCGTCGCCGCAGGCGGCCGACGTGAGCGCGGCCAGGGCGACGGCCAGGACGGCGGCAGGTGAGACGAGCGCGAGCGCGAACGAGCGAATGAACAGGCGCACGATGGGCCTCCCTCGACGAAGGCGTACCGCGCCCACCCCGGGAAGTAAACGTTCCTGCGCTGGTACACCCGCTGTCGCGTGATCAGCGACTCATGAAGGCCCGGACCCGGGCCAGCGCCTTGGCAGCGGGCGGGGCGTCCTCGAACGACAGGGCGACGAAGACGCTGACCAGCAGGTCCCGCGCGTTGCGCTGGGCGGCGTAGAGCACGGGGTCGAACGGATCGGGCCAGCCGGCGGCGAGCGGCTCGCCGGCGCGGGCGAGCCAGGCGTCGACCGCGGCGTCGTCGAGGAGGCCGCGGCGGAGGATGGCACGCGCGGCCGCCGCCAGGCGCTCGTCCTCGCCGTGGTGAAAACGGGCGCCGTGGCGCCGCGTGACCAGGCCGGCCAGCACGTCGAGGATGGCGCCGGCCTGCGCGGGTGTGAGCTTGGGGTGGCGGGCCAGGAACTTGAGCCAGTCGGCGGTGTGGGCCGGGGCGTGGGCCCAGCCGGTCGCGCCGGTGTAGCCGCGCCGGTCAGTCTCGCGGGCGGCGTACGCGGCCGCCGCGGCGATCTGGGCGTCGAGCTCGGCCGGCGTCCACACGTCGCGCTTGACCTCGCGCGCGGCCACGACCGAGAGGCCGAGCGCCGCGAACGAGCGGCCGAAGACGCCATCGCCGGGCTCGGGCGCGATCGGTCCGGCGGTGCGCGCCACCAGGCGATCGCGGAGCCCGCCGACGGTGGCGTCGTCGAGCGTGACGTCGGCCAGGAGCCACGCCGCCAGTAGCTCGTAGGCGATGCGATCGCGCTGCTCGGGATCCGGCGAAGCGAGCATTCGCTCGACGCCGGGGAGGAGCTCCGCAGCCGCGACGCCCGCCGGCAGGCCCTTGTCGCGGATCTCCATCCACCGCGCCCGCTCCTCCGCCGACAACGGTTCCAGCTGCGGCTGCGGCTGCGGCTGCGGTTGCGTCTGCGGCTGCGGTTGCGGCAGCGGCTGCGGTTGCGGCTGCCTCTGCGGTGAACCGCATCCACCCGTACTCGCCATCACGCTCACGATCATCACCGTCGCGATCACCCTGGCAAACCCGACGCTCATCCCGGCGCTGCGCATCTGCCGCATGGTACAGGTCGCGAATGCCTCCGCGAGCGTGGCTGGCGTGGTCGTCGGGCAAGGACAGCGCGTGGGCGCTGCACGTGGCGCGCCTGGCCGGCGAGGTCGACATCGTCGGCTTGTTGACCACGTACACCGAGCCGCACGATCGGGTCTCGATGCACGGCGTGCGACTGGAGCTGGTGCGCGCCCAGGCCGCGGCGGTCGGGTTGCCGCTGCATCTGGTGCCCATTCCGTCGCCGTGCACAAACGAGATCTACGAGGCGCGCATGGAGACGGCCATGGCGGCGGCGCGCGCCGGTGACGTCACCCACATGGCCTTCGGCGATCTGTTTCTCGAGGACGTGCGCGCGTATCGCGTGGCCCAGCTCGCGCGCGCTGGCATGACGCCGGTGTTCCCGCTCTGGGGCCGACCGACCGGCGCGCTGCTCGACGAGATGCTCGCCGCCGGCGTCGAAGCCTGGGTGACCTGCGTCGATCCGCGCCAGGCGCCGGCCAGCCTGGCCGGGCGGATGCTGACGAGTGAGCTGATGGCGGCGCTGCCGGCGTCGGTCGATCGCTGCTTCGAGCGCGGCGAGGCCCACACGTTCGCCGCCAGCGGGCCGGCGTTCGCGCAAGGCGTCGCAGTGAAACCGGGCGTGGTGGTCGAGCGTGACGGCTTTGTCTTCGCGGATCTGGAGCTCGATCGTACGCGGCCGTGA
>SXJR01000433.1 GCA_005779305.1 Myxococcales bacterium
GACGTGAGCGATGATGGCGACGTTGCGGAACAGGTTCTGGGCGGGCATGGCTACTTCACGGGCGAGGGGGCGACGAGGCGCTCGCACGCGAGCAGCGCGCGGGCAACAGGAGGCAAGGTGGCGGGGGCGAGCAGGCGGGCGGCGACCTCGAGCGAGGCCTCGCCGGTGACCACGCCTCGTTTCTTGTCGTCGGCGACGAAGCGAACCCCGTCGGACGTGCGCTCGATGCGGCCGAGCGTGGCGCGGGCGGCGTCCATGGCGGTGACGGTGTCCTTGTCCGTGTCGAAGACCAGGCGGACCATGGGCACGCCGATCGGGTCGATGAGCGACAGCCGGCGGGGTGGGCCGGCCTCCTCGACGACGCGGGCCAGCGTGCCGCTCGCGCTGCGCAACTCGCGGCCGACGGGGCCGGGCCCGAGCTGCCACTCGCCGGCCTGGACCAGGCCGCCGCCCACGGTGATCACCAGGGCGCCGGGCTCGGCGGTGCAGCCGGTGGCGGTGCGGGTCAGGGTCAGGACCGCGGCGTCGTCCTGGTCGCGCAGCACCACCTCGACCGGGCGTAGCTCGGCCTTGGACTGGCAGGCAGCGACGAGCGGGGTCACGAGAAGCAAGGCGCGCACGGCGGGGCTAGGTATCACGTTTGGGCGGCCCCGTCTGCCCCGAAGCCTCGACGGGATTGGGACGGGTCGCGCGGGCGTTCTTGCCGTGCTATGCGCGTGACATCCATGGGGAGATCGACGCACAGGTCCACGGTGCTGCCTGCGGCACCGCCGACCTGCGCGCCGTGGTTGGGGGTGCCCTGGGCCCTCTTGATCCTGGCCGCGGCCTGCTCCAGCTCCGGCTCCGGTTCGACCAGGGCCCGGACCGGGGATGACGCCGGTTCCGTCACCGCGGCCGCGGCCGTGGTCGACATCGAGCTGCGGCCGATGGGCCGGGCCAGCCTCGACGAGTACAGCTGGCGCCGCGGCCCCGGGCGCGAGGCGTTCGCGCGGGCCCTGGCCGCCGAGAAGAAAGGCGACATGCGCGGGGTCGAGCGGGAGGCGGGGGCGGCGCTGGCCGCCGACCCGGGCCACCTCGAGGCGGCGTGGCTGGTGGCGGTGGCGCGCGCAAACCTCGGTGAGCTCGGAGGCGTGCTCGAGCCGCTCCACGTTGCATGCACCGGTGACTGGGCCAAGTGGGGCGAACGTTCGCTGGTCCTGCCGGCGCTGGCGGCCTTCCGTGACACGCCAGCCGGGCAGGGCTGGGTCCGCGCCGCCGACGAGCATCGCGCCGCGCTGGCGGCGGCGCTCGCCGATTCGGTGCTGGTGGTCGCGCGTAGCGCACCGCCGCGGCTGCCGCGCCTCGGCGACGGCGAGAACCGCGTCGAGCAACGGGCCGAGCTGTACGCCGTGGCCATGGGCGGCAGCCGGTGGCTGCGGCTCACCCGCACCGGTGGCGCGGTGGTCGGCGCCGTCGCCGCGTCTGGTCGTCCGCTGGTAGCCTACGCCGCCTACCGCGAGGTCGTGCGTGGCAGCGGCTCGACCGCGGTCCGCGATCTCAAGATCGGCGTCGTCGATCTGTCGACGGGGCGAACCGGCCGCGAGGTCGAGCTGCGCGATGTTCACGAGGTGACGCTGGGCTGGGCCGTGCGCGGGGCCGAGCCGACGCTGGTCGCGCGGGTGGTGCCGGCGCGCCTCGCTGCCGCCGCGTCGCCGCCGCGGACGTACGCGATCGACTGGCGGCAGGGCCAGAAGCGAGGGACCGACCTGCCACCGCCGCGCGACGGCCTGCGCGTGCGTGCGCTGTCGGCCGAGCGCCGCCGCTTGCCGGTGGCCGGCGTGACCGCCGACTGGGACGACGCCGGCACCGCCAGCGCGTTGCGGATCGACAAGAGCAAGAAGGTGGTCGCCCCCGGTGGCGCGATGATCGACGGCCACAGCATGGTGTGGTCCCCCGACGGCGCTCGCCTGGCGTTCGCGACCGCGGCCGAGGATCCGTGCGGCGACGGGGCGGCGCGCGACGTCAGCGTGTACGTCGTCGACGCCGCCAGCGGCCGTGCCCGGGTGGTCAACAAGGGTACCGGCGTGCCGTCACCGTCGTGGCTCGACGCGAACCGGCTGGCGTTCGTCGACGGCGACGGCGTGCGGGTGGTGGACGCCGGCAGCGGCAAGGAGCTGTCGAGGTTGCGCGGCGGCGGCGGCGTGGTGACGGCTGCGCTCGGTGAGTCGCGCGCGTGCGCGGAGGGAAGTGCGGGGACGGCTGGGGCGGGCGACGGGAGCGCGGGGGCGGGCGACGCAGAGGCGGGAGACGGGGACGGGGAGGCGGGGGACGGGGAGTGGGACGACGAGGACGATGCGGCGGTGGGTGGCGGCGCGACGGACGCGGGCACGACGACGGCGCCGCCCTGACCGACACGAGGCATGACCGGCGACGACGATGATGACGTGCCGATCCGGGTCGACTTTCGCGACCCGGCGACCGCACGCGCCTGGATCGAGGATACGCGGATCAAGCGCCCGTATCGGCCGCGCTTCTTCGCCGCGTTCTGCGCCGCGCTGTCCTCGCGCTCCAGGCTCCGGATCCTCGAGCTCGGCTCCGGTCCGGGCCAGCTCGCCGCCGAGATCCTCGGCCGGTGCGACGTGCACACGTACGTCGCGCTCGACGTCTCGCCCGCCATGCACGAGCTCGCCGCCGGGCATCTCGGCGATCTGGCAGCGCGCGTGAACTTCGTGACCCGCGATTTCCGCGAGCCCGCCTGGCCCGCCGACCTCGGCACCTTCGAAGCGATCGTCACGCTGCAGGCCGCGCACGAGACCCGTCACAAGCGCCACCTGGTGCCGTTGCTCGAGCGAGCCCGCACCTTGCTGACCCCCGGCGGCATCCTGCTCTACGCCGATCACTACCTGACGCCCGAGACCCGGCTGCCAGCGCTCGCACCTGCGCGCGAAGACCAGGGGCTCGCCCTCGAGCGCGCCGGCTACGTCGCGATCGAGCGACGCCACGACGAGGGCAACATGGCGCTCTGGTGCGGGACCAACCCCGTCGCCATGGGCCCGGGCCGCTGAGCTTGTGCAGCGTGTGGAGCGCGCTCGGGGAGCGGCGCCATCCGCCCCGATGCCGAGATCCACGTCGACGCCGAGCGCGGTCACGCGTGCCCGCTCGTCGTGTGAAGGTGGCGCGAGATACGCGCCACCCCAGCCCGGATGGATCCGCTGGGTCTTGCCTCGCCACGTCGACCGCGCCGAGAGACGCGATCCGAACCCGTCGATCGACGTGCCCAAGGTCGCTCGCAAAGCGCACGGGCGCGGGTCGCCCACGTGGGCCGGGGCGAAAGCCGACTTCCGTGGGGTCCACGTGCGCATGCCAGCGCGAGCACATCCACCTGATCTGCGAGGCCGACGACTCCGCCGCGCTGGCCGCGGGATGCAGGCACGGATCGATCGATCCGCGGGAGGTGCCGGGGCCGCTCACCGCCTGAACCCGCCCGGCCACCCACCACCCGCCCCCCACGCCACCCGCCAGCCATCCGCCACCGCCACCCGCCACCGGCATCGTGCCGCCGCGCAACGACATTCCGGTTCGCCCTTGCCGCCACACCTCCGGACCGGGTATCTCTATCCGGCTCTCCGACGGAGAGGTCGAGGTGATCGCCGGTGTCTCGGGAGGTTCGCCGAACGAGGCACGGGAGGAAAGTCCGAGCTTCACAGGGCAGGGTGCTGGCCAACGGCCAGTCGAGGTGACTCGCAGGAAAGTGCCACAGAAAACAAACCGCCTCCTGGAGCTTCGGCGAAGGGAGGTAAGGGTGAAACGGTGCGGTAAGAGCGCACCGCCCGCCTGGTGACAGGCGGGGCACGGCAAACCCCACCCGAAGCAAGACCAGACAGGGGTCGCGCGGCCCGCGCAATGACTCCGGGTTGGTCGCTCGAGCCCACTGGTAACGGTGGGCCTAGATGAATGATCACTGCCGGCGCAAGCCGGAACAGAACTCGGCTTACCGGCCTCTCCGCCGGGGGGCACTTACTTCAGCTTCTCGAGATCGCGCGCGAGCGCGCGGAGCTGGGCCTCGGCCTGCTTGCGAAGGTCGTCCTTGCGCACTGCCTCGAGGTACGGCGGGATCTGGGAGTACCGCTTGCGGTAGGGCTCGGTCGCGTCGCGGCCACGTGAGGCGATCGCCTGATCGAGCGCGCGTCCGACCTGCTCGTAGAGCTGGCGCAGGGTCGCGTTGGTGACCGGCACCGCGATCACGCCGGCGTCGAGCGGGCGCGGCGGCACCACGCCGGCGTCGAGCGGGCGCGGCCGCACCACGCCGGCGTCGAGCGGAGGCGGCCGCACGATCGCGGCACGTGCATCCACGGGCGGCGGGCGCTTGCCGGCGTCCATCGTGACGCCTGCGTCGACCGGCACGTCGAGCATCACCTCGGCGTCCACGACATCGGTCGCCACCGAGGTCGTGGCGTCGACCTCCGCGCTCGCGGCGTCGGCGAGGATGGCCACCCGCTCGCCGCTGCCTCGGCTCCCGCTCAGGATCATGATGGCGAGCACCGTGACCAGCGCCAGCACCGTCAGCGCCACGAGCGCGAGGCGCCGCCGCGACGCCGGCGCGCGTTCGGTCGGCGACGGCGACGGTCGCACCGGATCGACAGGCGCCGGCGTTGTGCTCGGCGGCGGCGAGGGCGAGGGCGAGGGCGAGGGCGTCGTCGGCGCGACCCTGGTCGACGATCCCGGCGTCGTCGCCGGCGATCCCGCCGGCGGCGACGGCGACGGCTCGAGCGTGGGCCGCAGGTGCGCGGGCAGAAGCTCGTGGGCCAGCTGGCGATCACCGGCCGCCAGCGCCCGCGCCACACGCGCCACCAGCGCCGTGGCCTGCGGCCGTTTTCCGGGCTTCTTCTGGGTCAGCCAGGTGACCAGCGCCTCCAGCAGCGGATCGACCAGGACGCCGGAGCGGGTGAGGATCGGGGGCAGCTCGCGCGACAGGTTCTGGCGGGCCACCTCCAGCGGCGTACCGTCGAAGGGGTGCTGGCCGGCCAGCATCTCGAAGAGGATGAGGCCGACCGCGAACAGATCGGTGCGGAAGTCGAGCGGCTCGTCGGTGGCCTGCTCGGGGGCCATGTAATGGGGCGTGCCCAGCACCACGCCGTCGGTGGTGAGGCGGTGCTGGCGCGGGCCGTCGCTGGCGTCGACGATGGCGAGGCCGAAGTCGACGATGCGGACTTGCTCGCCGCCGACCCCGTCGTCGACGAGCACCACGTTCTCCGGCTTGAGATCACGATGGACCAGCCCGCGCTCGTGGGCGTGGGCCAGGCCGTCGGCGAACTGGATCAGGATGGCGAGCGCGCGCGGCGTCGGCACCGGTCCGCCGGCGACGACGTCACCGAGGCTCTTGCCCTCGGCCAGGTCCATCGCCATGTAGAACAGCCCGTCCTGGGTCTCGCCCACGTCGACGATGCCGATGACGTTGGGGTGGGAGAGCCGGCTCGCGGCCTCGGCCTCGTTGGCGAAGCGGGCCCGCTGCTTGCGGTCGTAGCCGAGCTCGCCGAACGGGACCTTGATGGCGAAGCGACGTGACATGCGGGTGTGACGCGCGCGGTAGACCCGGCCGATGCCGCCCTCGCCGATCAGGTCGTCGATCTGGTAGCGCTCGGCCAGGACCGTGCCGATCAGCGGATCCTGATCGCCGGGGTCGAGGCGCGCGCCGTCGTTGGGGCAGCGCTGGAAGCCGCCGCGGAACACCGCCTTGCACGTCGGACACGACGATCGCGAGGACTGGGCCGAGGCGCCCGGCCTAGAATCCGACACGGAGCTCCGCGAAGGCGCCGCCGCGGGTCGGGGTGAGGCTCCACGCCGTCGCCGCACCGCCGGGCTTCGTCGGAGTCTCGCGCGCGGTCTCGCGGCGATCGGATCGCAGGTACAGGATCGTGGCGGTGGCGAGGCCGGCGACCGCGCCGCCGAGCAGGAGGTCGGCGAAGAGCGCGTTGCGGTCGATGCGGTCGCGCTCGTCCTGGGTCAGCTCGCAGTTGGCCGCGTCGGTCTGGCAACGCTGGAACCCGGAGCGGGCCTTGAGCCCGAACACGACGCCGCCGACGAGCGCGACGGTGCCGGCGCCGGCCGCGATCCACACGCCGGTGGTGAGGTGGTGCTCGGGGCCGGTCGGCCGCGGCTCGCCGGGGGTGACCACCACCGCGAGCGGACGCTTGCGGGCGTGGGGCAAGAGGCGCGTGGCGGCGGCGCTGAACACCTCGCCGGCGCGGGCGTCAGCGAGGAGGTCGATGCGTGGCCGCGACGTCACCTCGCCGGAGGCGATGTCGACCCACGACGAATCGATCTGGATGTCGGCGCCGACCTGGACCACGGCCAGGAACAGGAGCTGGTTGCAGTCCAGGCGACGGGCGAGATCGCTGATGCAGTCCTTGCTGGCCAGGCACTCCTCGGGCACGCCGCCCTCGGGGAGCCGGCGCGAGACGTCGCCACCGCCGACCGCATCGACCTCGAGCTCGCGGTGGAGCGCGTCGGCGAGCGCAGCGGCGAGCTGCTCGGCACGCTCGGGCGAGACGTTCACGGTGAGCTCGACGACGATGCCGACGCGGACGTCGGAGGCCTTCTCGGCGGGAGCGAGCGGCGCCGCCGGCTGCGCGACCGCGGTCATCGCCATCGCGGCGACGATCACGGTGCAGAGCATCGCCGTCCGCCGCATCCCCGGATCACACCAGCGAGATGACCGTGAGGTCAAGCTCACGGAGCGTCCTGCGCTTCGTATGACGCCGAGATGCGGTAGCCCACACCGTGCTTCGACTCGATCAGCTCCTCGATGCCGGCGTTGTGGAGCTTGCGGCGCACCCGGCGCACCAGCTCGCGGACGTTCTCGCTGTCAGCCTCGTAGGAGCGGAAGTCGAGCTGATCGGCGACCTTGGACCACGACAGGTACGCGTGATCGGGATCGGCGGCCTCGCGACGGGCCTCGGTGAGGACCTGGAGCAGCCGGAACTCGAGGCGGCCCAGGTCGACAGCGGTGCCGGCCACCCGGACGATCCCACCCTCGACCCGCTGCGACAGCTCGATGCGCGATCCGCTCGCGGTGCGTAGCGCAGCGGTGAAGATGAGCTGATCGCGGCGGCTGGGCGCGGTCCGGCCGGGGCCGGCGGTCGGTTCGCTGTGGGCCAGGGCGCGATCGACGAAGAACAGCGCGATCTCGCCGAACCGCACGCGCGCTCCGTCGGACAGACGGGCCGACTCCACGCGCGCGCTGTTGACGAAGGTGCCGTTGCGGCTGCCCTTGTCGGTGATGCGCCAGCCGTCGCCGTCGCGCTCGATGATGGCGTGGACCAGCGAGACCGACGAGTGCAACAGCGTCAGGTCGCACTCGGGGGCCGAGCGCCCGATCCTGGTCGGATCTCCGACGGGCCAGGCCAGCCCCCACGGGTCGACGAGCGCGGCTGCGCCTTCGCTGCGGCGCGACGTGATCTGCTCGCTGGTCAACCCCGGGAAGAGGATGGTCTTCCGGTGGGCATCGCACAGATAGCCCTGGCTCGCGGGGAGCGCACACAAAGCACACCTCGCCATGGTCGGGATCGTGCCCTCATCCGCGCCGACGCGCCAGCGTGGCCGGGGCGAAGTTGGCAGCGCAGGCTTGGCGAGGGTCACACCTCCGGGCTGATCGGCGCGGGTGGACATCAGAACGATCCTCCGATCGAGACCCCGACGGTGGACGCGGTGGCCAGCGGCGCGATCGCCACTGGGTTCTTCCGGGGACCGAATTTCGGGTCGGGATCCCAGTCGCTGCTCAGCTTGGCGCCGATGAGGAAGCCGCCCCACATGCCGGCCAGTAGACCGCCGGCGATCGCGTCGGGATCGGGGTCACCGCTGGCAGTGCCGTCCGTGCGTTCGCCGTTCGAGATCGCGGTGGCGATGAGGCTGCCGCTCATGAAGCCGATCATCGAGGCGATGCCGACCATGCGGGCGCGGCGATACGACCAGTCGATCCGGGGCGCGAGCAAGATGCCGGCGGCGGCGCCGCCATCGAGGCCGATCAGCAACGTCGTCATCTCGCTCCCGTCGAGCTCGCCGTCTTGATCGACCAGCGCACCGACCAGCGCCGAGGTGCCCAGGCCGAGCAACGACAGGTTGGTGGCGAACGTGGCCTGGCCCGCGGTGAGGTTCATGCCGCGGGCGATGGCCAGGCCACCCAGCGCGCCGGCGGTGCCGCCGGCGAGCAACGTGGGCAGGACCTCCTCGCTGGAGTCGGCCAGACCGAGAGGAACCAGCAGGAGCGCGCCGTTGAGCATGCCGAGCGTGAGGCCCATGGTGGTGGCGTGGCCGTCGGCGCGGCTCGGGCGCAGGTTCTCGGAGAGCATGTAGCCTACGCCCGCGCCCGACGCGGCGCCGGCCATCACCAGCAGCGTGCCGGTGCCTTCGTCGCGCAGGTCGCGCGCGTCGATGAGCGCGATCGAGCCAAGGATGCCGAGGCCGGCGAAGTCGGCGATGATCTCGAGGTCGCCGGTGCGCGGCGCTGGCTCGACCACGGGCGGCGGCTGGTGACCGTAGGGCTGTGGGTAGTACGCCGGCGGCGGATACCCGGGCGGTGGATAACCCTGCTGAGGATACGGCTGCTGGGGCTGCTGGTGCTGCGGCGGCGGATACGGCTGCTGGGGCTGCTGCTGCGGCTGGGCGAGCGCGATCTCTGCCGACGCGAACGTGGCCATCGTCATCAGGATCCATCCGAGGCTGGCGACCGTGGGCATGACCTCACGATGCGTTCAGCGGGCTCGACCCACCAGAGAGACGTCCGTGAGGCCAGTGAGACACGTCTTCCGAGGCGGGTTATGGTTCCGACGTGGGGCCACGCTCGCTGTCGATTCTGCCGGTCCTTCTCGGCGGTTGTTCGCTCATCTACAACGCGGGTGATCTCCCACCGCCGTCCGATGCGCTGGAGTTCGACGCCCCGTTCGACTCCAACCCGGAGCTCCTCGACATCACCGGCACCACGCCCAGCAGCCTGGACGAGGGCGTGGGTTCAGGCGGCGGTCGGCCGGCGATCATCACGCTGAACGGCACGGCGATCGTCGGCGCGGCCCAGGTCTCGGTCGAGCTGATCGGCAGTACCGAGCCGGCGACGCTGGTCGGCTTCGACGCCGTGCCCGATGGCAGCAAGGGCGGCGTGATCGTCCGCATCCCGGTCATGACCGATCTCGCTGCCGGCGCGACGCGCGCGCTGCGCATCACGATCACCCAGGGCTCGGTCACGCGCATGGCCGACGTCACCATCAACGGACGTGACGAGCTGCGCCTGACCGCTGCCAGCGCGAACGCCAACACGCTGGCGCCGCTCTACTCGACGATCGAGGTCGCCTCCGACATCAGCTTCACCGGCACCGAACCGGTGAAGCTGCGTGCGACCGCCGGCGCGGTCGTGAACATGCGCCTCGACGGCGACGCGGTCGGCGCCTCCGGCGGCCCGCACGGCTGTAACGGCGGCGGGGTCGACAACATGGGCCAGTGCCCGGGCGGGGGCGGGGGCCAGGGGGCCAACGGTTCGGCGCTCGGCCTCGGCACCGGCAGCGGCGGTGGCGGCGGCGGGTTCGGCGCCACGGCCACCACCGGCTCCGGCGGCATGGCGGGAATGGGCGGCCCGGCGAGCGGCAACGACATGCTGGTGCCGATCGACACCACCGCCGGTGCATCGGGCAACCGCGGCAACGGAGGCGGCGGTGGCGGTGGCGGGACCCTTCAGGCAGGCGGACCCGGCGGCGGCGGCGGTGGCGTGGTGCTGCTCGAGGCTGGAGGCGACATCACGGTTGGCGTGATGGGCGCGTTGCGCGTGCAGGGTGGGGCTGGAGCCGGCAACGGCGGCAGCGGCGGTGGCGGTTCGGGCGGAGCGCTCCTGGTTCGCAGCGGCGGTGCGATCACGTCGACGACGCGCTGGCTCTCCGCACCCGCTGGCGCCGGGGGAACCGGGGCCAATGCCGGGGGCGCGGGCTCGGTGGGACGCATCCGCGTCGACGCAGCTGCCGGTGACATCGGGGCCATGGCCAACACGCCGAACGCCGTGCGTGGACCGGCGTGGGGCGCGGCGGTCCCGTCGCTCACCACCACGTCGCCGCTCACCGTCGAGTTCCGCGGTCAGCCGGGACGCTCGTTCGATCTGCGCGTGAACGATCAACCGGCCGGCACCGCCATGCCCGGCGTGAACGGCGACGTGGACCTCGAGGTCACGCTGCGGCCCGGTCGCAACCGGCTGTGCGGCGTGGCCCAAAGCGGGATGCTCATCGCCGAGTCGCTCTCGTGCGTCGACCTCTTCTACGCCGGCAACTGAGCGGCGAGCAGCGGCCGGCGCTGCTATGGTCGGCGGCGATGCGTCCGCGTCGTGGTCTCGTCGGTCTCGTCGCCCTCGCCGGGCTCCACGCGCTCGCCGCATGCCCACGCGGCGGCGGGCGCAACCCCGACGTGGCCGCGCCCGAGCCGGTCGCCGCGGTTCGTCCTCACGACGTCCCGTCGCCGCACGGGACCCGCACCGATCCGTACTACTGGCTGCGCGACGACACCCGCAAGGATCCCGATGTCCTCGCTTACCTCGAGGCCGAGAACCGGTACGCCCGTGCGGTGATGGCGCCGGTGCGCGCCACCGAGAAGACGCTCTTCGCCGAGATGAAGGCGCGCCAGCCCGAGCGCGATCGCTCGGCGCCGGTGTTCGAGCACGGCTACTGGTACTACGTGCGCTGGGAGCCGGGGCTCCAGCACGCCATCGTCGCCCGCAAGAAGGGCACGATGGACGCCGCCGAGCAGGTCATCCTCGACGAGAACGTGGAGGCCAAGGGCCACACCTACTACGACGCGTCCGGCGCCGAGGTCAGCCCCGACGGCCGCTACCTGGCCTGGACCGAGGACACCGTCGGTCGCCGCCAGCGCACGCTGCGGGTCCGCGATCTCATCACCGGCGCGGACCTGCCCGACACCGCCACCGATCTCGCGTCGGATCTGGTGTGGGCCAACGACTCGAAGACCTTGTTCTGGGTCGCCAACGATCGGACCACGCTGCGCAGCCGCTACGTCACGCGCCACGTGCTGGGCACGCCGGCGGCGAGCGACGTGGTGGTGTACGACGAGGCCGACGAGACCTTCTACACCGGCCTCGACATCACCAAGAGTCGGCGCTACGTGACCATCACGCTCGAGAGCACGCTGTCGACCGAGGTCTGGCTCATCGACGCCGATCACCTGGCCGCGCCGCCGCGGGTGTTCCGGCCCCGCGAACGCGACCACGAATACACCGTCGATCACGACGGCGCGCGGTTCGTCATCCTCACCAACTGGAGCGCGACCAATTTCCGCATCATGGAGGTCGCCGACGTCGCCGGCGCCGACCCCGGCGACCGCGCCGCCTGGCGCGACCTGGTGCCCCACGACGCCGACGCGCTCGTCGGCGGCATGGTGGTCTACAAGGACTTCCTGGCCTGGGAGGAGCGTCGCGGCGGGCAACAGCGGGTGCGGGTGATGCCGCGCGGCAGCCGCGTGGCCGACGCCTTCACGCCCGAGGCTGACGACCCGGCCTTCGCCATGTCGCTCGAGGACACGCCCGAGCTCGACAGCAAGGCCGTGCGCTGGAGCTATACCTCGCTCACGCTGCCCGAGATCACCTACGAGCTCGACGTGGCCACCCGCGCGCGCACTGTCGTCGACGAGACCCCTGCGCCGGGTCACGACCGGACCCGGTACGTGTCGGAGTACCTGCATGCCACCGCGCCCGACGGCGCGGCCGTGCCGATCTCGCTCGTCCGACGCAAGGACACGCCGCTCGATGGCACCGCCCCGCTGCTCCTTTATGGTTACGGCGCCTACGGCGTGAACCTCGATCCCAGCTTCGCCCTCGAGGAGATGAGCCTGCTCGATCGGGGCTGGATCTACGCCATCGCCCACGTGCGCGGGGGCTCCGAGCTGGGCCGGCCCTGGTACGAACACGGCCGCCGGCTGGAGAAGATCAATACGTTCACCGACTTCATCGCGGTGACCGAGCATCTGGTCGCCACCCGCTACGCCGCGCGCGATCAGGTCTTCGCGCTGGGCGGCAGTGCCGGCGGCCTCCTGGTGGGCACGGTCCTCAACCTGCGCCCCGAGCTCTACCGTGGCGTCCTGGCGGCGGTGCCGTTCGTCGACGCCGTGACCACCATGCTCGACGCGTCGATCCCGCTCACCACCAACGAGTACGACGAGTGGGGCAACCCGGCCGAGCGCGCGGTCTACGACTACATGCTGGGCTACTCGCCGTACGACAACGTCACCGTCCGCGAGTACCCGTCGATCCTGGTCACCACCGGCCTGTGGGACAGCCAGGTCCAGTACTTCGAGCCCGCCAAGTGGGTGGCCCGGTTGCGGGCCCTGCGCACCGACGAGAACCTGCTCGTGCTCGAGACCGACATGAGCGCGGGCCACGGCGGCAAGTCGGGGCGCTACGACGAGCTCGGCGAGTGGGCCCATCGCTACGCCTTCTTCCTCCACGTGTCGGCGCGCCCTGACGCGCGCGCCGGGTGGCCTCGCGCCGGAGCCGCGGCCGCGCCATGACCGCGATCGCCCGGGCCGAACCGCGCCAGCGGTGCCTGCGCTGCCGGCGTCCGGTCAGCGTGTGTTACTGCGCATCACTGCCGCGGCTCGAGACCACCACCCGCGTGGTGATCCTCCAGCACCCGCGTGAGCGCGACGTACCCATCGGCACCGCGCGCATGGCCAGCCTGTGCCTGCCCCAGGCCGAGCTCCACGTCGGCGTGCGCTGGCACGACAACGCGCCGGTGCGGCAGGCCCTGACCGATCCGGCGCGGCCGCCGATCCTGCTCTACCCGGGGCCGGGCGCGCGCGACATCCTGCGCGAGCCGCCGCCGGGGCCGGTGACGCTGGTGGTGGTCGATGGCACCTGGTCGCAGGCCAAGACGGTGGTGCGCGACAACCCGATCCTGCAGGCGCTGCCGCGTTACGCCTTCATCACGCCGGAGCTGTCGCGCTACCGTATCCGCAAGGAGCCCGACGACGGCTATGTCTCGACCATCGAGGCGCTCATGCACGTGCTGGGCGTGCTCGAGGGCGACGCGGCGCGGTTCCGGGCGCTGATGGCGCCCCTCGACGCCATGGTCGACACCCAGCTCGCCTACCAGGAGCGCGAGGCCCGCACCCGCTGGCGCAAGCCGCGGGTCGATGGACCACCGAAGCCACGGGTCCCCGACGAGCTGGCCGCGCGCTGGGACGATCTGGTGTGCCTGGTGGTCGAGGCCAACGCCTGGCCGTACGCGGTGGGCAGTGGCCGGCCCGACGAGCTGGTCCAGATCGTCGCCGAGCGGGTGGCCAGCGGCGAGCGCTTCGACGTGATCGCCGCGCCGGCCGGCGCGCTGTCGCCGAGCACCAGCTTCCACACCGGCCTCGACGAGGCCACGCTGCGCGGCGGGGTGAGCGGCCGCGAGCTGCTCGAGCGGCTGGGCCGTTTTGTCCGGGAGTCGGACGTCGTGTGCACCTGGGGCAGCTACGGCCTCGAGCTGATCAGCGGGGCCGGCGGGGCGGTGCCGCCGGGCCGGCTCGATCTGCGGGCGGCGGCGCAGCGGCTGACCAACCAGCGGCTCGGCAGCCTCGAGCAGTACGGCGCCTCGCTCGGGCTCGGGCCCGACGATCCCCGCCGTGGCCCGCGGCGGCTGGCGCTGCTCACCGGGATGGTGAAGGCGTGGCGCTGAGGCTGGGCGGGCTGGCCGACGTCGATCCGCTGGCGGTGCCGGTGCCGCCAGGCACCGAGGTGACGACCCGGGTCGATCGCGTGGTCGGCGAGCGCACGGTGGGGCAGGGCGCGGTCGGGCGGGTGGCCGCGGTCGACGGCGAGCACGTCGACGTCGAGGTGGTGGGCGTCGGCCGCGTCCGCTACCTGCGCAGCGAGGTCGTGCCGCGCAAGCTCGGCCTGGTCCGCTACGCGCGCCGGCGCCAGGACGCGTGGGAGGCGCTGTCGCCCACCATCGTCCTCGACGCGGTGGTCGGCTCGCGGGCCTGGGGCCTCGATCACGCCGGCAGCGACGAGGATCACCGCGGCATCTTCGTCCTGCCCTTCGCCTGGCACACCGGCCTGGCCGAGCCGCCGCTGGATCTGCTGTCGCCGGACAACTCGAGCGCCTACTGGGAGGCGGGCAAGGCGGTGCGCCAGGCCCTGCGCGCCGATCCCAACACCCTCGAGATGCTGTTCGCCGCCGACACCAGCGCGGTGCGAGATGACATGGGCGCCGAGCTGCTCGCCATCCGCGAGGCCTTCGTCTCGCAGGAGATCTACGGCAGCTTCGGCCGCTACGCGCTGTCGCAGCTCGAGCGGCTCGAGCACAACCAGCGCCTCGCCGATCACCGCGCCCTGGTGCTCGAGTGGCTGGTCGCCGATCCCACGCTCGATCTCGATACCGTGGCCGTGCGCCTGACCACCGCCGCCGCCGTGCCCGGGCCGACCCCCGAGGACGCGCAGCGTCGCGCCCGCGACTATCTGAAGCAGCTCTATCGCTCGCTCTACGATCAGGGCCTGCTCGCCAGCGCCGAGTGGGCGGCGCTGTGCACGTTCGCGCGCGAGCAGGGCCACGGCTTCGAGCCGCCGCGCGATCTGCGGCCCAAGAACGCCTACAACCTGATCCGCCTGCTCGATCTGGCCACGCGCTGGCTGGCCGGCGGCCCGCCCGAGCTGCGGGTGCGCGACGAGCTGCGGCCCACGCTGCTCGCCATCAAGCGCGGCGAGGTGGCGATGACCGACGTGGTCGCGATGGCGCAGGCGATGACGCCGGCGCTCGAGGCCGCGCGGGCGTCGTCGCCGCTGCCGCGTCACGCCGACATCGAGCGGGCCGAGCAGGTGCTGCGCGCCGTGCGCGCCGACAGCGCGCGCCGCGGGCTCGACGGTGTCGCCGGCCCGTGGGGCGCGGACGCACCCCAACCCCCGATCGCGAGGTTCGACGAGTGACGCCGACGCTGATCCCGACCCGCTTCGACGTCCTCACCGAGCACCAGGCGACGGTGGCACGGGCGTACCTGGCCAAACGTGCCACCGAGCGCCACCACCTGGTCATCTATCTGTCGGGAGCGCACGCCTACGGGTTCCCTTCGCCCGACTCGGATCTCGATCTCAAGAGCGTGCACATCGCGCCCACGTCGGCGCTGGTCGGGTTGGTGCCCCGGCCGGGCGGCGCCGAGGTCATGGTGGTCGACGACGGGGTCGAGATCGACTACGGCTCCAACGAGCTGGGCGAGGTGCTGCGGGGCGTGCTCAAGGGCAACGGCAACTACCTCGAGCGCCTGCTCGGCGATCTGGTGCTCGAGGCTGACGAGCCGCGCCTGCTCGCGCTGCGGCCGCTGGTCCGAGCCGCGCTGTCGCGCCGCGTGGTCCGCCACTACGGCGGCTTCGCGACTTCGCAGCTCCGCGCCGCCGAGGTCGCGCCCACCGCCAAGAAGGTGCTCTACGTGCTGCGCACCGCGCGCACCGGGCTCCACCTCTTGAAGACCGGCGAGCTGGTCACCGATCTCAACCAGCTCGTGCCGATCTACGGGCCCGACATCGCCGACCTCAAGGCTCGCAAACAGACCGGCGAACGCACGACCCTGACCACGGAGGAGCTGGGCCACTGGCGCGGCGAGCTCGATCGCGCCGTGCGCGACCTCGACGCCGCCGTGGCCACCTCGGTCCTCCCCGACGAGCCCACCGGCGAGTCGATCGCGGCCCTCGAGGACTGGCTCCGGACCACTCGCCGCTCCCTCTGGTGAGGGGACGGTGTCAACCTTGTCAACTTTGCAGCCGTGAATCGTCTAATTCGGTAGCCGGCGGCGGTGTAGGTGCTGCGGGGTGTCGGGCCCCGTCCTGCGTCGACACAGGGTGTTGACTCCCTGACACGTGCCGGCGCGGCCAAGTGGCCGTAACCCGAAAGGTCGGACCAATGGCACGGGGGGTGCTCATACTCCGGCCATCATGTCGGAACGTCAGCGTCGCGTCCTCGGTGCCTCGGTCGGCGGTCTCACGTCGACCACCGTGGACATCATCGTCCTCACCATCCTGGTCGAGTCCGGGATGTCGGTCGCGCTCGCGGCCTTCCTGGGCGCTGCGGCCGGCGCTGCCCTCTGCTTCCTGCTCAACAAGTACGTCGCCTTCCGCGATCACCGCCCCATCGACTTCCGCCAGGTCGGCATGTTCGCCGGCGTCGCCTTCGGCACCGCGCTGTTCATGGCGGTGTCGATGCACGTCGCCTGCGTGCACGGCCACCTGCCGTACCTCGCCGCCAAGGTGATCTGCGGCCTCATCGTCTTCGCGTGCTGGAGCTATCCGGTCCAGCGCCGCTACGTGTTCGCGACCGCGTGAACTGCTCACTGCTCACAGAGGAAAACGTCATGTCGAATCATCTCACCGCCAAGCACACCCCGCTCTACGTCGACCTCGACCTGTCGATCATCATCCCCGCGTACAACGAGGAGCAGCGCATCACGCCCACGATCGAGAGCATCTCGGCGTTCCTCGCCACCCAGCCCTACCGCTACGAGATCGTCGTCGTCGACGACGGCTCGAAGGACGGCACCGTGGCGCTGTGCCGCAAGCTCGCCGAGCGGATCGACGGCCTGCGCGTCATCGCCACCTCGCCCAACCGCGGCAAGGGTCACGCCGTGCGCGTCGGCATGCTCGCCGGCCGCGGCGCGGTGCGGGTGATGTGTGACGCTGACGGCTCGATGCCGGCCACCGAGCTGCCCAAGCTGCTCGCCCCCATCGCCAGCGGCAAGGCCTCGATCGCCATCGGCTCGCGCTACGTCGAGGGCGCGGCCCAGCACACCCAGCCGATGTGGCGCCGGCTATGGAGTCGCCTGTGCAACAAGGTCATCCAGGCCGCGCTCGTCCCCGGCGTGCGCGACACCCAGTGCGGCTTCAAGGCCTTCACCGCGGCGAGCGCTCACGAGCTCTTCACGCGCGCGACCATCAACGGCTGGGCCTTCGATCTGGAGGTGCTGGCGATCGCCAAGCGCATGGGGCAGGAGGTCGCCGAGGTCGGCGTGTTGTGGACCGACGACCAGCGTTCGAAGGTGAACCCGCTCAAGGACCTGTGGAAGGTCATCAAGGAGGCGGTGACCATCAAGCGCAACCTGCGCCGCGGCGCCTACGGCATCCTGGCGGCGTGAGCCGGCGGTTCACGTCGCCGGCGGCGCCGCCGGCGGATCCAGCATCTCCTTGCGATAGATGATCCGCCCGCAGCGCGGGCACATCTCCAGCGACTCCATCCTCGCGAGGATGTTGTTCAGCTGCGGCGGGATGCGCATCTGGCAGCCCTGACAGACGCCACCGATCACAGGCGACACCGCGTACCCGCGCTTCCCCGCCAGCGTGTCGTAGGTCTTGAGCCAGCCCTTCTCGATCTTCGCCCGCAGCCCTTCGCGTCCCGCCGACGCCTCCGCGATCTGCCGGGCCAGCTCCTCGACCTTGACCGCGATCTGCGCCTCCTCGGCGATGAGCTGCTCGCGCAGCTGGGCCACGGCGCTGTCGCGTTCGCTGATCACCGTGCCGCTCGATGACAGCGCCTCGGTGACCTTCTTCAGCTCGGCCTCGCGGTCGTTGATCGACTTGCGCTTGTTGTCGACCTCGCGGCTGGCCGCGTTGTATTCCTTGCCGGTCTTGGAGCCCTGCAGCTTGGACTTGGCCGAGCGCAGCGCCTCCTGCTCGCGGGCCAGGAGCTCGGCCTGCTGCTTCTTCCAGGTCTCGGTCTCGGCCAGCTTGGTCCGCTCGCCGCCGAGCATCCCCTCGAGCTTGGCCAGGTCGCGGCGCAGCGGTTCGGTCCGGGTGGGCAGGCTCTGGCGTGCGGCGTCGAGCTCCTTGACCTTGTTGTCGATGGTCTGGAGCTCGAGCAGGAACAAAAGCTGGTCTTTCAAGGCTACGTCCTCGGGTGTCGGCTCGTGGGCCCACCTGGGTTCGAACCAGGGACCAACCGGTTATGAGCCGGCCGCTCTGACCGATTGAGCTATGGGCCCTGTGGCGGAGGTTACAGCGCCGGGCAAGGTATCCCCTGGAGGCGGCGACGGCAAGCGGCGCGGTGGTAACCTGTGACCGATGACCCGCCCCGCCGCGCTCCGCACCCTCCTGCTCGCCGCCGCCACCGCCGCGCTCGCCGCCTCCGCCAGCTCGCGGTCGAGCCCGCCGCCGCAGCCCGCGGGAGCGTGGAACAGCCAGCCGCCGCAGTCGCAGCAGATGGATCCGCGCGTCTCCCACGGCCTGTGGAAGAGCACCTTCGGGGCGGTGAAGATCGAGGAGGAATCGCCGGCGCGCGTGCATGGCGCCTGGACCTACGATCGCCAGGGCCAGCAGGTCGTCGGGTACGTCGCCGGCAGCCTCGACGGCAACGTTCTGCGCCTGACCTGGCGCGAGCCGGCGGCGCCAGTGCCGGGCGCCCCCGTGCTCGAGGGCGAGGGCTGGCTGGTGTTCGATCCCACCGGGGCGCGCTTCACCGGCCGCTGGTGGACCAACAGCCGCGACCGCCAGGGCGACTGGTCGGGCTGGCGCGGCGGGCAGGCGGCACCGGCGGGCGTGCCGCAGCAGTACTGGGGCAACCCGCCGCCCGACGGCGCCGGTCATGGCGGCGCGGCCTACGGCGGTGGCGCGGCGCAGCCGACCTATCCGCCGCCGGCACCACCGGTCAACGGCTACTGACGCGCCTGGCGCGTGGCCGGACGTCAGCTCCGTCGCAGCGCTGCCACCAGCTCGTCGACGCTCGCGGCCGCGCCGCCGACGGCGCGGCCGCCGATGTACACCGTCGGCAGCGAGCGTACGCCGGCGGCGCGCGCCTCGGCGGCGAGGACGAGGTCAGAACGACGTCATCATGCAACAGCAGTCCAGTTCCGCCTGTGGCGCGCCGACGATCAGGCCGAGAACACCTACGTGCGCACCACCGCAACGGCGGCGGTCGGCTCGGTCAGCCTC
>SXJR01000434.1 GCA_005779305.1 Myxococcales bacterium
GCAGAACACACCGAGCACCGCGTCGTCGTCGGCGACGCGCAGGTCGCACCACAGCGCCAGCTCGAGCCCGCCGGCCACGGCGTGGCCGCTGATCGCCGCGATCACCGGCTTGGTCAGCACCATCCGCGACGGCCCCATCGGGCCATCTCCGTCGGGCAGGACCCGGTTGGCGCGGCCGGCGGCGAAGCCCTTGAGATCGGCGCCGGCGCAGAACGTGCCGTGGGCGCCGGCGAGCACGCCCACGCGGGCCTCGGGGTCGGCGTCGAACGCGCGGAACGCCTCGGCCAGCGCCTCCGCGGTCGGCCGGTCGACGGCGTTGCGCACGTCGCGCCGGTCGATGATCACCGTGGTGACCGCACCGTTGCGTACGACCTCCACGGGTGATGGCGTCGACGACGACATCCGGGCACTGTGCCACGCCGCTGCGCGCCACGCGAGTCACCTCGGTGAGCGAGCGTCGCTCCGCCCACACTGTGACGAGACCGCGACGCGCAGGTAGGATGCGCGCCCATGGCAACACGGCCCCAGCGCATCGCCATCCTCACCAGCGGCGGCGACGCCCCCGGCATGAACGCCGCCATCCGCGCCTCCACGTTGATCGCGCGCGCGGCCGGCGTCGAGGTCCTCGGAATCGAGCGCGGCTGGCGGGGGCTGCTCGAGGACGCCTTCGTGCCGCTGGCCACGCCCGACGTGCAGGGCATCCTGCGCGAGGGTGGGACCATCCTCGGCTCGGCGCGCTGCAAGGAGTTCCACGAGCGCGAGGTCCGCGATCGCGCCCGCGCCATCCTGCGCGATCGCGGCGTCGAGGGCCTGGTCGTGATCGGCGGCAACGGCTCGCTGGCCGGCGCTCAGGCCCTGGCCGATCCCGCCGAGGCCGGCGAGCGCCCACCGCTGGTGGTCGGCGTGCCGGCGTCGATCGACAATGATCTCGGCCTCACCGGGCTCGCCATCGGCGTCGACACCGCGATGAACACGATCGTCGAGGCCTGCGACAAGATCGCCGACACCGCGACGGCGCACGATCGCACCTTCATCATCGAGGTCATGGGCCGCGACTGCGGCTATCTGGCCATGACCTCGGCCATCGCCGCCGGCGCCGACCTCGCGCTCTTCCCCGAGGCCGGCCGCGATCAGGCCAGCGTGGTCGAATCCATCGTCGACACCGTGATCGCGGTGCGGGCCCGCCCGCGCAAGAGCCGGCGCGTGATCGTGGTCAAGGCCGAGGGCGTGCAGGTCCCGGTCGAGCAGCTCAAGACCGCGGTCGACGCCCGCCTGCGCGAGCGCGTCCCCGACGCCGATCCAGCGGCGATCGAGACCCGCGTCACCGTGCTCGGTCACGTCGTGCGCGGCGGGCGGCCGTCGGCGTTCGATCGTCTGCTCGGCAGCCGCCTGGCCAACGTCGCCGTGCGCGCGCTGGTCGCCGGCCAGTCGCACAAGATGGCGGCGTGGATGCCGGCGGTCGAGCTTCCCGAAGAGGTCGGCACCCGTTCGCCGTACGATCCGTACTGCTGGCTGGTCGATCTCGGCGCGGCGCTGGTCGAGACCGAGAACCTCCTGCGCGGACGCTCGCCGCTGGCGCGCTGGCGCGCCGGCGTGTTCGAGGACATCGAGGACGCGCTCCTGCTCTGACGCGGGAGCGCCGACCTCGCCGCGGGCTTCAGGGCTCCAGCGCCGTCGTCGTGATCACGCCGGCGCGGGCGTTGACGGGGTGGGCGAAGAAGTCGGTCGCGCCCTGCTGGGCGTCGACCGTGACCGTGCCGACGTTGGTGTTGGCGATGAACACGGTCCCGCTGGCGTCGGTCATGGTCGCGTTCTGGTTGGGCAGGCTACCTTCCACGTAGATGACGCGGGCCGTGCCCATCGGGGTGACGGTCACCGTCGCGCCGGCCACGCCGGTGCCGGCGGCGTCGAGGACGAGCACGCCGATGAAGCCCTTGGCCGGATCCTGGCTGACGCCGCCCAGCGTGCCGAGCAGGCCCAGCGTCTGCTGGTTGACCAGCAACATCGTGGCGCTGTCGCGATCCGCGGCCAGCGGCCGGGGCGGATACAAGTACGTGTCGATGCGGGTCGCGCTGGTGCCCTTGAGGTAGCCGTCGATCGGCGCGCCGTTGGTGGTCAGGGTCAGCGAGTACGTGCCGTCGCTCGCCGAGGTCGTGGATGCCAGGGCCACGCCGCCGCCGCTGTCGAAGGCCTCGATCATCGCGCCGGCGAGCGGCACCCTGCTCGTGCCCTGGACCGTTTCCGCGACGCCGCTCACCGTCACCATCGCCTGCGCGTCGGGCCCGCTGGGCGCGTCGATGGTCGCGCCGCCTCCGTCGTCGCCACCGCAGGCGATCAGGCTGACACCGAGGACGAGGGACAGGACTCCACCAGTTCGCATCATGCGACGGTTGTACACCGGCGCCGGCCATCGCGGTGAGCCGTCGTCACCGGCCGCGATGACCAGCGAAGATCCGGTGACACGCACCACATGATCGGGCCGGTGCCGGCGTCACGCGGGGATGGTGACGACGTGCAGCGCTCCGGCCGTGTCGCGTTCCACGATCTGGTCGTCGATGGCCGAGCTGTCGGAGAAGAAGGGGACCTACCTGGTGACCAGCGCCACCAGGGTGGCCTTGCCCGTGTGCTGGACGATCAAGGCGCGTCCGTCGAGGGCCCCCGGCGAGCGGCGTCTTCTCGAGCTTGCGCTTCTTCGCCATGCGCCGACCCTAGCAGGCCGTGGTCGGCTTCATCAGGATCCAGGTGTGCGCGTGGCCCTGGTCGGTGATGACCTTGGTCACCGTCTGGCCGCTGCCGAGCTGGGTCAGCTCGGCGCCGGTGATCGTGATCATGTGGGTGTGGTTGGCCGACTCGCTGGTGGTGTAGCGGACGTCGCCACCGCCGATGTCGGCGCAGATGAGGGTCAGGTTGTGACGGTGGCCCGAGCTGTTGGTCTCGCTCAGGATCTGGAAGCTGTTCTGGAAGTTGGCGTCGGGCGCGCCGTCGCCGCCGCCGCACGCGACCGCCCACAGCACCGCCGGAACGCTCGCTCCCCCGATGAGCAGATCACGTCGCCGCATGGTCGCCTCCTGCGAGACGATCGTACACCGGGCCGGCTCAGCAACCGTCGCTGAACGTCTCGCTCAGCACGTCGTCGATGTCGAAGCTCCACTTGCCGCCCGCGTAGCCGTACCAGAGCTCGGCGTAGGCGTTGGAGCCGGGCGCGCCCCGGGCCACGGCCTTCTGCCAGATCTGCTTGGCGTTGCACTTCGGCATCGGCACCGGCGGTTCGCAGCCGAAGCCCTGCATCGGGATCACCATGACCTCGTCCTTTTCGACGAAGATCTGGACCATGCAGCGCGGCTCCCACTTCACGCCGGCCGGGTGGGTGGCCGGCTTCTTGGACGCCGCCGGCGAGGTGAAGCGGTACAGGACCTCCCAGTCCTCGTCGACGTCGAAGTGGACCAGGCCGTCGGGGCCGACGCCCTCGGCGTCGATGCGGGCGAGCTGGGCGTCGGGGAAGTGCTTCTTGGCCTCGGCCAGCGCCGTCGGTAGCCACTTCATGTAGTCCCAGCCCCTGGGGTTGAACCCGGCGATCGTCATCTCGTACGGGCCATCGAGGCGGACGTCGGGATCGGGCGGCGGCGGCGCGCCACCGCCCGCGGGCGGCGTGGCTCCACCGGCCGGCGGGGCGCCGCCGGCGCCGAGCTTGCAGCCCATCGCGGCCGCCGCCTGCCTGAGCGAGTCGGCACCTTGCTGGCACGACGGCCCGGCGGTGGCCGCCGCCTGCTTGCGCGACGCCGCGTCCAGGTTCTTGAACGACCCGAAGCCCTCCATCATCTGCTCGGCCGACTGCGCGTACGAATCGCGCATCGACGAGAGCTGAGGGCACCGCAGCAGCTCGGCGAAGGCGCGCACGTAGGCGTCGCACTGCGGGATCCCCGACGTGAAGCTTGCCAGCCGCTGCTCGAGCGAGCCGGTCGGCGCGCCACCGCCTCCGCCACCGCCGGTGGGCGGCGTTCGGGTGATCACACCGCCGGGCTGCAGCTTGGCGATCGCCGTGCCGGCCGCTTCGAGCTCGTCCTCGTCGAGGTTCTCGAGCTGCGCCTCGAGCGCTTCGAGCCGGGCCTCGTCGGTCTCGTCGGGGTCTCCCGACGCCACGCCGCTGGCGACGTCGCCGCCCGACGCGATGCCCGAGGCCGCGCCGATGCCCTCGGAGCCCAGCTCGCTGCCCGGGCCGCCGCCCTCACCGGCCGCGGCCTTGGCGTCGTCGCCCTGCGAGAGCACGACCGCCGCCGCGACCCCGCCACCGACCAGCGCCAGTCCGATCAGGCCGATGAGCAGCCCCTTGTTCGACTTGTTCGGCCGCTGCGGCGCCTGTACCACCTGGCCGGCGGCGGCGAAGGACCCTGGCGGCGGCTGCGAGCCCGGCGCCGGGGGCGGGTACGATCCCGGTGGCGCCGGTGGATACGAGCCCGGCGTCATCTGCGGCGGATGCGACTGCGGCCACGTGTTCTGCGAACCCCAGCTCGCCGGTCCGCCCTGCGCGCCCATGCGCGCGCTCGGGCTGGGTGAGACTGTCGCCCACTGATCTTGGGGCAGGCCCTGCGTGGCGAGCATGAGCGCGTTGGCCAGATCGCCGCAGCTCTGGAAACGGTGCGCCGGATCCTTGGCCAGCGCGTACATGATCACCTGCTCGAACGCCGCCGGCATGTCAGGCCGGAACGAGCGCGGTGGCGGCGGCGCCTCGTCGACGTGACGGCGCAGCAGATCGAACAGCGACTCGGCGACGAAGGGCCGCCGCCCGGTCGCGCACTCGAACAGGATCACGCCCATCGCGTAGATGTCGGTGCGCAGGTCGACCGGCTTGCCCATGGCTTGCTCGGGCGACATGTAGTGGGGCGTGCCGAGCAGCGAGCCGGTCTGGGTGGCGCTGCCACCCAGCTCGGGGCGCAGCTTGGCGATGCCGAAGTCGAGCACCTTGGGTCGGCCCGCGGGCGTGACGTAGATGTTGTCGGGCTTGAGATCGCGGTGGACGATGCCCTTGGCGTGAGCGGCGGAGAGCGCGTCGAGCACCTCGGCCATGAGCCGGGCCATGCCGCCGAGCGGCAGCTGCCCCATCTTGGCGACCAGGTCGGCGAGCGGCGCACCGTCGAGGTACTCCATGATGATGTAGGGCCGACCATCGGGGAGCTGGGCCAGGTCGAGCACGTTGACGATGCTCTCGTGGCGGATCAGGTTGACGGCGCGGGCCTCGGAGAAGAAGCGCTCGACCAGGTCGGGCCGATCGGCGCACTCGCGCGACAGCACCTTGATGGCGACGCGGCTGCCGATGCTCGGGTGCACACCCTTGTAGACCCGGCCCATGCCGCCGACGCCGAGCAGGCGGGCGATCCGGTAGGCGCCCACCGGTTGCCCGAGCAGGACGTCGTCGCCGCGGGCGATGAGCGCGGTCTGGTCGGAAGGACAGGGTCCCGCGAGGGGCTGGCTATGGCCGCAGTCGGGGCACACGAACATGGCGACCCCAAAGGTAGCACTCCAGCCTCGACACTGCCCCCTCGCCCTTGCCCTTGCCCTGGCCCTTCTGCCCTTGCCCTGGCCCTTGCCCTTCTACCGGCCTCCCACTCCCGCGCCACTCCTGCCCGGAATCCGCCCACTCCGTCCGCCTTCCGGACAGCCGTCCGGAATCCGGACATCCGCCCCGCACCCAACCCCGCGCACTCGCACATCCGTGCCGTGGTCCGCGCCTTGCTCCGCTCGGCGCCCATGCCCGCGCGCACCACTGCGACCGCCGCCCCTGCCGCCGTCGTTGCCGACGCACCGTGCGCTCCCTCCGATCGCCCCCGCGAGCGCTGCTTCAGCGCCGGGCCCGATGAGGTCTCCGACGCCGAGCTCGTCGGACTCGTCCTCGGCACCGGCACCCGCGGCCGCAGCGCCACCGCGCTCGCCCACGAGCTCCTGGCCGGGACCGGCAGTGTTGCCGCGCTGGGCCGGGCCCGCCCCCAGGAGCTGGCCCGCCACGTCGGGATCGGACCGGCGCGGGCCGCGCGACTGGCTGCAGCGTTCGCGCTGGGCCGGCGGGCGCTGACCCGGGATCGGGCGCGCGGCGCCGCGCTGGTCACCGCCCACGACGTCTACGATCACGTCTGGCCGCTGCTCGCCGGGCTCGAGCAGGAGGTCTTCATGATGGTGGCCATCGACGCGCGCAGCGTGGTCATCGCCGACCTGGAGATCGCCCGCGGCACCCTCACCGGGGTCGAGGTCCATCCGCGCGAGGTGTTCCGGCCCCTCATCCGTATCGGCGCCACCGCGGCGATCGCGGTTCACAACCATCCCTCGGGCGATCCCACGCCCAGCCCCGAGGACGTGGCGCTGACCGAGCGCTTGCACAACATCGGGACACTGCTCGGGATCCCGATCATCGACCATGTCATCGTCGCCGCCAGCGGCTGCACCTCCGTGGCGGCCTGGCTCGGGCGGTGAGGATTACTTGCCCCCGAGGCCTGCCCGGTGAAGGCTTGGGGCCATGCGCGCGACTCCCATGGAACGCGAGACCGGAGCGGTCACGCGTTCCAATCGATCGATCGGTCTCGCCGCGGACGGCTCGCCCGATCTGAGAACAAACAGAAGAGGCCTCCCTGCGGTCGGCTGGGCCCTCGCCGCCACCGTGCTGGCCTCGTCGGCGGCGGCGCGGGCCGACGCCGACAGCCTCAACGACTCGCTCGGTCCGCGCGAGGTCGCGCTGGGTGAGGGCATGCGGGCCGGCGCCACCGGCGCGATGGCCACGACCCTCAACCCCTCGGGCCTGCCGCTCACCCGCGAGCTCGTGTTCGAGGGCGCCTTCGGCTACCGGCCCGACGACAGCGCGTCCCTGGTCGGCATCTCGGCATGCGACTCGACCAACGCGCTGCCCGGCTGCTTCTACTACCACTACACCGGCATGAGGCCCGATATCGGCGGCATGGAGCTGGGTCGCCGCACCCATGTCGGCGGCATGACGCTGTCGCGGCCGCTGAACCAGCGGGTCCACATCGGCGCCGCCGTGAAGTACTTCGACTTCGAGAGCGACAACCGCGCCGAGGAGAACGCCTCCGGCCTCAACTGGGACGTCGGCCTCACCGCCCGCCTCACCGAGATCGTGAACGTCGCCGCGGTTGGCTACAACGTCGCCGGCGCCACCTCGACGGAGTTCCCGCGCGCGGCGGCGGCCGGCGTGATGATGCGCCCGGTGCCCGCGCTGGCCCTGGCCTTCGACGCCTTGTGGAACCTCGATCGTGAGGGCGAGACCGGGCGTTACGGCGGCGGCGGCGAGTACTTCATCTCGACCCAGGGCGGCAAGATCGGGTACCCGCTGCGCGCCGGGGCGGTCCACGACGTGGCCACCGGCACCTACGTCAGCGGCGGCCTCGGCATCGCCACCATGAAGCTCGGCTTCGACGTGGGCGCGCGCAAGCAGGTCGCCGACGGCGAGGAGCTGCTGGTGACCGCCAGCCTGCGCGTCTTCGGCCCGCGGCTCTGACCCGCGGAACCGGGCCCGGCGGGTTGGTGTCGAACGCGGACCATGGATATGCTCGCAACCGGGCATGCTCGGCCTGTGTTCCTCGCTTCTTGCACCGCCGGGATGGGCCCCCGGTAAGCACTCACGCTGATCATGAGCACAGCTGATCGTGAGCTCGTCCGGCGGTTGCGCAACCGCGACGAGCAGGCGTTCCGCGAGCTCGTGGCCGAACACCGGGACCGGGTCTACAACCTGACCCTGCGCATGCTCGGCAACCGGGCCGAGGCCGAGGACGTGGCCCAGGAGGTGTTCATCCAGGTCTTCAAGACCATCGACACCTTTCGCGAAGAAGCCAAGCTTTCGACGTGGCTCTACCGCGTCGCCGTCAACCTCTGCAAGAACCGGATCAAGTACCTGGCCCGCCGCCACGATCGCGATCGCGATCAGCTCGACGACTCCAACGAGGCCGCGGCCTCCTCGGCGATCGCCGCGCCCGGCGGCCCGACCCCGCGCCCCGATCGCGCCCTCGAGGGCGCCCAGGTCGAGAAGGTGTTGCAGGAGGCCATCAGCACCCTCGACGAGGAGCACCGCGTGCTGGTGGTGCTGCGCGACATCGAGGATCTGTCGATCGAGGAGATCTGCGCGATCACCAACCTGCCCGATGGGACCGTCAAGTCGCGCCTGCATCGCGCCCGACTTGCGCTTCGCAAGAAGGTGACGAAGTACCTATGATCAGGAGGCGGCCATGAGCGAACCCAGCCCGTCCCAGTCCGACGCCGAGGCCGAGGCCGAGCGCCTCGAGGCGATGATGTCGGACTACGTCGAGGGCACGCTGTCGCTCGCGGAGCGCAAGCAGCTCGAGGCGCGGCTCGAACAGGATCCCGCGCTGCGCGAGCAGCTCGAGGAGATCCGCGCCGCCCAGGCCGCGCTCAAGCGCCTCAACAAGACCCCGGCGCCCGAGGAGCTGAGCAAGAACGTCGAGGAGATCATCCGCCGCCGCTCGGACGGCCGCTTCTTCGGCCGCCGCGCCTTCGGCGATCGCGTGCCCTTCGGTGTCATCCTGATCGTCGCCCTGGTCGCGCTGCTCGCCCTGGCCATCCTCCTGTGGTCGTCGTCGACCGGCTCGCTGCGTCTCGAGCGCAAGGACGCGCCCCGCCCGTCGCCCGAGGCTCGCGACGCGATTCCGCGACCGTGAGCGCGGCCGACGCCTCGGTTCGCGCTGCCCGTGTGCGACGAGGAGCAGACGCCGGCGGCTCGGTTGCGCGCCGTGGTCGGCGGTGGCGTGGTCCACGAACGCCGACATGCCCTTCTCACCGGGCACCGCGTGGGAACGCACCGATCTGTCGACCTGACATCGCCTCTGATATGGTCCCCGCGATGGGACGTCGACCCGTGTTGCTCGTGTTCGCGGTGGTGGTGGCTGCGTGTGGCGGAGGGAGCGAGCCGGGCGGGCCCGATGCGCCGTCGGTCGCGATCGGCACCGACACCACGGTGGTCGCGTTCGAGGGCGAGCACGTGTACTTCGCCGGCGCCGACAACCGGCGTCAGGTCAGCAAGGAGGTCACGTTCCCGGCCCGCGCCCAGCGCTACAGCCGCGTGACCTTGCGCCTCGGACTGCGCTGCCCGAGCGGCGGCTGCGACTGGTGGGATCGCCTGGCCCACCTCTCCCTGGTCGTGCCGGGGCCGGGTCCCAACGGCGAGATCGAGACCGAGCTCGAGCTGGCGCGTTTCATCACGCCCTATCGGGTTGGCGGCCAGTTCACCGTCGACGTCACCGACTTCCAGCGCGAGCTCGAGGCCACGCGCGTGGTGCGCGTCTTCATCGACACCTGGGTCGGCCCCGGTCATGCCAACGGTAGCGGCTGGCTGGTCGACGCGTCGTTCGAGTTCACCGGCGGCATGCCGGTGCCCGATCCGGTCGCGGTGCGCCCGCTGTGGGCGCCGCGCCGGCTCGTCTACGGGCACCCCGAGCGCATCATCGATCCGGTCGACACCGTCCAGCTGCCCGAAGGCCTCAGCGCGACCCGGGTGCGCGCGCTGGTCACCGGTCACGGCCAGGGCAACGCCGAGAACTGCGCCGAGTTCTGCGCCAAGGACCACGCGATCACCGTCGACCAGACCCGCACCGTGCAGCGCCTGTGGCGCGACGACTGCGCGACCACCGCGGTGCCCAACCAGCAGGGCACCTGGCGCTACGCCCGCGCCGGCTGGTGCCCGGGCGCCATGGTCACGCCGTGGATCGTCGACGCCGTCGGCGAAGCCGGCACGCACACCGTCGCCTACTCCGTGCAGAACTACGAGAACACCTGCCGACCCGATGCGGCGTCGTGCGGCGGCTGCACGCTTGGCACCGGCTGCGACTACGACGGCGGCGCCCACACCGAACCGGGCTGGGAGTTCTCGGCCGTCCTGATCGAGCTGAAGTAGCTCGGCTCAGTGCCCGGCGATGAGCAGCGGCACGCGCATGCCCATGCCCGCCGCCACGAACGTCGCCGCGCCACCGTTCGGCTGCTCGCGCACGCCACTCTCGGCCCACGCCGACAGCGCCACGGTGCCGCACAGCAACGCGCCGCGCTCGCTACTGGAAGTGCCGGTCCAGATCTCGATCGAGGCGCGCGCGGCGCCACCGAGCGCGCTGATGCGGCCGTGATCCATGATCTCGCCCCGTCCGCCGATCCACGTCCGCCAGTGGCGGCCAGCAGCGCCGCGCACGGCGACGTCGATGTAGCCGCCTGCCGCGACATCGTCTGGTTCCTCGGGTCCGGTCACGCGGGCCGTGGCCATCGGGTCATCGTCGGCGGGGCTGAAGGTCGAGATGAACCCGACGCTGACATCGATCGGCGTCGGCCTGGGGTAGAGCGACGCCCAGCTGATGCCGACCATGAGCTGAGTGGCCTCGATCTGGCCGCCGTCCGGGGCGCCGGTGACCGCATGCCCGAGCTCGATCTCCATGGGCGGGATGAACGCGCCGCGGCCGGCGTGTGCGCTGGCGGTGAGCCCGAGGGAAGTGATGGCGAGCACGGCGAAGCCGACCCCGAGGCGCATGGGTCACGTCGCGTCGCAAGTCCTGGTCCAGCCGCGATCCGCGCACGCCGTTCGCAAGGCTGGGCGCGGTGAGCGTGTTCTTGCGTGGTTGGCGCGGCGCCCTCGCGTCGCGAGCGTGGTGCGCGTGCAACACTGGGCGCCCGATGCGTCGGACCTCGGTCACCCTCGCCACCGCCTGTGCACTGCTCGCCGCTGTGCCTTCGCCGGCGGCGGCCGAGACTCCCGACGGCGCCATCGCCTGGGGCGGCACCGCCCTCGAGCTGTCGATGGCCGGCGTCTTCTACCTCAACTTCGGCACCGATCTGGTCCCCAACCACGGGCCCGGCATGATCGTGAACTTCACGCCGATCGTGATCGCGCCGGCGATCGGCTGGGCCCAGCGCAACGCCGACCCCACGCCGGCGCTCGTGGTGCACGGCGCCGCCTGGTACGGCCTCGACGCCTTTCTGATCGGCACGCTGATCGACGGCCGCGCCGATCGTGACCGCATGAGGATCGGGACCACCGCGCTCGCCCTCGGCGCCGTCGGTACCGTCGCCGGCGGTCTGGTCGCCGCCCGCGAGGTCGATCGCGGCGACGAGACCAGCGCCTTCATGGCGGCGGCCCCGCTCGGCTTCGCCGCCGGTGGCCTCGTGCTCGGCGGCCTCTACGTCCTCATCGGCGGCATCGACGGCGACAAGGCGCCAAGCCAGTTCGCCACCGGGGCGGCCGCCGGCCTCGCCCTCGGCCTCGCCGCCTCGACGGTCTACTGCGTCACCCACGAGCCCGGCGATGCCGGCAGCGGCGCGGCGCAGGCCGCGAGCAAGCTGTCGCCTCGCGTGGAGCCCGGCCCGCAGCGGGTGATGTTCAGTGTCGGCGGCAGCTTCTAGCGCCGACGGGGGCTCCTGATGCCAAGGATCAGGGCTTGGGCGCGGGGCCCCAGTCGATGCCCGTCACCGAGCCACTGTAGACCTTGGTGGCGCTGCCGGTGCCGTCGGCGTTGGCGATGTAGATGCCCGAGCCACCCGAGCGCGTCGACGCGAAGGCGATGGCGCGGCCGTTGGGCGAGAAGCTGGGCTCCTCGTTGGAGCCTTCGCCCTGGGTGATGCGGGTCATCTTCTTGGTGGCGAGATCGAGCGTGACGATGTCGTACTTGCCGCCGTCGCGCGTGGTGTACGCGATCACGCTCGCGCCCTTGGCCGGCGACCAGGTCGGCGTGGTGTTGTAACTACCGTTGAAGCTGACCCGCTTGGCCGCGCCGCCGCTGGCCGAGACCAGGAAGATCTGGGGGCCGCCCTCGCGATCGGACACGAACGCGATCTGGCCGCCGTCGGGCGACCATGCCGGCGACGTGTCGATCGACTTGCTGTTGGTGATGCGGGTGACGACCGTGCCATCGCTCGCGCTGATCACGTAGATCTCGGGGTTACCATCCTTCGATAGCGTGACCGCGATCTTCGAGCCATCGGGCGACCAGCTCGCGCCGGTGTTCATGCCCTTGTAGCTGGCCAGCTTCTTGGGCCGCCCGCCGCCGGCCCCGGCCACGTAGAGGTCGGGATTGTTGCGCATGTAGCTCGTGTACGCGATCTGGCCGCCGCCCGGCGACCACGCCGGCAGCATGTTGGTCGAGGTGTTGCGCGAGATCGCGTACGGGTTGGCGCCGTCGAAGTCGACCGCCATCACCGTCGACGCGCCGCGCTTCTTGGCGACGAAGGCGAGCTTGGAGCCGAAGAAGCTCTGCTCCTTGGTGTAGTAGAGGACGACCTCGTTGCACCAGGCGTGGGTGAGCTTGCGGAGGTCGGCCTTGGTGCCCTTGTACGTCTTGGTCAGCACCGCGGTGTTGCCCTTGGAGACCTCGTACAGGCGGGCCTCGATCTCGAGGCTGGCGCCGCTGGTCACGACCCGATACTTGACGACGCCGTAGGCGCCGACGTCCTTCCACTTCTGCGGATCGATGCCCAGCTTCTCGGCCTCGAGGTCGGCGAGGAAGCCGCCGGGCTCGAGCACCTTGAAGTAGCCGGCCACGCTGAGATCGAAGGTCTGGATCTCGGCCAGCTCGCGCGCCACTGCGGCGTCCGATCCAACCGCCACCGGCAGCGCGATGGGGTACTTGCCGCGCTTGGCGCCGGTCACGTCGATGATCACGCCGTCGTCGGCGCGCGCCACGTCCACGTCGCCCGAGACCAGCGCGCCCGCGATCAGCGCCGCCACCACCGCCAGCGCCCGCGCCGTCATTCCTTGACCTTCATTCGGTAGCATATCCACTTCCTGGTCTTGGGGATGAGGTGCACGGGCACCTCGATGGGCTCGTCCTTGCGGATCTTCTGCAGCTCGGTCAGCGCGCGCTCGACCGAGTCGTCGAGCTCGGCGTTGCCGCTCTTCTCGCGCAGCTCCCAGCTCTCGATCGTGCCGTCGGGCTCCATGTGGATGCAGCCGACCGGCGTGCCGACGTCGGACAGGATCTCGGGGTACGACCAGTTGCGGAGCAGGTCGGCCTTGAGCCGGCCCAGGAACGGATCGCCCCTGGTCTCGTCGCCGAAGCCGAACTCGGAGCCGTCGAACGCGCCGACCGGTTGCTCGTCGGGCTTGCCGATCGGCTGGTCGTCGTCGTCGTTGCTACGCTTGAACTGGTCGAGCGGGTCGACCGGATCGGTCGACGGCTTGTCCTCGGGCTTGTCGATCGGCTTGGCCTGATCGTCGCGCGATACCGCCACCGGCTTGTCGACCGGATCGGGCGCGCGAAACTTCTTCTGCGGCTGCTGCTCCGGCTTCTTGGGCAGCTCGGCCAGCGCCGCGTCGATGACCTCC
The DNA here is from genome assembly GCA_005779305.1 of Myxococcales bacterium. Classification (GTDB taxonomy): domain Bacteria; phylum Myxococcota_A; class Polyangia; order Haliangiales; family Haliangiaceae; genus UBA2376. The sequence continues at coordinate 13,310 of SXJR01000434.1, forward strand.
ATGTCCTCGATCGACTTGTCGCGCTCGCCGCCGCCGCCGCTGCGGCCGAACAGCGAGATGTCGCCGCCCTTGATCGCGATCGCGATCGCGATCGACGTGATGAACAGCGTGCCCACACCGGCGAAGATGTGCATCTGCTGGTCGGTCGTGGTGCTGGCGGGGGAGGAGGCGGTCATTTCAGCGCCTTGTCCAGCTCGGTGGTGTCGATGCGCTGGGTCGGGTCGGTGAGCAGCTGCACCTTGGGCACGCCCGCGTCCTTGGCCAGCGCCATCGCGGTCACCACGACCGCGTACGGCAGCGTCGAATCGCCTTCGATGTAGATCACCTTGTCGGCTTGGACCTTGGCATTGAGCTTTAACTTCTCTTTGAGTTCGCTCCAGAGAATCGGCGACTTGCCGAGCAGCAGCTTGCGTTCCTTCGTGATCGACAGCACGAGCTGGTCCTTGGACTCTTCCAGCTTCTGGGCCGGCGCCTGCGGCAGGTCCAGCTCGACGCCGGTGTTGAGCATCGGCGCCGTCACCATGAAGATGATGA
>SXJR01000435.1 GCA_005779305.1 Myxococcales bacterium
GACTTCGAGAAGGGCTTCATCCGCGCCAACGTCTACGCCCTCGCCGACCTCGAGGCCCACGGCAGCGAGGCCGCCCTGCGCTCGGCCGGCAAGCTGCGCCAGGAGGGCAAGACCTACGTGGTGCAGGACGGCGACATCATGCACTTCCTGTTCAACGTCTGAGTCAGCTGAGTCAGCGCAGCGAGAGCCGCCGCACCCGGTGGTAGGGCAGGTCCTCGCCGCCGGAGCCGTCGGCGACGTAGAGGTGGCTACCGTCGACGCTCACGTCGATGCCCTCCAGACCGAAGAACATCGCGGCCCGCGGATCGGCGTCGTCCTTGTGGCCGGGGATGCCGGCGCCAGCGATGACGCTGATGGTGCCGTCGGTGGCGATGCGCGAGATGGTGGCGGTGGCGGGGTCGCTCACGTAGATGCGGCCCAGCCCGTCGCGGGCCAGCCCCTGCGGTGACGCGAACGTCCCGGCCAGGGTGACCACCGAGCCATCGAGCGAGACCTTGCGCAAGACGTGGTTGCCCTGATCGGCGATCACGACGTCGTCGCCGGGCAGGACCAGCAGGTCGTAGGGCGTGTCGAAGCGCGCCGCGGAGCCCGTGGCGTCGAGCTTGCCGGCCTGATTGGCGGCGCCGGCGAGCGGCGTCGCCGCGCCGGTCGCGGGATCGATGATGCTCACGACGTGCTGCTGGTAGTCGGCGCCGACCAGCCGGCCGTCGGAGAGCACGCCGAGGCCGCGGAAGCGGCCGAACCCATCGCGCACCAGCGAGATGCGGTGATCGGCGAGCGAGACTCGCCACAGCGCGCCGGTCGGAGCGCCGGTGGTGGCGCGATCGGTCTGCACCCACAACGTGCCGCCGTTGCGGACCAGGCCGAAGGGCCGCGCGAAACCGGCCGGCAGGGTGAACGGCGTGGTGGTGTCGCCGTCGGCGCCGACCACGCGCAGGAGCCCGTTGTCGAAGTCGCACACCACGAGGCCGCCGTCGGCGCCGACCGCGACGTTGACCGGGTTGGCGAAGCGGGCCACGCCGCGCCGACCGTCGGTGCGACCGGCGGTGCTGGCGCCCGACAGCGTGCCCACGCCATCACCGAGCGGGGGCAACTCCTCGACCACCGGGACCCCGGCGTCGACCTCCGCGCTGTCGTCGTCGGGATCCGGACCGGGACCCGAGCCCGGGCCGAGACAGGCCACCAGCGCTGTCAACGTCACCGTCGCGAATAGCCGCTTGTTCACGGGGCAGCGCATTTCATGAACGGTGCCAGCGCAGGTAGGCGTTCTCCCGAGCAAGCGCCGGGAGGCGCCGGGGGGGCTGGACCTCGCCGTGCGGCGCTCACTCCCTGGCGACTCTGGTGGCCACCATCAGGCGCGCGGCCAGGCCGCAGGCAATGGCGCCGTCGGACCGGCGCCATCGATCGCAGCGGGCCAGGAAGCGGGCCCGCAGGTCCGCGACCGAGGTTGCGTCGACGCCGTCGAGCTCGTAGCTACCGGCCAGGACCTCCCACACCTCGTCCGGGGACCCGGACAGATCGATCGGCAGCTCGTCGACGCGCAGGGACGACCAGCCTCGCGCCGGCGCGAACAGCGCGCGCAGCCCGGCGTCGCTGCGCGCGCGCACGTCGCCGAGTCGGGGCACCGCGGCCTTGCGCACGAGCGGCGCGGCCAGCTCGAGCAGCCCGGTGAAGGCATCGCCGGCGGCGTCGCCGCGTGGCCCGCCGCCGACCACCGCGACGAAGCGCCCGCCGCCGGCCAGGACCCGGGCCACCTCGACGACCACGCCGTCGGGATCGTGCATGAGCGTGAAGGCCAGGTGCGAGACCACGGCGTCGACGCACGCATCGCGCAGGGGCAGCGCGTGCGCCCTGCCCTGCATCAACCCGGCGCGACACCCGCGGGCCGCCCCCGCCGCCAGCTCGACCTCGCTGAGGTCGATGCCGAACGAACGGCGCCCAGGACCGACCAGCCGCTCGAGCAGGTGGCCGTCGCCGCAGCCGAGATCGAGCACCCGCGTCGCGCCGGCGACCTCGCGCACGACGGCGTCGTACGACGGGCCGCGCGCCATCGCCCGCGCCGTCACGCCCGGGTTGCGACCGTGGAAATCGCGCAGGAAGCGCTCCTGCTCGCCGGCGCTCGCAGTCATCGCCGCGATGGTACCTTCGGGAGGTGCCGCCCACGCTGCCGCCGGACGCCGGCGATGCGCTCGCCGCCGGCACCGTGATCGACGGCGAGTACCGCATCGAGGGCATGCTCGGCCGCGGCGGCATGGGCGTGGTCTATCGGGCCCGCGACCTGCGGCTCGATCGACCGGTGGCGGTGAAGGTCCACCGCGAGAAGGGCATGGCCCACGAGCGCCTGGCCCGCGAGGCCACCGCGCTGGCCCGGCTTTCCCATCCCAACGTGGTCTCGGTGTATCGCGTCGGCACTCACGCCGGGCGGGTCTACGTGGCGATGGAGCTGGTCGAGGGCGGCACGCTGCGCCGCACCGGCGGCGATCCGCCGCCTTGGCGCGAGGTGCTGCGACGACACTGCGCCGCCGGCGACGGCCTGGCCGCGGCTCACGCCGCCGGGCTCGTGCACCGTGACTACAAGCCCGACAACGTGCTGCTCGGCGACGACGGGCGGCCTCGGGTCGCCGACTTCGGCCTGGCCCGCGCCGCCGGCGAGAGCGGCACGGTCGCGATCGGCGAGAGCTCGCTGGCCACCGCCGAGACCGTCGAGATCTCGGACTCGCCAGCGGCGGCGCCGGGCTCGGCCACCGTCGGTGCCGACGGCGCCGCGACCACGGGGATCCTCTCGCCCGGCGCCTACCTGGCGCACGTCCCCGAGACCCCACGTACGCCTCGGCTCGACGAGCGCCTGACCCAGACCGGCGCCTGGGTCGGGACCCCCGCCTACATGGCGCCCGAGCAGATCGACGGCGGCATGGTCGACGCGCGCTCCGATCAATTCGCCTTTGCGGTGTCGCTGTGGGAGGCGCTGCACGGCCGCCGGCCCTTTGCCGGGGAGACCACGCTGCTCCTGCGCGCCGCCATCGCGCGCCAGCAGCTCGAGGGCGCCGGCGACGGCGGCGTGCCGGGCTGGATCGACGACATCCTGCGCCGCGCGCTACTCGAGAACGCCGACGAGCGCTGGCCATCGATGAACGACATCCTCATCGCCCTGCGTCACGACCCGGCTCGGCGGCGCCAGCAGATCGCGCTGGGGATCGGTGCGGTCGCGCTGGCCGGCGTCGCCGCCGCCGTTGCCTGGCAGGCCAAGAGCCGTCCATCCGCGCGCGCCAACTGCGGCGGCGGCACGGCCGAGATCGCCCGGACCTGGGGCCCCGCCCAGGCCGAGACGCTGCGGGCCTCGTTCGCGAAGACCGACCTGCCCTATGCCGCCGCACTCGCCGACAGCGCCGTCGCCGAGCTCGACGCCTACGCGACGCGCTGGGCCAGGGGACACGAGGTGGCGTGCACCGCGCGCGCCGACCGCACCTGGTCCGCCGACCTCGCCGACCGCGCGGTCGCCTGCCTGTCACGTCGCCAGCGCTCGCTGGCCGAGTCCATCGCGGTGATCGAGGGGCTCGAGGTCGGCATGATCGACGACGCGCTCGAGATCACCGGCGGACTGGCCCCGCCAGACGAGTGCGTGGACCCAGCCCGCCTCGCCGGCCAGGTGCTGCCGCCCAGCGATCCGGCCAAGGCTCGGCTCCACGACGAGCTCATCACCGTCCTGGCCCGCGCCGAAGCGCTGTGCGGCGTGTTCGATCCGCGCGCCAAGGAGCACGCCGAACGCGGTGTCGCGCTGGCCGCCGAGCTCGGGTCACCGCGCCTGATCGCGGACGCGGCGGCGATCCGCGCCGAGGCCGCGCACATCGCCGGCGACCCTGACGCCCTCCAGCGTTACGAGGCAGCGTTCTTCGCCGGCCGCAGCGCAGGCGATGAGCGCGGCGCCAACGCCGTGGCCTTGCGCCTGGTCTTCCTCTCGCTGCGCGCCGAACGGATGGAGGAAGCCCGCTCGTGGTTGCGGCATGGCAGCGCCGGCGTGGCCGCCGGCGCCGATGGGGAACTGCGCGCGACGCTCGCCATGAACCAAGCCATGATCGAGGCCAGCGACGGCCACCTCGAGCAGGCCGTCGCGCACCTCGAGGAAGCCCGGCAGCGGCTCGCGACCACCATCGACTCCGAGCGGTATCTCCCCAACCTCATCGACCTCGAGGCCAACATCCTGGGTGAGATCGGCGAGCTGCCCCGCGCGATCGAGCTCGGCCGCGAGGCGGTCAGGATGGTCGAATCACGTTTCGGACCTGCGCACCCGATCCTGGTGTCGCGGCTTTCCAACCTGGCGCTCAGTCTCTCCGAGATCGGCGAGAACGACGAGGCGGTGGCCACCATGCGCCGCGCCGTCGCGGTGTGTCGCCCGGCGCCGATGTGCCGGGACGAGCTGCCCGTGAACCTGCTCAACCTCGGCGCCGTCGAGGTCAACGCCGGCAAGTTCGCCGAGGCCCTGCTCACGCTCGACGAAGCCGAGCACGGCCTCGAGGCGATGGGCGAGGCCGGGCTCGGCGACCGCGCCCTGGTGGCGAGCGCGCGCGGCCGCGCCTTCGACGAGCTCGGCCGCGTCGCCGAGGCCGAGGCCGCGCTGCGCGCCGGGGTCGCCATGTCCGAGCAGGCCAACGGCGTCGATCACCCCGACGTGGCGCAGGTGCTCAACAACCTGGGCGACCTCCTCAACACCTTGCGCCGCCACGCCGAGGCGGCGCCGCTGCTCGAGCGCGCTCTCGCGATCTGGGAGAAAGCCGCGCCGGGCGCGCCGCAGGCCGGCCTGCCGATGCTCGCCCTCGGCCGCGCCCAGCTCGGCATGGGCAAGGCCAAGCCCGCGATCGTCACGCTGCGCGCGGCGATCGAACGGCTCGAGCGAGGCGGCATGGCCGATCGGCTCCCGCTGGCGCGGCTGCGGCTGTCCCAGGCCCTGTGGACCGACGGCCAGCGCGCCGAGGCGCTGAGGCTGGCCGGGACGCTCGGTGCGCCCACCGACGACCCCGCGACCGACCGCGAGATCGCGGCCTGGCGAAACGAGATCGGCGCCATGAAGTGACCGACCGCCGTGCCCAGGGGCTCGGCACCATCGCGGTGGTCGCCGCCGCGTCGTCGTGGGGATTGTGGAGCCTGAGTGTCCGTCCAGCAGCGTTGCCGGCGATGACCTTCGGCTTCGTGGTGTTCGTGGTGATGGGCGTGGTGACGCTTCCCGCGGTGCTGGCCGCGTCGCCGCCGCGCTGGAGCCGGCGCGCGCTGGTGCTCCTGGCCCTCAACGGCCTGTTCGATGCCGCGAACGTGCTCACGTTCTTCGCCGCCATGCAGGAGACCACGGTCGCGGTCGCCGTGTTGACCCACTACCTGGCGCCGGTGCTGGTCGCGGTGCTGGCCCCGGTGGTCGACCGAGAGCACGTGCGGGGCGCGATCCCCGGCGCCGTGGTCGCCTGCATGGGACTGACCCTGGTGCTCGAGCCGTGGCACGGCCACGTCAACGTGGCCGGCGCCGCGCTGGGCGCCGCCAGCGCCGTGGCGTACGCCGCCAACGTGTTCACGGTGAAGCGCCTGGTCCCGCTGATCGGCGCGGCCCGGGTCATCTCGTACCACTCGTTCGTCGCGGCGGTGCTCATGATCCCGTTCGCCGTCGGCGCGGGCGTGGTGCCGGGCGGGCGAGCGCTGGCCTGGACGGCGGGCGGCGCGGTCGTGCTCGGCGCCCTCGCCGGCGTGCTCTTCGTGCGCGGCCTCGCCATCATCGGCTCGTCGCGGGCGGCGATGCTGGCCTACGCCGAACCCATCGTGGCGGTGCTGGTGGGCGCGCTCGCCTGGGACGAACCGGTGGGCCGGCTGGCCATCGTGGGCGTTGTCCTCATCGTCGCCAGCGGCGCGTGGGTCGCGCGCCCGACCCGATGATACAGTGGCGGATATGGCGCTGCCGCTGGTCACCATCGCGATGCCGGCCTACAACGAGGAGCGGTTCATCGAGACCTGCATCCGCTCGGTGCAGGCCCAGGACTACCCGCGCGACCGCATCGAGATCCTGGTGGCCGACGGCCGCAGCACCGATCGCACCCGCGAGATCCTGGCCGAGCTGTCGGCCGCCGATCCGCGCATCCGCATGGTCGACAACCCCGAGCGCCTGCAGGCCGCGGGATTGAACCGCCTGATCCGCGAGGCCCGCGGCGAGATCGTGGTGCGCATGGACGTGCACTGCGAATACGCGCCCACCTACGTGCGTGCGTGCGTCGAGACCATGGAGAAGACCGGCGCCGACAACGTCGGCGGCGCCCAGCGGGCCAAGGCCAAGAACGCCTTCCAGCAGGCGCTGTGCGCGGCCCTGTCGTCGCCGCTCGGCGTCGGCGGCGCCGGCTACCGCGACGCGAGCAAGGAAGGCTTCGTCGACACCGTCTTCCTCGGCGCGTTCAAGAAGAAGATCTTCGAGACCATCGGTCTCTACGATCCGAAGGCGATCACCAACGAGGACGCCGAGCTCAACCAGCGCCTGCTCGAGTCGGGCGGCAAGATCTACCTGTCGCGCGAGATCGAGGTCCACTACTACCCGCGCGACTCGTTCAAGACGCTGGCCAAGCAGTACTACAAGTACGGTCGCGGCCGCGCTCGCACCCTGCTCAAGCTCCGCCGCTTCCCGACCATCCGCCCGGCCATCCCGTTCCTGATGGTGGTCGGCGGCGCGACGCTCCTGGTCTTGCCGCCGCTGTGGCCGATCGCGCCAGCCGCCTTCGCCGCGTACGCACTCGCCACCGGCGCCGAGGCCGTACGCGTCGGCGGTCCCCTGGGCGCGGGCGGCATCGCCACGGTGTGGGGCATCCTGCCGACGTTGCACATCAGCCACGGCATCGGGTTCGCCGCCGGCCTGGTCCGTTATCTGCGCGAGCCCGACTGGGCCCCGCTCGAAAAGCTCGAGCCCGCGCCCAGGGCTCAGCTCCGCGTCGTCTAGGACGATCAGGGCAGGCTGACCCGGTCGTCGTCGATCTTGCAGCCGCCCCGCGCGGCCAGCTCGGCCACGCCCTCGGCCATGCGCTTCTTGACCTGCTCGCCCTGCCGGCTGAAGCCGAGCAGCTTGGCGGTCTCGCGAGCGAGATCCGCGGCCGGCATCCCGATGTTGCGGTGGAGCACCACCAGCGCGGCCGCTGCCACCTCCGCCATCGGGATCTCGTCGATGTCGCGCTTGGTCTCGGGCGCGGTGCCGGGCACCCGCACCGTCGGCCAGACCGTCGCGTCCTGATCGGTGCGCCACACCACGTCGGTGTCGCCGTCGCGACCAACCCGGCCGCGGACCACCGCGATCGTCTTCACCCGGTCGCTGATGCGCGCGGTGACCCGGCCGACGCCGCAGTAGGCGCTGATCCGCCGCGCCAGCAGCCCGATCCGGATCGGCGCCTCCACCGCCAGCACCGCGTCGATGGCGTTGCCGATCTCCGACTCGCGTTCCGCCGCGAACAGATCGTCGGGCTTGCGCCTGCCGGCCGGCACGCTCGCCACCTGGTACGGCGCCACCGCTGGTCCCTCCCCGCGCGGCGTCGACGCCGTCGGGCCCATCGGCATCGACGTCTGCTTGCTGACCTCGGGCTTCGGACTCGCCGCCCGCGGCGTCGCTCGCTTGCTCTTGCCGGTCACCTCGGCCGTCGGCGCCGCCGTCTTCACCGTCGGCGCCGCGTCCACCGCGACCGGAACCACGATCGGCGCCGACACCGGCGCCGCGACCGGCGCACTCTTGGCGACAGGTGCAGCCTTCCGCGGCGCCCGCGCCGCCCGGGCCGCCGCGATCGCCGCGATCACGCCGTTGTGCACGCGCTGGGCTTCCTTCTCGGCGTCGTGCCACCAGTCGAGCGACCAGATCCGCTGCAGCCGCCAGCCCAGGTTACCCAGCACGCTGGCGCGCAGGCGGTCGCGATCGCGCGCGGTGCGAGCCCGCGCGTACGACGGCCCGTCGGTCTCGATCCCCAGCACGTAGCGCCCGGCGTCGTCGGGATCGACGATCGCAAGATCGATGCGGTACCCCGCGCAGCCGACCTGGTGGTGCACCGTCCATCCCTTGGCCACCAGGGCGTCGCCGATGGCCTTGGTCAGCGGCGTCGCCGGCGGCCGCTCCCCACGCGCCCCACCCGCCCGCTCGCCGTCGCGGGCGTAGCGCAACAGCTCGGCCAGGTGGCGCACGCCCACCGGTGAACCCTCGGTGTCCATCATCTCGGGCTCGAGGGTCGAGTACACGACGAGCTGCTCGCGGGCGCGGGTCACGGCGACGTTGAGCCGCCGCTCGCCGCCGTCCTTGTTGAGCGGCCCGAAGTTCATCACCACCTTGCCGTCGCGGTCGGGGCCGTAGCCGATGGTGAAGAGCACGACGTCGCGCTCGTCGCCCTGGATGGTCTCGAGGTTCTTGACCAGCACCGGCTCGGCCACGTCGTCGCTGAAGAACCTCTCCAGCTCGGGGTGTTGCTTGCGCTCGTCGTCGAGCAGATCGAGCACGAGCTCCTGCTGCGGCCGCCCGAATGTCACCACGGCGATCGACTTCTTCGACCGCTCGGGATCGCCGAGCCGGGCCACGATGTCGGCGACCACCGCCTCGGCCTCGGCCCGGTTGGTGCGGGTGCCGGCGCGGTCGTAGACGCCGGCGATCTTGCGCCAGCCCACGCCCAGATCCGCGGCCTGCGCCGACGCCGCCGGGAACACGTCGAGCCGGCCGTCGTAGTAACGGTCGTTGGAGAAGCCGATCAGATCCTCGTGGCGGCTGCGGTAGTGCCAGGACAGGCGCAGCTCGGGCAGGCGCGCGGCCACACATTCGTCGAGGATGCTCTCCAGCTCCTCGACGTCGTCGTCGGCAGCGACCGACGCGTCGGCGGCGGCACCCGCGCCCGGCTCGAAGAAGCGGGTCGGCGGCAGCTGGCGCGAGTCACCGACCACGACCGCGGCCTTGCCACGGGCCAGGGCGCCGATCGCATCCGAGGTCGGGATCTGCGAAGCCTCGTCGAAGACGACCACGTCGAAGGCGGCCAGCGCGTCGCGCTCGGGATCGAGGTACTGGGCCACCGACAGCGGGCTCATCAGCAGGCACGGCTTGAGGCGGGTGAGCACGTTCGGGATGTCGCGGAACAGCGAGCGCAGCGGCCGGTGGCGGCGCTGCTTCTTGGCCTCGTGGAGCAGCACGCCGATCTCGCCGCCGTCGGCGACGTCGGAGGTGACCTTGGGCACGCGCTCGCTCAACCGCGCGATGGTGCGGGCCCGGGCCACACCGAGATGGGCCCGATCGAGCTCGATGAACTCGTTGATGCGGGCGACGTGGGCGGCGCCATGGAACTGGGCCAGCGCCGGCGAGCCCGCCACCCCGGCCTCGGCCACCGCGGCGTGCAGCGCGCGCTCCCAGGCCGCCACCATGTGATCGTCGGCGACGGTCTCGTCCTCGATCTGGCGGACCACGCCGTCGAGGCCGGCGGCGATGGCGACCTTGCGAGCGCGAGCGTAGGCGGTCCAGTCGCGCAGCTCGCCGGGCGCGGCCGCCCACAGCGCGGTGCGCCGGGCCAGCTCGGCCAGGTGACCGGCATCATCACCGTCGCCGACGTCGACCCCGCAGGTCTCGTTCAACCGGGTGAGCGCCGCGCGCCAGGCGGCGACCGCGCGCTCGACCTCGGCGAAGGCGGCCACCCCGCCGGCGCCAGCCTCGGGGCCGTCGCTGACCGTCGCCACCAGCGCGCGCCACGACGCCGGGCGCTCGCCGGTCACCTCGACCCTGGCAAAGGTCTCGGCCAGCTCCTTGGTCCACGCCAGCGCCTTCTCGACCGGGGCCAGATCGCCGCCATCGTCGGCGGCCGCCGCCAGCGCGCCCAGCCACGATCGGGCCGCCGGGCGGGCCGCGTCGAGAAGTACGTCGGTCTTCTCGACGATGCGGGCATCGTCGAGCTCGTCGGCGACGGTGGCGTCGTCGGGCAGGCTCTTGCCGGCGGCGAGCGCTTTTTTCGCCTCCTTGCGCGGCTTGCGCAGCGCGAACCAGCGGAACAGGAAGAAGCGATCGGCCCAGCGCCGGAAGGTCTCGACCAGCGCGGCCAGATCGAGCGCGTAGATGTCGTCGCTCCAGCGCTCGGCGAGCTTCTTGCCCAGCTCGCGGCGCTGCCGCACCAGCGACAGCCAGGTGTCGGGATCCTTGGGCGCAGCCTCCATGGTGGTGGCGGCCCTGGTCTTCACCAGGGCGATCTTGTCGGCGACGCCTCCGCTGGCGCCGCTCGGCCCCGCCGCCATCACCAGCTCCACCCCCGGCCGCGGCGTCGTGGTCACCTTGGCCGCAAGCGCGCCCAGGGCCTCGAGGTGCGCCCGCGTGCGCGCGCCCAGCCCCGGCACCACCGCTGGCAGTCCGGCCAGGGCAGCCTCGAGCGCAGCGCCGGCCTTCTGCGCCGCCGTCACCGCCGCCGCCACCCGCTCCTGGCCATCGACGGCCCAGGTCTCGAGCGTCGAGCCGTGCCACGGGTGGGTCGCCACCGGATCGATCTCGATCGCCGCCTGCGAGAGCTTCGCCACCGCGTCGCGGCGCACTGCTACCACGTCGGCGGTCACGCCCTTCACGCCGACGTCCCCGTCGAGGCGCCACTCGCCGGCGAGCTCGCCGAGGCGGCCGAGCGCGTCGTGCACGCTGACCCCCGATGGCCCCGGCGCGTGCAGCGCGGCGGCGTAGCGATCCAGATCGCCGCTGGCGGCGGCCAGGCGCGCGTCGTCGCCGGCGACCGGCGTGTTGGGCCGCCAGACCCGCTCGAGCACGCGGGCCAGCTCGGTGATGACCTCACGCTTCTTGGCCTTGTGCGAGTGCACCTCGAGACAGAAATCGCCCAGCCCGGCGGCGGCCAGGCGGCGTTGCACGACCTCGAGCGCGGCCATCTTCTCGGCGACGAACAGCACTGACTTGCCGCCGGCCAGGCACTGCGCGATCAGGTTCGTGATGGTCTGCGACTTGCCGGTGCCGGGCGGACCCTGCAGCACGAAGGTCCGGCCGTCGGCGGCGGCGAGCACGGCAGCGAGCTGGCTGGCATCGCAGTCGAGCGGCGCGAACAGCTCGCCCGGCGGCAGCTCGTCGAGGGATTCGGGATCGCGAAACGCGCCGGCCGGGAACGACGTGGCCCCGCCCTGGGCGAGGTGGGCCACGACCGGCGCCTCGAGCAGCTTCGCGCCGCGCTCGGCCAGGTCGGTCCACATCACGAACTTCGTGAACGACAGGACGCCCAGCCGGCACTCGCGCACCACCGACCAGCGCGGCGAGCCCGCGACCGCGGCCGCCACCGCGTCGAGGGTCGCGCCCAGATCGATGGCGCCGTCGTCACCGCGCACCGGCGGAGCCAGGGTGATGGCGTGATCGGCGCGCAGCTTCTCGACCAGGGTGTCGTTCCACCGCCAGTCCTCGCCGTCGACGACGACGAGCTGGTAGCGATCGCGGGCGCCGGCGCGGCGCAGCTCGGCCGGCACCATCACCAGCGGCGCGTGGCGCGCCTCGGCGCCGTCGTCGTCGCTCTCGAACCAGCGCAAGACGCCCAGCACCAGCCACAACGTGCGGGCCCCGCCCTCCGACAGCGACTCGCGCGCCGCCCGCGCCATCGCCACCAGGCGCTTGTCGAGCTCCTCGGCCGGCAGGCTGACGGCGAACGGCGCGGCCCCCAGGGTGAACACGCACTCGTCCTTGTCCAGGAGCGCCGCGATGGCGACCGGATCCGTGCCCTCGAACACGACCACCGTCCGCCCGTCGCGCGCATCGAGCAATCGGTTGCGCAGCGTCAGGTCGAGCAGCGAGCGCTTCCAGCGCTCGAGGCGCTTCCCCGCGGCCTCGTCGGTCGTCATCGCCTCGACTCTATCCCTGCGCGGTGCTCGCGGCGACAAACCCGCCCGGGCCGATCCCGGGTACCATCGCTTCGTGCCGGAGACGCCCAGCCCGACCCACGCCGGCGGCGTGGTCGTCCGCCACCGCGCCGGGGACAGCCTGCCCGAGCTGCTGGTGGTCACCGGCCGCCGCCACCGCGAGCACTGGGTCCTGCCCAAGGGCCACATCGACCCCGGCGAGGCCCCCGAGGTCGCGGCGATGCGCGAGGTCCGCGAGGAGTCGGGCGTGATCGCCGACGTGGTGGCCCGACTCGACGACGTCGCCGTCGAAGTGGGCGACGAGCACCAGGTCGTGCGCTGGTACCTGATGGAAGCGCGCGGCCAGCTCGAGGACCACGAGCTGCGCGAGGTGGTGTGGCTCGACGCGCCGGCCGCGCTCGAGCGCCTCAGCTTTGCCGACGCCCGCACCGTCGCCGAACACGCCCTGGCGATGCTGGCCGAGACGTCGGACGCGTCGCTGTGACGGTCAGCTCGCTCGAGCTGGAGCAGGCGTTCGCGGCCGACGCCTTCGTGCTCGACCCGGAGGTGCTGCACCTCAACCATGGCTCGTTCGGCGCCTGCCCGCGCGCCGTGCTCGAGGCCCAGGCCGCGTTGCGCGCCCGCCTCGAGGCCGCGACCATGCGCTGGTTCGTCCTCGAGTACCAGGACGCGCTCGATCGGGCCCGCGCCGCCGCCGCCGCCTTCGTCGGCGCCGACCCCGCCGGCTTCGTCTTCGTCGCCAACGCCACCCACGGCGTGGCCACGGTGCTGGCCAACGTCCTGGCCCGGGCCGAGCTCGCCGCCGGCGACGAGGTCCTCACCACCGATCACGAGTACCGCGCGTGCAAGAACGCGATCGACCGCGCCGCCGCCACGGCTGGCGCCCAGGTCGTGATCGTACCCATCGCCCTGCCCGCCCGCGATCCCGCCGCCGCCGTCGAGGCGCTCGTGGCCCGGGTCACGCCGCGGACGCGGCTGGTGCTGGTCGACCACGTGACCAGCCCGACCGCGCTCACCCTCGACATCGCCGCCCTCGCCCGGGCGCTCCCGCCGCGGGCCGCGCTGCTCGTCGACGGCGCCCACGCCCCGGGCCAGCTCGACCTCGACGTCGCCGCCACCGGCGCCACCTATTACACCGGCAACTTCCACAAGTGGACCTGCGCACCCAAGGGCGCCGGCTTCCTGTGGGTCGCCCCGGCCCGGCGCGAAGGTTTCCATCCGCTGGTCACCAGCCACGGCGCGACCCTGTCCACGGCCGCCCGCTCGCGATTTCGCCTCGAACACGACTGGACCGGGACCCACGATCCGTCGCCCTACCTGTGTGTGCCGGTCGCGATCACCACGATCGCGTCGCTGGGCGGGGGATGGCCGCGAGTGCGCGAGCGCAATCGCACGCTGGTCCGCGCCATGCGCGACGATCTGTGCGCTGCGCTGGGCGCCGATCCGATCGATCAGACTCCCGACACGCCCGACGCCCCTGGCGGGTCGATGGCCGCGATCGCGGTCACGCTCCCGGACGGCGCGGACCACCTCGCGGTCGAGCGCACGCTGCTCGAGCGTGGGGTGGAGATCCCCATCGTCAGTCATCCTGGCTCGCCGTGGCCGCTGGTCCGGATCTCGGCGCACCTCTACAACCGGCGCAGCGACGCTAGCCGCCTGGCCGCGGCCCTGACCGCCGCCGGCGTCCATGGCAGGAGGATCTCGTGACCGCACCCGGCACCGGCCGCACCTTCGTGATCGGCGACATCCACGGCGAGCGCGTGCTGCTCGAGACCCTGCTCGGCGCGATGCCGTTCATCGCGCCCGACGACACCCTGGTCTTCCTCGGCGACTACATCGATCGCGGCCCCGACAGTCGCGGCGTGGTCGAGGTCCTGCGCCGCCTGCCCGAAAAGACCGTCGGCAAGCTGGTGCTCCTGCGCGGCAACCACGAGGACGCGCTGCTCGGCGAGATCACCGAGCGCAACGGCGCCTTCCTGATGCCATCCGGCAACGGCGTGGCCTCGACCTTCCACTCGTTCACCGACGAGGCGCCGCCGGCCGACGGCGCGATGGTCTCGGCCGAGAACTTCATGCGTTACCTCGATCCGTCGAAGTGGCTGCCGCCGGCGGTCATCGCGTGGATGGAGGCGCTGCCGCTCTGGTACCGCGATCAGCACGCGACCTACGTCCACGCCGGCCTCGAGGGTGAAGGCGCGGTGTGGAACCTGCCCGAGGCGTCGTCGACCAAGTCGCTGCTCTGGCAGCGCGAGCAGGACTTCTTCCTCGAGTACGCCGGCCCGCCGCTGGTCTTCGGCCACACCCTGACCAGCGACCTGCCCCCCGAGGAGAAGCGGACCACGCCGTGGACGCGCGGCCCGCTCATCGGCCTCGACACCGGCGCCGGCAAGGGCGGCCCCCTGTCCTGCCTCGAGCTCCCCTCCCGCACGATCCGCCAGGTGTTTCCCGACGGCGACCGCACCGAGTTCTCGATCTGACCGAGGCCCGAGGCCCGAGGCCCGAGGCCCGGTTCTTCAGGTCCGCTTCTTCCGCTGCTGGAACGAGTACGGCCGGTGGGTCGGCTGCTTGCCGCTCTTGTCGCCTTCCTCGCCGTCTTCGAGGGGCGCACCCATCGGCTCCTCCGAGCCCTCGCGGAACTTGATGGTGGTGAGCGGGTTCTCGCCGACCAGCACCTGGGTCTGCTTGTCGATCAGCTCGTCCATACCCTCGAGCTTGTCGATGTCCTCGAGGATGTCGTCGACCGAGGCGTAGCGCTCGGTGCGCGAGTCGCGGGTCATGCGATCGAAGATGTCGTCGATGCCGCGCGGCAAGGCCGCGTTGATCTGCGACGGCATCGGCGAGCGCCGGCCGGGCAGCTTCCGGGTGAGTAGCTCGTAGAAGATGATGCCCAGCGCGTAGATATCGGCCTGGGCGCCGGCCGAGAGCGGATCCGAGTAGAGCTCGGGCGCCATGTAGGCGACGTTGCCCATGCCGACGTAGATCTGGCGGATCACCGCCTGATCGCGCTCGACGATGCGGGTGAAGCCGAAGTCGGTGACCTTGACGTTGCCGTAGCCGTCGATGAGGAGCTGCTCCGGCTTCAAGCCACGGTGGTAGACGCGGGTGGCGTGGGCGGCGCGCAGGGCGTGCAGGGTCTGCAGGAGGTACTTGAAGACCAGGTCGACCGGGATGTCCTCGGCGTCGTTGATCAGGCGGCGGGCGCTGCCGTTGGGGGCCAGCTCGCTGACCACGTAAGGGTGGTCGCGCTCGAGGTTGACGTCGTGGATGGGCAGGATGTTGGGGTGGGCCAGGTTGGCCGCGGCCCGCACCACCTCGGTGAAGCGGCGCACGATCTCGTAGCGCATGTCCTCGGCGAAGAAGCCGAACAGATCGCGGATCTCTTTCATCGCCACTTCGCGCGCGAGCGGCACCTGGCGCGCGCGGTAGACGGTGCCGATGCCGCCCGAGCCGAGCGAGGCCAGCTTCTCGTAGCGCGAGTCGACGATCTCCGCGGACGACGCGATCTCACCGCCGACCGACATGGATGACCTTCCGCCCGAGGCGTGGACCTTGGAGTCCTTGCGCATGCCGGCGACACTGCCCGGCATGCTCTCGCCGCGGGTCTCGCGGCCTAACGTCGAGGCCAGCACGCCCGAGTTGGTGCCCATGCCAGCCGCCGCTGGTCCCGGCGCCCCGGCCTGGGTGCGGGTCTGACGCAGCTTCTTGAAGTGGTTGACCGCGCGCTCGGTGAACTCGGTCAGACCGCCGCCGTTGACGACCTCCTCGCCCTCGGGCGTCACCTCGAGCGAGTCGCCGTTGCGGTCCTGGCGCAGATATCCCGACTTCTCGAGGAACGAGACGTATTCACCGAACGGGATCGAGACCGCGCCCTCGCAGACTCGACGGATGTCGTCGAAGCGGTTCTGGCGGCCGTAGCGCGCCTCCGCCATCACGTTGGCGAGGATGAAGCGGGCCTCTTCGCAGAGGACCTCCTTCGTGACCTTGGCGCGGCCTTCCATCACCGCGATTGTAGGCGCCGCCTCGGCACGGGGTCAAACTAGCGGCTTGACGGAGATTTCGGCCGAGGCCGGGGCCACCCACGGCGGCGGCCCCTCGGCGACCAGGCGGTGGACCAGCGGCTGGTCGGCGGGGAGGATGTCGTGGGCCGCCAGCTCGGCCGGCGGCACCCAGCGCAGATCGGCGACCTCGACGGCGCCAACGGTGGCGCCCGGCGCGAGCCGGCAGCGATAGACCAGCAGGACCAGCTCGAAGCCCGGGTAGACGTGGTGGAGCACCTCCCAGATCCGGCCGACCTCGACGGCGGCGCCCAGCTCCTCGGCCAGCTCGCGGATCAGCGCCGGCGCCGGTCCTTCGCCGGGCTCGACCTTGCCGCCGGGGAACTCCCAGTAGCCGCCGAGCGCCTGATCGGCCCGGCGCTGTGTGATCAGAACGAGGCCGCGCCCGTCGACGATCAACCCGGCGACGACCAGCTTGCGAGGCAGCGAAAATGCGTTCACGTCGACGAGAATAGGCGCGGCGCGCGCCTTGCGAAAGCCATGCCTCGCCCGTACAGTGCGCCCAACAATGCGTCTCTATCCGGCCAAGGTCGATAGCATCGCCAGCGAGGTGATCACCAAGCTCACCGCTGACGGCGACCTCGAGGTCACGGACCCGCACGAGGCGACCCTCGACGTGGCCGCCGTGCTCAAGGAATACATCCGCCTCGACAAGGAATTGTCGGAGCGCGCCAAGGACATCCTCGAGATCCGAGGACTGCCCCACGCCCACCTGGCCCGCACCAAGCGCCAGCTCGCCGAGCAGAAGGAGTTCGGCCTGGGCGAGGATGGCGTCACCTGGATCACCAACCAGCTGGTCGAGACGTTCATGCAGAGCAAGAGCGTCGACGAGGTCTACGCCGACGACGCGATCCTCCGCAAGAAGATCAAGGAAGTCGTCCGCAAGCACATGGCGGTCGAGGACGAGCTCGACACCGAGGTGCGTGCCCGCCTGAAGAACATCCAGGAAGGCACCGACGCCTGGGACGTCGAGTACGCCCGGGTCATGGACCAGATCAAGCAGAAGCACGGCATCAAGGGCGGATAATCAGTGGTTTGCAGACGGGGCTGGACGCGTTCTAGCCCCGTTCTAGTTTCGGCTCCGCTCGATCGAGCACGTGAGCCGCGTCGGAGCAGCGTGCTCTACTCGGGTCGTCGGCATCGCGTCGACCCGAGCAGCACCACCGACTGATCCTCGGTGGCCGCCGTCCTAGCCGGCGCTCGGTGTTCGTATCGACACCCGGCGAGTTCTAGGCCGCCCCGCGCTAGGAGCGGTCATGGGCGACGACGACACACCGGACGATCCGGAATTCCAGGCGGCGATTGCGGCGGCGGACCGCGGCGACTTCGGGCCACTCAACGCCCTTGCCGAGCGTGAACGGCTCCGCGTCAATGAAGCCTTCCGCGAGGCGACGTGGCTGCAGTGGGCGCGCGCGGTCCGCGCCGATCTGGACAGCACCGAGGACCCGCACCGTCGGCGCGTTCTCGAGCGGCGGCGGCAGGTAAGGATGCTGCGAGACGCCGAGCACACGTTACGCGTCGCCGTCGAGCAGTGGCCGGTACTCCGCCGCGACGCCTTCCCGCCGGGAGAGCCGGTAGACAGGGCCTTCGCTGCGCTCAAGAGCGTCACGCTGGCGATGGAGGCTGCGTCCGACGAGATGACACTGGCGCTGATGGGCACCGTCCCGCAAGGCCGCAAGGCCAAGGCGCACCAGGTCGCGCAGCGCGCGTGCCTAGATGCCCAGGGCGACTTTCCGACACTCGGCGCGTGGCTGGCCCGAGATCAGAAGCGCATGCACAGAAACGCGGTAGAGGCCGAGGGCGAGGCCCGCCTGGCGCGCGGCCACCACGTCGAGGATGCCGATGTTGACGAGTTGATCGTGCGCGAGCTCGTGGCGGACGGGGTTCCCGAGGACCAGGCCATCGCGGCGACCATCGATGATCCCGATCACGAAACGGCGGCGAAGGCGCTCCGACGGCGGAAGGATGCTCGGCGGCAATGGGTGAAGCGCAGCACCGGCCGCTTCCTGCCGCACCTCCGCTTCCCGTTCGGTCGACGCAGGTAAGCGCGGACATCTAGCGCGCCTCGTGTCCGCTAGCCGGACGCGTTCTGCGCGTTTACATGTTGAGAACAACAGCAGCGCATCTCGCTGCTCCGAGGTTCTCACCATGGCCCCCAAGCTCTACGCCGTCGCCAAGATCAACGAGGAGTGCCCGAGTTGGGTCCGCTCGCCCTGGGCGACCCGGCGCCTGATCCGTGACGGCAAGATGGCCGCGGTCCGCATCGGCCGCGCCCTGTACGTCACCGACGAGATCTTGGCGGCATTCGTGGCCGACTCGACGACGCAGGCGGTGGCCAAGTGAGTGCCGCGTCCGCCGCCTGCATCGAGGTGTTGCGCTCGGTGCTCGATCGCGTCGACCGGCTACCCGATCCGTCCGAGCGGGACAGAATCTACACCGCGCTCGTCGCCGGTCTTCGCAGCCGACGCCCCGAGTCGGTGTCGCCGTTGCACCTGGGGCCGCCGACGGAGCCCATCCGCGATCCGCGAGGCGAGGCCGCGTGACCACTGCGCCGGACATCCTGCAGGCCGCATACGGCTACACCGATCGGTGTGGCGCCTGGCCGATCATCCCGCTCGGCGCCGAGAAGCGCCCGACGATCCGCACCGGGCGCGACCACGCCGAGCACGCGACCATCGATGCCGCCGTGCTGGCGGACTGGGACCGCCGCGGACTGATGCAGGCGATCGGCACGCCGACGGGTGCGCCGAGCGAGACCGTGGTGATCGACGTCGACGCCAAGCATGACGGCGAGCGACTCCTGGTTATCCTCGAGTCACCCGACGTGCTCGGCCCGCTGCCGCGTGACCGAGTCGCCCGCACGCGGTCGGGCGGACTGCACATCTACGCCGCGCACCCGGGCCACGGCATCCGCGTCCGATCGGGCGCGACCACCGGCCAGCTCGCCAAGCTGCTCGGCGGGCGCCCCGGGATCGACGTGCGCGGGGATGGCGGACTCGTCGTGTTGCCGCCGAGCGCCGGCTACATGTGGATCGCCGATGGTGATGGCGACCCGCTGCCGCCCTTGCCGCCCTTGTGGCTCGCCGCGATCAACGGTGCTGGCGATGCACCACCGCGCCCGTGTCCGCCGCCGGCCGTAGTGGCCGACGACCAGCGGATCCGCCGCGCCAGTGCCTACCTGGCGAAGATGCCCGCCGCTGTGTCCGGTGCCGGTGGTCACGGTGCGTTGTGGGCCGCGGTCTCGACGGTGATGGTCGGGTTTGACCTCGACGTGGCGACCACGCGCATATTGATCGCCGCCGAGTACAACCTCCGTTGTGACCCGCCGTGGTCGGAACGCGAGATGGAGCAC
>SXJR01000436.1 GCA_005779305.1 Myxococcales bacterium
AGCGTGATGGCGGCGGCGACGATGATGACCTGCCAGCCCCAGAAGTGGATGGCCGACAGGAGATCGCTGAACATGCGGGCCTTGAGCAGGCGCTGCGACGAGTAGTAGATGGCCGCGAACATGCCGTTGCCGGCGAAGGCGAAGATGACGGCGTTGGTATGGAGCGGGCGCAGCCGGCCGAAGGTGAAGTACGGGGCCAGGTTCAGCGACGGCCAGACCAGCTGGGAGGCGATCCAGAGCCCGACCAGCATCCCCACCAGCCCCCAGACCAGGGTGGCGGTGATGAACTTCCGGACGACGGCGTCGTCGTAGCGAACGGTCTCGGTGCGCATCTGGGCCGCGTGCACAGCAACCGGCGTGCCCGCAGAACCAGCGCGGTCCGCGCAAGGGATTCGCGCGACCCTCGGAGCGGGCACCCCTGGCGCAGGGATTGCGCACCTGGCCGGCCGGCACCTTCACCCGCTGCGCTCGGCGTGTTACCTAGATCCGGCTCCGGGGAAGCACGCATGGTCACGAACTTCATGCACCGCCTGAACATCGACGACCGCGGACTGGCCAGCCGCCGCGCCTTCTTCGAGATCACCGACGAGGACCTGGCTCGCCTGGCCACGCACCGGGGGCTGGCGGAGTCTCACAGCGGCGAGGTGGTCGAGAAGCTCTACCACCTCCTCCTCGGCCACCCCGAGAGCCGGGCCTTCTTCCCCGACGACTCTTCGGTGCGGCGAGTGAAGCAGCTCCAGCACACGTATTTCCTGGGCCTGTTCGAAGGCCGCTGCGACCTGGCCTACGTCGAGAACCGGCTGCGCGTCGGCGCCGCCCACGAGCGGATCGGGCTCGCGCCCCAGTGGTACATCGGCGCCTACGGTCGCTATCTGCGGCTGATCTTCGATCACCTGTTCGGCGAGCTCGGCGCGGCCGAGGCCCAGGCGGCGGTGCAGAGCGCGACCAAGCTGGTGCTGTTCGACATGTCGCTGGCCATCGACACCTACATCGCGGCCAACCTCGACACCGTGGCCCGCCACCAGGCGGCGATCCGCGAGATGTCGACCCCGGTGATCAAGGTGCACCAGGGGGTGTTGCTGCTGCCGTTGATCGGCACGGTCGACAGCCACCGCGCCGAGCAGATCATGGAGACGCTGCTCATGCGCGTGGTCGAAGAACAGGCCCGGGCCGTGATCGTCGACATCGCCGGCGTGCCGCTGGTCGACACCATGGTCGCCGACCACCTGCTCAAGACCACCGAGGCGGTGCGCCTGCTCGGCGCCCAGACCATCCTCACCGGCATCAGCGCCCAGATCGCCCGCACTATCGTCCAGCTCGGCGTCGACATCTCGGCGATGCACACGCGCGCGCGTCTCGCCGACGGCATCGTGCTGGCCCTCTCGCTGCTCGGCCGCGAGATCACGGCGAAGGCACCCTGATGGCCCGTGGCAGCATCCCGATCTTGCGCGTCGGTGACAACCTGCTGGTCACCGTCCAGACCGATCTACACGACGCCGTCGCCGAGGCGTTCCAGGAAGATCTGCTGGCCGCGATCGAGAAGACCGGTGCGGCCGGGCTCCTCATCGACGTGACCGGGCTCGACATCGTCGACAGCTACGTGGCGCGTGTCCTCGCCGACACCGCCAAGATGGCGCGGCTGATGGGCACCGACACCGTGATCGTCGGCATCCGCCCCGAGGTCGCGGCCACGCTGGTCCGCATGGGCTATACGATGAGCGGCGTGCGCACCGCGCTCAACGTCGACGATGGCCTCGCCATGCTGCCCGCCAGGCGCTGATGTCCGATCAAGTGCTCAGCCGCGACGATCTTCCGGTCACGACCGAGGGCGATGTCGTGACCGTGCGCCGCAGGGCGCAGGCGGTGGCCCAGGCCCGCGGGCTGGGGACGTTCGCGGTCGCGGCCGTCACCACCGCCGCGTCCGAGCTCGCCCGCAACACCCTCACCCACGGCCGGGGCGGGGATGCGTCGGTCGAGGCCGTCGCCCGCGACGGCAGGCAGGGCGTGCGACTGACCTTCCGCGACCAGGGACCCGGCATTGCCGACCTCTCGCGCGCGCTCGCGGGTGGCTTCAGCACGGCCCGGTCCCTCGGGCTCGGCCTCTCGGGGTCGCGGCGGCTGGTCGACGAGTTCGACATCGACACCACGCCCGGCAAGGGCACGGTCGTCACCGTGATCAAGTGGGCCCGGTTCTGACGTCGCTCGTCGATCGCTGGCTGGGTGGCAGCCCGGCCCTGATCATCCTCGACGAGGCCTCGGTCGCGGTCGCCCGCGAGGCGGCGCGAGCCGCCGGCGCCGCCGCGGGGCTGGACACCGTCGTTCGCGAACGGCTGGCCGCGGTGATCAGCGAGCTCGGCCACAACCAGCGCCGGCACGCCGGCGGCGGCGCCATCGCCCTCCGCCCTGTGCAGCGCTGCGGCGTGGCCGGCGTGGAGATCGTCGCCGCCGATCGAGGTCCGGGCATCGCCGACCCGGCCCGCGCGCTCTCCGGGTCGCTGGCCGGTGTCAGCGAGCGCGGCCTCGGGGTCGGGTTGTCGGCGGTGCTGCGTCAATCCGACGAGGTCGACCTCGATGTTCGCGTCGGCGGCGGCACCTGCGTCCGCGCCCGCATCTTCGCGGCGACCGTCCCGCGCAGCGAGATCGGGATCATCGGACGCGCGGGTCCCAGCGATCCGATCAGTGGCGATGACGCGCTCGCGGTGCGCGACGGCGATCATCTCCTCGTCGCCGTCGCCGACGGTCTCGGCCATGGCCCGGCGGCCCGCGACGCCGCGGCGCGCGCCGTCGCCGCCCTGCTCGACAACCCCGCCGACTCGCTGCCCGAGCTGCTCGCTCGCTGCGACACACGGCTGACAGGGACTCGCGGCGCCGTACTCTCCGTGGCCCGCCTCGAGCTCGGTCGCGGCTTGCTCGAGCACGCGGCCATTGGCAACGTGGCCACGCGCGTCGTCAGCGCCGACGGCGCGAGCCGGCCGCTCCTGGCCCAGAACGGGACGATCGGCGTGGGCCAGGCCAGGAAGCGCCATCACGTCGAGACCATGGCCTTCGCGCCGCCGCAGCTCCTGATAATGGTCACCGATGGGGTCGTCACCCGGGTCGACCTGAGTCAGGATCTGGTCCTGCTCCGCCAGCACCCCATGGTGATCGCCGACGCCCTCCTCACCCGGTTCGGGCGCGGCACCGACGACGCGACGGTCCTTGTCGCCCGGTAGGTCGCCCGCGCGGCGCTTCGCTCAACGGGTCGCCAGCTCGAACCAGCCAAAGCGCAGGCCGTGCAACATCGCGGCGAGGAACACGATGTCCAGCACCGCGCCGAGGCGCGCCTCGGGCCACGCCACCAGGCACATGAGCAGCGAGGCCAGGACCGCCACCAGCGAGAGCGCCGGCCACCACGGCCAGCGCGCCACGATCGCGACCGCAGCCACCATGAACGCCAGCGCCGCCGCCAGCCAGGCCACGCCGGCGACGCGGATGCCGGCGTCACCGACATCGTAGGTACCGGCCAGGACGGTCGTCTTGTACGGGATGTTCTCGACCAGGCGCCACGAGCCCAGGAACCCCACCAGGTGCGCGCCTCCATGCAGGACGAACAGGACGGCGAGCAAGTTCAACACGAGGACCTCCTCAGCTGATCGGCCAGTCGGTCGGCCGGACCTGCGCGACCGAGCTGGTGTACGAGTAGCGGTGCGGCTTCGGCCT
The DNA here is from genome assembly GCA_005779305.1 of Myxococcales bacterium. Classification (GTDB taxonomy): domain Bacteria; phylum Myxococcota_A; class Polyangia; order Haliangiales; family Haliangiaceae; genus UBA2376. The sequence goes on from SXJR01000436.1 coordinate 3,700, forward strand.
CAGCGCCACGTGCGCCACCTCGATCACGCGCTCGAGCTGGACGTGGGGGTATCCCTTGAGCCGGGCCACCGTCACCGGGCAGCGGGCGCCGTGCAGCACCGCCGTCGAGACCGAGCCGAGCAGGATGCGGCCCAGCGCGTTGCGATCATGGCAGCCGAGGATGATGAGGTCGGCCCCGATCTCCTCGGCCAGAGCCAGGATCTCGTCAGCGGGTTTGCCCAGGCGGACGTGCACGCAGAAGTCCACGTCGGTGCGGGGCTCGCGCGCGCGGAACAGATCGCGGAGGCGTTCCAGCAGATCGTCGCGGACCTTGTCGGCCGTGAGGTAGCTCTGATCCGAGGAGAGGACGGTGATGAAGTGCAGCACCTGCTCCGGGTCGCGAGTGACGACCTCGATGGCCCGTTGCAGCGCCACATCAGCCGGCTTGGTGAAGTCGTACGCGACGACGACCTGGGACTTGCTCATGGAATCCTCCTACGCTGGGGGTTGCAGGGATGGTGCCAGCTCCCATTGCCGCGACGACCCACCGCGGTCGCCCTCGAGCCCGCAGAGTCGGCGTGGAGCCTGCCGGCACGTGCATGAACTGCGCGATCACCGCGCCCCCATCGATACCCCAGTTGCTGATTACCTCAGCGCGTCGTGCCCGTGCCCCTGCGACCGTCACCGAAGGGGTGACAGCCGCCGCAACGCGTCGCCGCGGGCTCGTGGGTGACGCGGTCCTTGTGGCACGTGAGGCACACCGCGCGCTGATCGTCCGGCCTGGCCTCGTGCGAGCGGTGACAGGTGTCGCAGCGATCGTGGCCGGCACTCCGATGCAGGCCGGGCCGCTTGGCGGCAGGGTGGCAGGACGCGCACGGTGGCGGCGTGGTCGGCCCACCGGGGCCGTGCGGCCGGTGGCAGCTCTCGCAGGCGACGAGCGGGCCGTGGCCGCGGCGGGCCTCGTCGGAGTGGCAGCTCGCGCACGTCGCGGCGGCCCGCCGCTCGCCGGAGTGCAGATCGTGGCAATCGGCGCAGCGCTGGTGCCCGGCGGGCGCGGTCTTCGCGGGGACCGGATGACACGTCGCGCATCTGGCGGTGGCGGCCGCCGGCGCGTGCGGGCCCGACGTGTGACAGCCGGTGCATCCGTCATGGCCGCCGCCCGGCGAGCGCGCGGTGGCGGCCGCCTTCTCGGCGTGACAGGTCGCGCACGCCGGCGTGACCCGTGTCGGGCCGTGGGCGGCGGCGACGTGACAGCTCGCGCAGGCCTGGTGTCCGCTGCCGGCCGTGGCCTTCGCCTCGGTATCATGGCAGCGCGCGCATAACGCAGCGTCGGGCTTCGGCGCCGCCGCGTGCGGCTCGTGGCAGTCGCGGCACGCGGCCGTGCCGTGGCCCGGCTTCTCGTGGCAGGTCGCGCACCCGACGGCGAGCTGGTGCTTGCCGGCGGTCGCGGCGTGGGGTGGATGGCAGCCGAGGCACGCGTCGCCCGGCGACGGTGCGGGGTGCTTCACGGCCTCGCGGTGACAGCTCTTGCACGCCCGCGCCGCCACCTGGTGGGGTTGATGGCAGGTCGTACACGCCGCGTGATCGCCGGCAGCGATCACGCGCGTGGCGGTGTGGCAGTCGCGACAGCTCCGCACCTCGGCCTTGCCGAAGCGATGGGGCTGGTGGCAGCTCGTGCACTGATCGTGGCCGGCAAAGAGCGCGGCCTCGCCGATCGGCCTGGGCCGGCCCTGGTGGCAGGCGATGCAGCCGTTGCCGGCGGCCAGCGCCGGCTCGTGGGTGCGGTGACAGCCCAGGCACGAGTCGGCGGACAGCATGTCACCGGCGTGTTGGCCCTCGTGCTTCGCCGCCGGGTCGCCCAGCTGATCGGCGTGGCATGACGCGCACGGCTGCGGCGCCAGCGATGGCGACGCGTGCGGACGATGGCAAGCGCCGCACTCCTCGCCCTGGTGGGCGCCGATCGCCGGCACGAACGATCCCTGTGCCTGGTCGTGGCAGTTCATGCAGCCCCACGGCCGGGCCGCGGTGCCGGGGGCGAAGCCGTGACAGTCCTGGCACGCGGGCGCCGGTCCTGCCGTCGGATCGCCGCCGTGGTCCTCGTGCAGCGGCGTGACGACGTCGTCGTGGCACTTCGCGCAGACGTCGGCCGCCACCGCGGTGAAGCCGTCGTCGCCGTGGCAGTCGCGGCACGCGACGCCCTCGTATCCGACGTGCACGACGTGACCCGGGCTCGAGCGGGCGAGGAGCCAGCTTGCGGGCACGTGGATGGGCACGATCTCTTCCTCGACCGAGGTCGCACACGCCGCCAACCCGCCGGCCGCGGCGAGCACCGCGGCGAGGGCGACGGCGACGAGCGATCGCTGTGGGGTCACAGCGCCAGCGCTCCCCGGTGACAGAGGCGACACGGCATGGCCTCGAGGGGCAGCCGCGACGACCATCCCGGCGGGTGTGGCGTACCGCCGACGCCGCCCTCCTGGTGGCAGCTCACGCACAGCGACTCCCCGGCACCGCCGTGACAGCTCGCGCATGCCGCCGGATCGCGGCGCGCGGCCCGGCCGTGCTCGTTCTCCATCGGCGTCAGGCCGACCCACCCCGGCGGGTGCGGATTGGTGGCGCCGGCGCCGATGACACCTTCGCTGGTGTGACAGCCCTGACAGCGCTCGGGCTGGTGGCACGTGGTGCAGGCCCCCGGCTCGGCGCGCGCCTCGTCGGCGTGGCGCGATCGGAAGCCGGCGCGGTGCACCGCCGGCCGCAACGGATCGGCCATCACGCTGCGCCCGGCCAGCGGCGGCGCCTGGACGCCGTGACAGCTCGCGCAGAAACGCTCGGTGTGGCAGGTGCCGCACAGATCGGCCGAGGCCGCGGCGACCTGGCCGTGGCCGTTCACGAAGTCGCCGTCGTGGATGATGTGCGAGGCGGGCGGCGTGCCCTCGTCGGCGAGATCGACGTGGCACCCATCGCAGGCCCGTACGTCGCGGGCGCGATCATGCTCGTGGCAGCTCCAGCACGCCGCCATCGGTGGCCGCAGCCGCGTGTCGCCCTCGGCGACCTGCTGGTGACAGCGCATGCAGTTCCCCGCGGTCGGCGCCTGATGCCTGGCGTGATCGAAGCGCAAGTGGGCACGGGCGTCGGCGGCGCCGGGCGCGGCGAACGGGTCGGTGTGGCACCCCAGGCAGGGCCGCGGATCGTGCGGCTTGTCGTGACAGGTGACGCAGGTGCCGCTCTCGGGCAAGTGCAGGGGACCGCGATCGCCGGCGCTGGCCACGCCGGGATGACATGTGACACACGACACCCCGCCGACGACGTGGGCGCGGTGGGCGAAGACGCGCTCGCCGCCCCGGCGCAGCCCGAGCACGCCGGCGCACGCGGCGATGGCGAGCGCGGCCACCGCGGCGATCATCCAGGGCCCGCGGCGCGCCGTCATGGCAGCTCCCAGCGCCGACCCAGCCGGCACAACGCATCGAGCCGGCCGCGCTCCTCGGACGAGGCCGACGCCTCGAGCGCCACCGCCGCGTCCCACACGCCTCGCGACCAGGTCATCGCGGTCATCGCCCACGGCCAGATCGTGCCGCGACCGCGCGCGTCGTCGGGGATCACCAGCTCCAGCTCGGTCGACAGCGTCCACGCCGCCGCCACCGGCACCCGCGCCGCGGCCCGCGCCCCGGTCCAGCCGTCACCGCCACTGCGGCGGAGCTCGGCGATCAACGCGCCGCGACCGCGATCGTCGAGCCGCAAGGTCGTGCGTGCGACCAGGTGCTCGGCGGCGTCACCGTCGATCACGCGCACGCCGGCGTCACCGCTGACATCGAGGCGTGGCGCCGCCCGCCAGCTCGCGCGGGCGCCACCGTAGGTCGACGGCACGTCGCCGAGCACCGAGAACAGAGAGGTCGCCGGCACCAGGTGCGCCGGCGAGCGATAGGTGGCGACGACCTCGCCGCGCACGGCGCCGCGGCGGGTGGCCGCACCCAGCTCGATCAGCGCCGGCGCCGGCACGCCACCGTCGATCAGATCGAGCGCGACCTTGCCCACGAGGTCGTGACGTCCGCGGACCAGGCCGGCGTCGAGCCCCAGCTCACGCGCCGCCAGCCGGCCGGCGTCGCGGCGCTCGAGTAGCGCCAGGCCGGCACCGCCCCAGTCGCCGAGGCGTCGGGCCAGAGGCCCTCCATGAAACCCAGCGACACTTTGTTGTCGGGGTGACAGTAGGCGACGAGGCCGTCCCAGTGGCGTTCGACCATGGCGGCGAATTTCTCGAAGGGTTCC
>SXJR01000063.1 GCA_005779305.1 Myxococcales bacterium
CGCCACGGTGATCGGCGGCATCGCCGAGGGGTGCCGTCAGGCCGGCTGCGCCCTGGTCGGCGGCGAGACCCCCGAGCAGCCCGGCCTCTACGCCGCCCACGATTACGACCAGGCCGGGTTCTGCGTCGGCGTCGTCGACAAACCGGCGATCCGGCCGCGCGTGGATCTCCTCGCCGGCGACGTGGTCATCGGCCTGCCATCGAGCGGCCTGCACTCCAATGGTCACTCGCTGGCCCGCAAGGTCATCCTCGAGGTGCTTGCCCTGCCCTTCGACGCTCGACCCGATCAGCTCGGCGGCCTCACCGTCGCCGACGCCCTGCTCACGCCTACCGTCATCTACGCCCCCGCGTTCCGCGCCATCGCGGCCCTGCCCTGGAAGGCGGCGGCGCACATCACCGGCGGCGGCCTGGTCGAGAACCCGCCCCGCTTCCTCGCCGACGACACCCTCGCCGTCGAGCTCGATCCGTCGACCTGGGAGGTCCCCGGGGTGATGCGCCTCATCGCCACCGCCGGCGTCGCCGACGACGAGATGCGTCGCACCTTCAACATGGGCCTGGGCATGTTGATCGTGGTGCCGCCCGAGGACGCCGAGGCTGCGCTGACCACGCTGGCGCCGTGGAAGGCGCGCACGGTCGGCGGCCTGGTGCCCCGCCGCGGCGGCGCGGCCAGCCGATACGTCGGCGAGCCCGCAGCGAGCGAAGCGAGCGTTCAAGAATGACGCTGGGTGTCCGGAGTCACTGGTGACGCGCGAGGTCTGTCTTCGAGGAGCAGGGTCTTGAGGATCGGCGTGCTCGTGAGCGGTCGCGGCACCAACCTGGCCGCGCTGCTCGCCGCCGAGGCCGCCGGGCGCCTGGCCCCGGCCGAGATCGCCGTCGTGGTCTCCAACCGCCCCGGCGTGCGCGCGCTCGAGATCGCCGCCGCCGCCGGCAAGCCGACCGAGCTGGTCGATCACAAGCGCTTCGCCGGTCGCGAGCCGTTCGAGCGCGCGCTGCTCGCCGCGCTGGCCGCCCACCAGGTCGAGGCCGTGGTCACCGCCGGCTTCATGCGGGTCCTCACCGCGACCTTCGTCGCCGCGTACCCGCTGCGCATCGTCAACACCCACCCCGCGCTCCTGCCCGCGTTCCCCGGCACCGACGCGCCGGCCCAGGCCCTGGCCCATGGCGCCAAGATCGCCGGCGTCACCGTGCACTTCGTCGACACCGGGGTCGACACCGGTCCGATCATCGCGCAGCGCGCGGTGCCGGTCCTGCCCGGCGACGATGCCGAGTCCCTCCATCACCGCATCCAGATCGAGGAACACCGCCTCTTGCCGGCGGTGGTGCGCGCGCTGGCTCAGGGCCGGCTCGTGTGCGAAGGTCGCACGGTCACGATCCGGCCGGCTCCCGGCGCGGACGCGGCCGACGCCGATGCCGACCAACTCGTATGACCTGATCGTCGTCGGTGACGACCTCGCCGGATTGTGCTGCGCCGCCCTGTGCGCGCGCCGCGGCCTGCGCACGCTGCTCCTGGGCCGCGAGGATCAGCAGGCCCGCTACACGCTGGGACCGTTCAAGCTGCCGATCGAGCCCGGGGTCATGCCCGGCCGCGGCACCGGCGGCACGGCCCGGGTGGTGCGCGAGCTCGGGCTCGATCACGCGCTCAAGCGTCGCGTGCGCGAGGTGCGCACCGCCGCCCAGCTCGTGGGACCCGATCTGCGGATCGATCTCGTCGCCGACACGGTGGTTCAGGCACGCGAACTCGAGCGCGAGGTCCCGGCGGCGGCGACGACCGCGCTGGCGGTGTGGGAGGGCGCGGCCGCGGTGGCGCAAGCCGCCGACGCCATTCTCGACGGCGAGGACGCCTTCCCCGGGGTCGGCTTCTTCGAGCGGCGGGACGTGGTCAAGCAGGCCGCGCGCGCCGCAGAGGTCGCGCAGGCGTGGTGGGCGACCGTGATCGCCGCTCCGGCGCCGGTGACGGCGCTGACCCGCGCCGCGGCGGCGGTGGGCGGCCGCGCCGTCGAGCCGTCGCCGATCGCGGTGGCCCGCGCCCTCGAGCAGTGGCGGCAGAGCATGCCGCCCCTGCGCGGCGATGGCACCGGCATGCGCGAGCTCCTGCTCGAGAAGTTCGTCGCCGCCAACGGCGAGGTCCGCATCGGTACGGTCAGCGAGCTGGTCCAGGGTTGGAGCAAGATCTCGTCGGTGCGGCTGACCTCGGGCGAGGAGCTCGGCGCCGGTCAGGTCGTGGCAGCGGTGCCGCTCGGCGATGTGGTCGCGATGCTCGGCAAGAAGCCGCCGAAGCGCCTGGTCGAGCTGGCCGAGGCCCAGCGCCGCCTGGGCTGGCGCTACACGCTCAACCTGATCGTCGATGCAGCGGCGGTGCCTGAGGGCATGGCGCCAATCGTGCTGGCGTTCGGCGACGACGCCGGCGCCGAGGGCTTCTCGATCCACACCGGCGAGGCCGACGATCAGGGCCGCGTCGTGGTCACGGTGGCAGCGGTCTTGCCGGCCCGCGACGACGAGGTGGCAGGTGACGGACCCGACGTCGCGGCGCTGGCCCCGCGCTGCGCCGCGCTGCGGAAGCGCGTGCTCGGCGCGCTCGACGGGATCATGCCGTACTTCGCTGATCACCTCGTGCTCGTGCACTCGCCTCACGAGGCGGTGGCGCCAGTGACCGGCGGCCGCGGCACGTACGAGGTCGGACGCGGCGTGCCGGCGCTGATGGGGTCGGTGTGGACCGGCACGCTCGAGGGCGCAGCCGGGATGGCAGGGGCGACGTACGCGACCGGGGTGAAGAACCTGACCCTGGCGTCGAGCCAGGTGCTGACCGGGCTGGGCGTGGAAGGCGAGCTGGTTTGCGGGTGGAACGCGGCGCGGGTGGCGTGCACGATCGGCGGGAAGAAGCGGGATTATTTGAGGGATGAGGTGGTGAACGCGTAGGGGGACGGGGACGGGAACCGGGCAACAGGCAACAGGCTACGGGAAACCGGAAACGGGACATCGCGATCCGGAATGGGGTGTCGGTCGTAGGGACGGGATGCGTTGGATGGCGTTGCTCGTGCTCGTGGGGTGTGGTGGCGGTGGTGAGGAGACGGTGGATGCCGGCGCGAGTGATGGGATGGTCGCGTGTGATCCGGTGGGACAGAGCGGGTGCGGGGCGGGGATGAAGTGCACGTTCGTGGATCCCGAGGGCGATGGCTTCGAGACGGCGTGTCGGGCGGCGGGGACGGTGGCGGAGGGCATGACGTGTGTGCGCGGTGGAGGATTCGGCGACGACGACTGCGCGGCCGGATCGTTCTGCACGTTCATCGGCGTCTTGCCGCCGGCGCAGGGCGGGACCAGGGTGTGCCGCGCGATCTGCGGCGTGGGAGCGGCGTGCGACGGAGGTCAGACGTGCGCGCAGCTGGTCGACGCGCCGATGAAGGCCGGGATGTGCGGACCGTCGTGCGCGCCGTTCGCCGGGACCTGCGGTGACGGCATGACCTGCGCCGAGCTGTGGACCGGCCTCGGCGGTGACTTCGATCTGTTCGCGGTGTGCCGCCCGCCAGGCGCGACCGGCGCGGGCCAGGCGTGCGGCGCGGATAGCGATTGCGTCGCCGATCACACGTGTCTCGAGCTGCCGGGCGCGCCGGTGGTCTGCCGCCCGCTGTGCGATTCGACGCATCCGTGTGCATCGGGGAGCTGCTTCGAGGCCGACGGCGGCTTCGGCGCCTGCGTGTGACGCGATCCCTGGCAACCCGACCGCTACCCGTGCGCGACCTGCGGGAAGGTACAATGGAGCCGTGAGAGGGATCGCGCTGATCACGGCGCTGGCGGTGGCGCTCGCGCCTGGGTGTTCGTTCCTGACCGTGCGCGGAGCGCCGTCGTCGGATCCGGGCGTGCGCCCGGTCGACTGCACGCAGTCGCGCTTCGCGCCCGTCGTGGACACCATCCCGGCGGCGGTGCTGCTCGGCACCGCGCTGGCGGTCCTGGTCGACATCACCGGCAGCGACTCCAACGACGACAACGCCGGGCGCGACCTCGCCGGGGGGTTCGTCGTCATCATCTTCGCCATCCCCGGCCTGCCCTTCGGCGCGTCGGCCTGGTACGGCTGGGCCAAGACCGGCCGATGCCGGGCGATGAACCGGCAACCGCTCCAGGTCCCGCAGCCGCCGCCGCCGATGTTTCCGGCGCCGGCGCCTGCCGGTCCGCCCGGCGGGATGTAGGCCCCGCTCAGAGCGCGATCGCCAGCACCATGCAGGCGACCAGCGCCGCGACGAGGAGCGCGACGCCGACCACGGTCCAGCCGTGGCGGACCGGCACCGCGATCTCGCCGCTCACCGCGGCGAGGGGATCACGACCGACGGCGCGGGCGGCATCGGGGGGTAGCGACGCGCGGCGAGCAAGCTCGACGAGGAGCTGATCGCGCTGGTGGTACTGGGTGGAGGAAGGATCGCCGAAGGGGTGCTGGGTCTGGTTCACGACAGGTGCTCCTGCTTTCGTGACCTGTCCTATCGGCGCCCGCCTCGGGCGGTTGCGTGCGAATTGCCGAACTGAGCTTTCCTCGCCGAGACGACCCCCGGGAGCCCGTGCTACATCCGCGTTAGATCACGAGGAACTCCGCATGAGTACGTTCATTTTTGTCGTCCTGCTGGCCACCTCGTTCACGTTCTTCGCTCGCACGATGTGGCTGTTCGGTCGCGCCGTCGCCACCGGCGTGGCCGACCCGCGCCCGCGCATCGATCAGCTCGCCGAGCGCCTGGCCTCGGTCGGCGTCTACTTCTTCGGTCAGAAGAAGGTCGCCGAGGAGGGCCCGCTCCATCGCACCAGCAAGCACCACCTGTTCATCTTCTGGGGCTTCCTGCTCATCACCGTCGGCACCGCCGACCTCCTGGTCTCGGGTGTCGTGCCCGCGCTGGCCATGAAGCGCTGGCTGCCCGGCCTGCTCCTGCACCCGCTGACCACCGCGATCGACGTCTTCAACCTCGTCGTCCTGATGATGGTGTCGTGGGCGGTCGTCCGCCGCACGCTGGTGCGGCCCAAGCTCATCCCCTGGAACCTCGACGCCGGCCTGATCCTCGGCGCCATCGGCTCGCTGATGCTGAGCCACTTCCTCCATCACGGTTACGAGATCGCAGGCGAGCTGGCCCGCGGCGGTCACGCGCCCGCCGGCATGCCGATCTCGGGCGCGCTGGCCCGCTTGCTCGACCCGCTCTCTCCAGCGGTCGCCCACCGCGGCGCGGTGATCGCGTACTGGCTGCACATCCTCATCGTCCTGACGTTCCTCAACTACCTGCCGTACTCGAAGCACATCCACCTGCTCGGCGCGCTGCCCAACATCTTCACGCGCAACCTGAGCAAGCGGACGCTCGACCTGCCCAAGATCAACCTCGAGGACGAGACCCAGTGGGGCGTCGGCAAGTACGAGCAGTTCTCGTGGAAGAGCCTGCTCGACACCTACGCCTGCACCGAGTGCGCGCGCTGCAGCAACTACTGCCCGGCCTACGGCACCGGCAAGAACCTGTCGCCGATGCAGCTCATCCACGACATCCGCTACGAGATGCTGGATCGGGTCGCGATGGCCGACGCCATCACCGACGCCAAGAAGACCGTGGAGGGCCTGGGCGAGTACGCGGCGCGCAGCGGCCTCGATCAGCCCGGCCACGAGCACCCCGATCTGGTCACGGCCAGGGCCGAGCTGACCGCGCTCGAGACGCGCTCGGCGGCGATGCCGCGCCTGACCGGCGGCCGCGTCGCCGAGGACACCCTGTGGGCCTGCACCACCTGCGGCGCCTGCCAGGAGGTGTGCCCGGTCTTCATCGAGCATCCGATGAAGATCATCCAGATGCGCCAGAACCTGGTGCTCGAGCAGGAGAAGGTCCCGGGCGAGCTGGCCCGCGCCTTCAAGAACATGGAGCGCCAGAGCAATCCCTGGGGCATCGCCAACGACAAGCGCATGGACTGGGCCGAGGGCCTCGACGTGCCGACCATCGAGGATCACCCCGATCCCGAGTACCTGCTCTGGGTCGGCTGCGCCGGCGCGTTCGACGCCCGCATCATCAAGCAGACCCGCGCCATGATCACGGTCCTGCGCGAGGCCAAGGTCGACTTCGCCGTGCTCGGCCACCAGGAGGGCTGCACCGGCGATCCGGCGCGGCGCTCGGGCAACGAGATGCTCTTCCAGATGCTGGCCGAGCAGAACGTCGAGACCCTCAAGGGCGCCAACATCAAGAAGGTCGTCACCAGCTGCCCGCACTGTCTGCACACGCTGCGCCACGACTACCCGCAGTTCGGCGGTGACTTCGAGGTCGTGCACCACACCCAGCTCATCAGCCACCTCATCGAGAGCGGCAAGCTGGCGGTGGGCGGCTCGCCCGTCGACACCGTGACCTATCACGACAGCTGCTACCTGGGCCGGTGGAACAAGGAGTTCGACGCGCCCCGCGACATCCTCGACGCCCTGGCGCCCGCCGGCGGCGTGACCGAGCTCACCCGCAACAAGCGCCACGGCTTCTGTTGCGGCGCCGGCGGCGGCCGCATGTTCATGGAGGAGCACGAAGGCGAGCGGGTCAACGTCAACCGCACCGACGAGATCCTCGCCACCGAGGTCGACGCGGTCGCGGTCGCTTGCCCGTTCTGCAACATCATGATCACCGACGGCGTGAAGCAGCGGAACAAGGACGAGCAGGTCAAGGTCCTCGACATCGCCGAGCTGGTGGCCGCGAGCTTCGACGTCCCGGTCACCGCGCTATCGCGCAAGAAGAAGCCAGCCGGCGTATGATCGCCGGTGATGAGACGTAACGCCCCGCTGGTGGTGGCCGTGCTCGCGCTCTGCGCCGCGGCCTGTGACGACAACGAGAACATCGACGGAGCCCGCGGCTCCTGCGCCGCCGGCGGCACGCTGGCCGGCTGCGAGGACAGCGAACGCACCATCGAGGCCGCCTGCTGGCGGCTGGTCGAGTGCGGCAGCTACCCGCTGGAGAACCGCAACGACGACGGCACCGACTGCGACGGCTGCCGCGACTTCGGGCAGTGCGTCGATCGGCTCGAGAGCATGGTCGAGGAGCGCGCCCGTGTGGTCATCGCCTGCGTGGTCTCGTCGACGTGCGACGAGCTGCAGGCGCCCGGCTCGCCCGATCCCTACGCCGATCCGGCCTGCTTCGACTACGGGGACCGGTGATGAGGCCGTTGTCGAGGTGGACCGCCGCCGCGCTGGCGGCGGGGAGCTTCGTGATGATCGCGCCGGCGGCGGTGCGGGCTCAGGAGGACGTGGGCGCGCTCATCACGCTCATCGACAAGCAGCCCGACGGCATGGACCGCACGGCCTGGAAGGAGAAGCGGCGCGAGGCGGCCCGCAAGCTGGCGGCGTCGGGTGACAAGCGCGCCGTGCCGGTGCTCATCCGGGTCGCCGAGGGCGAGTCGTTCGACATCATCGGTGAGATCGCCATCGAGGCGCTGGGCAAGCTCGGCGACTCGTCGGCGATCCCGGCGCTGGAGCGCATCGCGGGCGACAACTCGCGCGACCGCGGCCAGCGCGAGCTGGCCCGCAAGTCGCTGGCCAGGCTGGGGGCGAAGCCGACCCCGACCCCGACCCCGACCCC
>SXJR01000437.1 GCA_005779305.1 Myxococcales bacterium
AACAGGCTCATGAAGCCGCGGACGTTGCGCGACATCATCGCGAAGTCGACGGTCGGGTCCCAGGTCTCGTGGGGGCTGTGGTTGCGAGCGATCACCGCCGGATCGATCGGGCTGCCGGTCGGCGCTGTCGACGCCGCCATGCCGCTCATGTCGCCCTCGGCCGAGGCCGCGAGGTCGTAGCCGCCGCAGAAGCCCTTGCCGTTGCCGGCCAGGGCGATCACGTGCACCTGCGGATCGAGGTTGGCGCGCTCGACGCACGCCGCCAGCTCACGCGGCAGATCGAGGGTGATGCCGTTGCCGCGGGCCGGTCGGTTCAGGGTGATGCGAGCGATCCGCCCCGTCACCTCGTAGGTCATCGTGGTCAGGGTCTCGAGCATGGCCGAACCTACACCAGCGTACGTCTGGTGACGCGCGCTCAAGAGTTTCACTCTCGGCACGAGTCGGTCCAGACTTCGAGCGGGCCACGAAGTGGCCCCCGGGCGCGAAGCGGACGGCCGCCGGGAAGCCGGCGGGGCGACAACTGAGCGCCAGCGAAGACTTCGACACGCGTCCCACAGGAGTGCCCATGAGCCGTACCGAGCTTCCCGCGTCGCAGAGCTTCGTCACCGACGGTCGTCGCATCGCCTTCCGCAGCTACGGCAGCGGCTCGCGCGTGGTCGTGCTGACCCACGGCCTGCTGATGGACAACCGCATGTTCACCAAGCTCGCGCCCATGCTGGCGGCGCGCGGCAACCGGGTCGTCACCGTCGACATGTACGGCCACGGCGACTCCGATCAGCCCCAGGACATGGAGGCGTACTCGATGCCGCAGTACGGCGCCGACGTGATCGCGCTGCTCGATCACCTCGGCGTTGCCCAGGCGGTGGTCGGCGGCACCTCGCTCGGCGCCAACGTCGCGCTCGAGGCGGTGGCGCTGGCGCCCAACCGCGTGCGGGCGCTGGTGCTGGAGATGCCGGTGCTGGAGAACGGCCTGGCCGCCGCCGGCGCGGTGTTCGTGCCGCTCGCCTTCGCCATCCGCGTCAGCAAGCGCGGCATGCGGGTGGTGTCGTGGTTGACCCGCAAGATCCCGCGCACCCACTGGCTCGTCGACGTCGCCATCGACTTCGCGCGCCGCGACCCCGGTTCGTCGCTGGCCATCCTCGACGGCCTCACCTTCGGCCGCACCGCGCCGCCCGCCGCCCAGCGCCGTCGCATCACCCAGCCCACGCTGGTGGTCGGCCACACCTCGGACCCGATCCACCCGTTCTCCGACGCCGATCGCACCGCCAAGGAGCTGTCCGGCGCCCGCCTGGTCACCGCCAACTCGATCTACGAGTGGCGCATGCGCCCCGACCGCCTCGACGCCCACCTGGCGGCGTTCCTCGACGAGGTCTGGGCCCAACCGATCGCGGTCGCGAGCTGAGGTTCGGCCGAGGTCACTTCGAGGCGCTCAGGAAGCGGGGCCCAGCGCCCGTTCGATGGTCGCGCGCAGCGTGCGCACGTCGATGGGCTTCTCGAGGCACGGCAACGCAACGCTCTCGAGGAACCGCTGCGCCGCTGGCGTGAACGCACCGCCGGTCATGAACACCATGCGCGACACCTGATCGGGGTCCATCGCGCGCAGGAGCTCGTGGAATTCCATGCCCGTCATGTGCGGCATCATCACGTCGCTCAGGATCACGTCGTAACGCTGCCCATCACGAAGGCGCCGGAGCGCATCGGCGGCGTTCGTGGTGACCGTCACCTCGTGCTCGGCCAGGATTCGGCGAATCACCTTCCCGACCAGCGGGTCGTCGTCGACGACCAGCACCGCCGCCCGGCGCGGGCGAGCCGGTTCGATCGAGGCCGACTCGATCGGGGCCGCCGGTACCTCCACCGCCGCCGGCAGCGAGATCGTGAACGTCGTGCCGCGCCCCACCGCGCTTTCGACGGTGATGCGGCCACCATGCTCGGCCACGATACGCTTGCAGATGGTGAGGCCGAGTCCCATGCCCTGGGCCGCTGGTTTGGAGCTGTGGAACGGCCGAAACAGGTCGGCGAGACGCTCGGGCGCGATGCCCTCCCCGGTGTCTCGGACTTCGACCACGACGCGATCGTCGTCGACTCGGGTCGCCAGGGTCACGGCGTTCTGCTCGACGTGCCCCTCCTTGATGGCCTGGGCCGCGTTGATGATCAGGTTGAGGAACACCTGGCCGAGGCGGGCCTGATGGCCGAGCACGGGAGGAACCTGTCGGTAGGAGCGCACGACCCGGGCTCGATGGCGGAGCTCGTTGGCGGCCAGCCGCAACGACGAGTCGAGCACGCGCTCCACCTCGACCGCGCCCATGGGCTCGTCGCCGCCCCGGGCGAACAGGCGTAAGTCGCGCGCGATGAGCCTGATGCGCTCGGCGGCGTCCCGGATATCAGCCAGCATCACCCCGATGTGCTTGGGGTAGCCGCCCGTTCCCAGATCTTCGGCGAGCAGGTCGACGTTACCGATGAGCGCAGCCAGCGGGTTGTTGATCTCGTGGGCCACGCCGGCCGCGAGACTGCCGATGGTGGCCATGCGGTCGGCGGCGGCGAGCTGGTCATTCAGCTGCTGGCGCTCGGTGATGTCTTGCGTGGTTCCGACCATCTCGACCACCCGCGCCCCCTGCTTCAGGAAGTTGACCCGGACGTCGACCACGCGCACCGAGCCATCCGCGCTCGTGATGCGGAAGATGGCTCCCGCCGGCTCTCCCTTCGCGATCGCGGCATCGAACAACGCCTCGACCCGTGCCCGGTCGTCGGCATGGCACGCGTCGCGAAACACGCTGACGGGACGCGGCGCGCCGAGGTCGGGGAGGCCGTAGATCGCAAGGTGCTCAGCCGAAGACTTGACCGTCATGGTGTCGAGATTCGCCCGCCAGCTGCCGATGCTCGCGATCCGCTGGGCCTCGGCGAGGCTCCGTTCGCTGGCGGCGAGCGCAGCCTGGGCGGTGCGCCGGGCCGTGATGTCGCGGAAGCTCCACACGCGTCCGATCGGTTCACCGCGCACGATCTGCGGTTGCGAGTACCTCTCGAAGATCCGGCCGTCGTGGAGGGCGATCTCGTCGAAGCTGGTGGCGTTCGGAGTCTCGTACACCTCACGCACCTTGGCCAGGAAGGCGTCGGGATCCACCATCAGGCCGAGCACGTGCTCGAGCAGTCGCCGGTCGTCGCTCGCCGCCAGGGACGCTTCGGGAAGCCCTGACAACTCGGCGAACGTGCGATTGGACGCCGTCACCCGTCCAGCACGATCGACCACCAGAATCCCGTCGGCGGTCGAATCGAGTGTGGCTCGCAGCAGCGAGACCGTTTGTTCGATGTCGGGATCAGACACCCTCGACAGCCTATCACCGAGCGGAGCGGGGCTAACCGCCTCGTTACGCGGCGACGGGAAGTCGCGTCCGCGCTGGCGCGTTGCTATAGGTGCGGATGATGCGTCTGCTCATCGCCGGCGGCGGAACCGGCGGCCATCTCTTTCCGGGCGTGGCCATCGCCGAGGAGCTGCGGGCGCGTGAGCCGGCGGCGCCGGTGCGGTTCGTCGGGACGGAGCGAGGGATCGAGGCCCGGGTCCTGCCCGACCTGGGCTGGGAGCTGACCTTCATCCGGGTGTCGGGGCTCAAGACCGTCGGCCTGATGGGGACGATCCGCGGCCTGTTCCGGCTGCCGCGCGCGCTGTGGCAGGCGCGGCGCGTGGTCAAGGAGTGGAAGCCCGACGTCGTGGTCGGCGTCGGCGGCTACGCGTCGGGCCCGGTGGTGCTGATGGCGCGGCTACGCGGCCTGCCCACCGCGATCTGCGAGCAGAACTCGATCCCCGGCTTCACCAACAAGCTCCTGGGCAAGGTCGTGCGCGCCGTCTTCCTGTCGTTCGACGAGAGCCGCCGCTTCTTCAAGCCGAAGAGGATCATCATGAGTGGCAACCCCGTCCGTCGCGAGCTAGCCGCCAGGCTCCTCGCCGCCGGCGCCGCGCCCCGCCCCGCCGACGCGCCGCTCACCGTCCTGGTCAGCGGCGGCTCGCAGGGCGCCAAGGCGGTCAACGAGATCGCCGCCCAGGCCCTGGCCGCGCTGGCCAGGGAGCGCCCGCTCGCGATCCTCCACCAGACCGGGACGGCGGATCTCGACGTCACGATCGCCCGCTACCAGGCCGCCGGCGTCACTGCCGACTGCCGAGCCTTCATCAAGGACATGGCCGCCGCCTACCAGCAGGCCGACCTCATCGTCGGCCGCGCCGGCGCCACCACCGTCGCCGAGCTGGCCATCGCCGGCAAGCCGGCGATCTTCATCCCTTACCCGCACGCCGCCGACAACCATCAGGAGCTCAACGCCCGCGAGATGGCCGAGGCCGGCGCCGCCCTCATGTTCAAGCAGTCCGAGCTCACCGCCGACAAGCTCGCCGGCGCGCTCCGCCCGCTGCTCGACGACGCCGCGACCCGCGCCAAGATGGGCGCCGCCATGCGCGCGCTGGCCCGGCCCCAGGCCGCCGCCGCCGTCGTCGACTGGTGCGCGGAGCAGGCCGCGGCGGCCAGGTAGCGACCTGGCATCGGCCGCGCCCGGCGTACGGATTAGCCGAGCCCGGATGGACGTTGTCTCCAGGTGACCCACAGCACCGGAATCGCTCGCGAAACAACGCCCTGGACCGTGCGCCCGGCGCCGCGCGGATCTGCTATCAACGCGCGCATCATGTTCCGCAAGCCGGACACCAAGATCCACTTCGTCGGCATCGGCGGCATGGGCATGGGCGGCCTCGCCGAGGTGCTCGCCAACATGGGCTACAAGGTGTCGGGCTCGGACCAGAACGACACCGAGATCACGCGCCACCTCATCGAGATCGGCTGCTCCGTCAAGCAGGGCCACCGCTCCGACAACCTGGGCGAGGCCGACGTGGTCGTCGTGTCGAGCGCCATCAAGGGCTACAACCCCGAGATCGAGGCCGCCCGCGCCCGCCAGATCCCGGTCATCCCGCGCGCCGAGATGCTCGGCGAGCTGATGAACATGAAGTTCGGCATCGCCGTCGCCGGCGCCCACGGCAAGACCACGTCGACGACCATGGTGCATAGCGTGCTCATGAACGCCGGCATGGATCCGACCGCGGTCATCGGCGGCCGCGTCAACTCGCTCGGCCTGGCCAACGCACGCTGGGGCAAGAGCGACTACCTGGTCGCCGAGGCCGACGAGAGCGACGGTTCGTTCCTCACGCTGTCGCCGACCCTGGCCATCGTCACCAACATCGACGCCGAGCACCTCGATCACTACGGGACGTTCGACAACGTCAAGAAGGCGTTCGCCAGCTTCTGCAACCGGGTGCCGTTCTACGGCATGAGCGCGCTCTGCCTCGACAACCCGGGTGTGCAAGAGGTCATCCCCCAGCTCACCAAGCGCTTCACTACCTTCGGCGTGTCGGCGCAGGCGACCTACCGCGCCCGCAACATCCGCCACGAAGGTCTGGTCACCCGCTTCGTGGCCTGGCGCCGCGCCGACGAGCTGGGCGAGGTCGTCCTGCCCATGCCCGGCCACCACAACGTGCTCAACGCGCTCGGCGTGCTCTGCGTCTCCGACTTCCTCGAGATCCCGTTCGCGACCTACGTGGCCGCGATCGCCAGGTTCGAGGGCATCCAGCGCCGCTTCACCGTGCGCGGCGAGGTCGGCAACATCACCGTCGTCGACGACTTCGGGCATCACCCCACCGAGGTCCGGGCCACGCTGTCGGGCGCGCGCGCCGCCTTCCCCGGCCGCCGCATCGTCGCCGCCTTCCAGCCCCACCGCTTCACCCGCACCCGCGACCAGTTCCAGGAGTTCGTGCGCTCGTTCTACGACGCCGACAAGGTCGTCCTCTGCGACATCTTCGCCGCCGGCGAGAAGCCCATCGACGGCATCAGCGCCGAGACCCTGGTCAAGGCGATCAAGGAGGCCGGCCACAAGGACGTGACCTACGTGCCGCGGCGCGAGGACGTCTCGACGTGGATGGCGGCCGAGGCCAAGGGCGGCGACCTGCTCATCACGCTCGGCGCCGGCAACATCCAGATCTGCTGCAACGAGGTCATCGCCGAGCTCGAGAAGACGCGCGGTCCGGCGACCCGCAAGAACCTCGTGCGCATCTGAGGGCTGGCGGAGTCGCGATGTCCACCGACGACGACGTCGACGTCCTGATCGGCGACGAGGAGCTCGACGACGGCGCGGCCGAGGCCGCGGCCAACCCGCGCTCGGTCCTCGACGACGCCGCCGGCGCGGCCCTGCGCGAGCTGCTGGGCGATGACCTGCGGCTCGACGAGCCGATGCGCCGACACACCACCGCCCGCATCGGCGGACCCGCCGACGCCTTCGCCATGCCGTCGTCGGTCGACCGCCTGATCGCGCTGGTGCGCTGGTGCGCGACCGCGGCGATCCCGGTCACCGTGGTCGGCGGCGGCTCGAACCTGCTCGTCCGTGATCTCGGCATCCGCGGCGTGGTCCTCAACACCGGCCGCCTGCGCGGCATCACGCTGGTCGACGGCACCGCCATCGAGGTCGCGGCCGGCTGCTCGACCGGCAAGGTGCTGTCGCTGGCCATGAAGCAGGGCCTGGGCGGCGTCGAGTTCCTGGGCGGCGTGCCCGGCTCGGTCGGCGGCGGCATGATCATGAACGCCGGCACCTACCTGGGCGAGTTCAAGGACGTCACCGCCTGGGTCGAGAGTGTCCGGTTGTCGGACGGCGCGCGCGTGCGCCGCGACAACCTGGCCTGCGGCTTCCGCTACCGCGACAGCGACCTGCCGCCGACCGAGGTCGTGGTCGGCGCCCGCCTCGAGCTGAAGCCGCGCCCGCGGGCCGAGATCGAGCTCGAGGTCAAGGCCCTGCGCAAGCGCCGCGCCGAGCGCGAGCCCAAGAAGGTCTCGTCCAACGGCTCGACGTTCAAGAACCCGGCCGGCGACTTCGCCGGCCGCCTGATCGAGGCCGCCGGCTGCAAGGGCTGGCAGATCGGCGACGCGCTGTGCTCGCCGGTCCACGCCAACTGGCTGGTCAACGTCGGCGACGCCACCTGCGCCGACATGGTCGCGCTGATCGAGCGCGTGCGGACGCGGGTGATGGACGTGCACGGAGTTGCGCTCCAGCTCGAAGTGAAGATCCTCGGAGACTCGGCAGAGGGACAAGCGCCATGATCGAACGCTTCAAGAACCACAAGATCGCCGTGGTGATGGGCGGGTTGTCCGCCGAGCGCGAGGTCTCGCTCAAGACCGGCGCCGGCGTGCTCGCCGCGCTCCAGGAGTCGGGGTACGACGCCGTCGGCCTCGACTGGACCAAGGGCACGTCCTTGGCGACGCTGCTCGCCGGGGCCAGCGCCGGCGTGGTGTGGAACGCGCTGCACGGCACCTACGGCGAGGACGGCGCGGTCCAGGGCCTGTGCGCGTGCCTCGGCCTCCCGTGCACCGGCTCGGGCATCCTGGCCAGCGCGCTGGCCATGGACAAGATCGCGTCCAAGCGCATCTTCGAGAGCCACTCGATCCCGACCCCGCGCTGGCGCACCCTGCCCGGCGCCGGCGCCGGCCCCGCCGACGGCAGCGACGCCCTGGACGCGCTCGCCGACTGGGACGTGCCGCTGGTGGTCAAGCCCGCCGACGAGGGCAGCTCGGTCGGCGTGTCGATCGTCGACGATCGCGACCAGCTCGCCACCGCGGTGGCGCTCGCCCGCACCTTCCACGGCCCGGTGCTGGTCGAGGACTACATCGCCGGCACCGAGATCTTCGTCGGCATCCTCGATGGCGCCGTGCTCGGCTCGGTCGAGGTCCGCCCGGCCACCCGCTTCTACGACTACGAGGCCAAGTACCTGCGCAACGACACCCAGTACCTCCTGCCGCCCGAGCTGCCCGCCGACGTCCTCGCCAGCGCCGAGGCCCACGGCCTCGCCGCCTACCAGGCGCTCGGCTGCGCCGGCCACAGCCGCCCCGACCTGCGCATCGATCGCGACGGCCGGGCCTGGGTGCTCGAGGTCAACACCCTGCCGGGCATGACCGCCACCAGCCTCCTGCCCAAGATCGCGAAGCGCGCCGGGATGTCCTACGCCGAGCTGTGCGAGCGCATCCTGGCGTCGGCGAGCTGAGATCCCAGGAGCTCAGGCGTCGGCGGTGCCCTTCACGTGGGTCGCACCCCAGCCGTCGTAGTCGCCGTCGAACGGCTGGATGATCGCGTAGATCTCGGCCACGAAGTCGTCAGGCCGGCCGTCGGAGAGCGCGTCGTCGCGGTGGAACTGCAGGCCCCAGCCTCGCTCGTCGTCGCTGCCCTCGGCCTTGGCCGGCGGCTCGAGCTCGTCGGTCTTGAACCCGGCGTCGCGCAGCGCCGTCCCCGCCTCCTCGGCCTGCGCGCGGGTCGGGAAGTACACCATGTGGTCGACCTCGCGCTCGACGTGGAGTGCGTCGCCCTTCTCCTCGAAGATCGCGATCAGGCGCCGGTTCCAGATGGTCTGCATGGCGTATTCGTCGGGCGCCATGAAGCCGAGGTAGTGGTCCCAGGCCGGATCGTCGGCGACGGCCCACTTCGGCAGGTACGGCTCGGCGGGCGCGCCGGTCACGGACGGCAGATCCTCGAGCGCGGCGCGGTGGGCGACCGGCACGTACAGGAACATGGTGGTGGTGCCGTCGTGGACCACGCGGCCGATGTAGATGGCGTCGACCTTCTGCTCGAGCGTGGTGACGAAGTGATCCTCGAGCGCGCCCAGCGCGTCGAGTTCGCGGGCGTCGCGGAGGCCGTCCTCGCGGCGGAGCTGCATGGGCACGCGGATGCTGAGCAGGAGCGGATGACTCTCGAGCGGCGCGTGCTGCGCCGCCGTCAGGTCGATGACGAACGAGGCCGGCAGGTCCTCGATCATCGCCATGTAGAAGTCGAAGTCCTGCTCCCAGCTCACCATGCCGGGACCGTACTCCACCATGCGTCGAACCACTGCCGCCCGAGCGACAGATATGTCACGGTCGACTGTCAGACGCGCGGCCAGGCTCGCGGGATCCGTGGACATGTCGGTGGCTCCGGCGCGGGCACACGCCTTGCTCTACCGGTGTTCACCATGCCCGCCTTCGCCCACCGCTATCCCCTGGCGGCCCTCCTGGCGCTCCCCGCGCTCACGGCCGCCTGTGTGATGGACCCCGGACCGCCCGACGAGGACCCGCCGCCGGTGGTGACCTCCGGCACCTACCACCACTTCGTGCAGACCGGCTGGGATCTGCCGTTGACCTCCGCGGAGGCTCAGACCATCGGGTTCGATCTCGATGACGACGGCCGCCGCGACAACCAGGCCGGGGGGGTGATCAGCGCGCTGTCCGGCATCGGGCTCGACCTCGTCGGTGCCAGCGCGACCGCGTTCACCGGCGGCGAGCTGGTGATCCTGCACAGCGTGCGAGCCGACGGCCTCATCGACGACGGCGCCGTGTCGTGGCGCGTGCTGGGCGGCGCGCCGACCGAGGCGCCGCGCTTCGACGGCACCGATGTCCTCCGGCCCGCCCGCGAGGACGGGATGCTGGTGGGTGCGATCATCGACGGCCGTGCCGAGCTGAAGTGGGGCGTGGCCATGCTCACCGTTCCGTTCTTCCCCGACCAGCGGCCCCTGCCGCTGCCGCTGGCCCACGCCCGCATCCGCGCCGAGCTCCAGCCCGATGGGTGCAGCGGCTCGATCGGCGGCGTGATGCTCGAGGCCGACATCGAGACCACGCTGACTCGCCTGGCCCAGGAGGCGATCGTGCACATCGAGCGCCACCCCGAGAACTCGTTCGCGCAGCTGGCCGTCGACGTCTTCGACGCCAACAACGACGGCCGCGTCAGCGTCGAGGAACTGGCCGGCTCGTCGCTGGCGCAGTCGCTGTTCGACCCCGACGTCGACACCGACGGCGACGGCGATGACGACGGCCTCTCGTTCGGCCTCGGCTTCGACTGCGTGCCCGCGCAGTTCACCGCGCCCGGCGAGCTCTGACTCAGTTTCCGGCGGAGAGCGCGGCCATGGCCGCCTCGGCGTCCGCCTTGAGGCACTTGTTGGTGTTGGAGTCGCCGACGCCGAGCAGGCCGCCGCGCATGCGGTAGCGGGCGCGCTTCAGGTTGGGGATAGCGCGGGGATCGCCCAGCGCCCGCAGGCGCGCGACAGCCGCCTTGCGGTCCTCGCAGGTCTTGCCCTTCTCGAGATCGTGCACGGCCGCCTTGAGCTTCTCGTCAGCGCTGGCGCCGGAATCGCCGGCTCCGGGGATGAGATCGGGGAGGCTGGGCAGGACCGGCGGCGGCGTGACCACCGGCTCGGGCGGCGGCCTCGGGTTCGACGGCGGCGGTGCGGGCGTGGCGGGGCGCGGCCGGCTGTCGGGGTTGCCCGACGTCATGATGGCCGCCAGCACGCCGACGACGAGGACGCCGCCGCCGATGATCTTGGCCCAGCGCTTCACGAAGGCGCGATCGCGCAGGCGCGGGAAACTGTTGAGAACCCACGCGATCGTACCCTCAGGCACGGCCGGCGCCTTGGGATCGACCGGGGCGGTGCCGGGATACGGCGTTGCCGCGCCGGGCGGTGGCGCCGCGATGCCGGGATACGGCGTCGCCGCCGGCCCGCCCGGGAACGGCGTCGCCGCATAGGCCACCGGATGCCCGGTCGTCACCCGCTGCACCGGGTGCCCGGTCGACAGCCGCGCCGGCATCTCGCTCGAGGCGCGGCCGCGGACCAGATCCAGATCGGCGGCCAGCTCGGCGGCGTCGGCGTGACGCTCGTCCTTGTCCTTGGCCAGGCCGCGCCGCACGATCGCCTCGATGGCGGCAGGCACGTCGACGTCGGGCGCGACCTCGGCGAACGGCGGCACGTCGACGACGGCGTGGGCGGTGAGCATGGCCACCGGCGGGCGATCGCCGAACGGCGTGCGACCGCAGACCATCTCGTAGAGGACGATGCACAGCGAGTACACGTCGCAACGCTGATCGACGGTGCCGCCCAGGGCCTGCTCGGGCGAGAGGTACGCCGGCGTACCGACGACGAGGCCGGCCTGGGTGACGCGCGCGTCGTCGGCCTCGAGCGAGCGGGCGATGCCGAAGTCGAGGATCTTCGCGAAGTCGGGATCGTCGTCGTCGTCGGCCAGGAAGATGTTCTCCGGCTTCACGTCGCGGTGGATCACGTTCTGGCTGTGGGCATGGGCCAGGCCGCGGGCGACGTGGCGTGCGATGGTCACCGCGTTCTGCCAGGGCAGCCGGCCCAGGCGATCGATGCGATCGCGCAGGGTCTCGCCGCGCAGGTACTCCATCACCAGGTACAGGGTCCCGTCGTCGCGGACCCCGAAGTCGGAGACGGCGACGACGTTCTTGTGGGCGACCCGGGCCGAGGCCTGGGCCTCGCGGGTGAAGCGCTCGATGGCCTCGCTGCGGCCGCCGAGCTCGGGGCGCAGGATCTTGACCGCCACCACCCGGCCCATGCCCACGTGCTCGGCTCGGTAGACCGCGCCCATACCGCCCAGACCGATCCGCTCGATCAGCTTGTAGCGGCCGTCGACGACCGCGCCGATCTCGGCGTCGCTCTGAGGCGTCGCCGTCGGGGTCAGGGAGGGTCCCACCGGGTGAATCTACCCCATCGATCACCGGTGCGCGGGAGCCGACGGTGTGGCACGATCACGTCGCCGTGCTGAAGCGCTGGTTCCGGCTCGTTCTCGCCGTCGCGATGGGCTTCGCCCTCGTCGGGGCGGCGTCGCCGGCCGAGGCCCAGCTCTGGAAGCCGAGCAAGAAGAAGCCGGCGGTGAAGGCCAAGAGCGGCCCGCCGGTCCGCAAGGTCGCCAAGCCGACCAAGCGCAAGCCCAAGGCGGCCAAGGTGCGCCCTCGCAAGGCCTCGCCCGAGGTCACCTCGGCGAACGAGGACGACGCGCCGATCATCACGATCTACCCCGCCGACGAGTAGCGAAGGCGGACTCGGGCTCGCTGACGCGAGGCCGGCTCACGATGAACGGTGTCCGCGTTCGCGTGCGTCACTGAACGTCCGTACACGACGAGATCCGGATCTCGCGCAAAGTACGCGCGGACACGGTCGAAAAATTGCCCGCCCGATGGTGGCGTGCCTATTTCGCAGACCATGGACCGATCCCGGTCGTCGAGGGGGACGCCGCCCCGCGCCGTTGAACCTCCGCGTATCCCGCGGGTGTCACGGCTCGTGCTGCGCCCGAACCGCAAGCGGACCAGTCCGCTCGTGGCTCGTATGCCCACGGCTCGCGAGGCGGTCGACTGCTGCGGCCGGGCCCTGCGCCGGTCCGCGCCCGCCCTGGTGACCCTGGCCGCCCTGGCCGTGGTCGGCACCGGCCTGACCATGGGTCACCGCTTCCTGACCACCTCGCGCCAGTTCGCGGTCGCCGACATCGAGGTCCGCGGCTCGACCATCCTGACCGCCGACGAGCTCCGCGCCATCCTGCCCATCCAGCGCGGCGACAACGTCTTCCGCGCCCAGACCGGCGCCGCCGAGGACACCCTGCGGGCGCTGCCCTGGATCGCCGCCGTCGACGTCCGCCGCGAGCTGCCCCACACCATCGTGGTCGAGGTCCGCGAGCGCACCGCCGCCGCGGTGGTCGCCGCCGACGAGCTCTACCTGGTCGACGCCGCCGGCAACCCGTTCAAGCGCGCCGCCGTCGAGCGCGGCGAGGGCCAGGGCCTGCCGGTCATCAGCGGCATCACCCGCGAGCTCTACGCCCGCCAGCCCGACGAGGCCGCCGCCCGCGTCCGCCGCGGCCTCGACATCCTGGCCGCCTGGACCTCGCCGGCCCGCCCGGCCGCCGGCGAGATCGCCGTCGAGGCCCGCAGCGCCACCGTCTTCACCTACGACAGCGCGGTCGCCGTCCGCCTCGGCGCCGCCGACGGTGACGTCCTCGCCGCCCGCCTCGCCCGCTTCGATGCCACCTGGACCGCGCTCTCGCCTGACGAGCGCGCCCGCGCCCGCTCCATCCACGTCGACAACGACACCCGCACCGACCTGGTGACGGTGTCGTTCCGGACCAACTGAGACCCGAGCCCAACACCCATGGCCAAGACCAAGACCACCGAGATCATCGTCGGCCTCGACATCGGCACCACCAAGATCGCCGCGATCGCGGGCGAGGTGACCGACGAGGGAGTCGACATCATCGGCATCGGCACGGCTCCGTCCAAGGGGCTGCGCCGCGGCGTGGTGGTGAACATCGACATCACGGTCGCCTCGATCCAGGCGGCGATCGACGAGTGCGAGAACATGGCCGGCTGCCAGATCTCGACCGTGTTCGCCGCCATCTCGGGCGCCCACGTCCGCGGCCTCAACTCGCACGGCATCGTCGCGGTCAAGGACCGCGAGGTCCGCGACGCCGACGTGGCCCGCGTCATCGACGCCGCCAAGGCGGTGGCCATCCCGATGGACCGCGAGGTCCTCCACGTGTTGCCCCAGCAGTACGTCATCGACGACCAGGACGGCATCCGCGATCCGCTGGGCATGGCCGGGGTCCGGCTCGAGGCCAAGGTCCACATCGTCACGACCGCCGTCACCAGCGCCCAGAACGTGGTCAAGTGCGCCAACCGCTGCGGCCTCCAGGTCGCCGACATCGTGCTCGAGCCCCTGGCCTCGGCCCAGGCCGTCCTCGAGGACGACGAGCGCGAGCTGGGCGTGGCCCTGGTCGACATCGGCGGCGGCACCTGCGACCTCGCCGTGTTCGCCGACGGCGCCATCGTCCACACCGCGGTCCTGCCGCTCGGCGGCGGCCATGTCACCAACGACATCGCCACGGTCCTGCGCACGCCGCTCGACTCGGCCGAGAAGATCAAGCGCAAGTACGGCTGCGCCACCCGCACCCTGATCGACGACGGCGACACCATGGAGGTGCCGTCGGTGGGCGGGCGCGGACCGCGGGTGATCCCGCGCATCACGCTGGTCGAGATCATCGAGCCGCGCGTCGAGGAGATCTTCGAGCACGTCAAGCGCGAGCTCATGCGCTCGGGCTACGCCGACAGCCTCGCCGCCGGCGTGGTGATCACCGGCGGCGCGACCTGCCTCGAGGGCACCGTCGAGGTCGCCGAGCAGGTGCTCGGCCTGCCCACCCGGCGCGGCTATCCCACCCGCGTCGGCGGCCTCATCGACGTGGTGAAGTCCCCGGCCTACTCCACCGGCGTCGGCCTGGTCCGCTACGGCGCGGCCCACGGGCGCGCGCTGGCGACGCGGGCCCAGGCGGCGCAGAGCGGCGACCGCGGCCTGTTCAAGCGCGCCTTCTCGCGGCTCGCCGAGATGTTCTGAACGCGGGCGCGGCCATCGCCGCGCTCACGTGACTGGTTCGCGATCAAAAACTTGCCCACGCAGATCCCCGGCTGCATGACGGATCAAAGGGGAGGAACGAAACCCATGGCTCTCATCGAATTCGCCGACGAAAACCACGCCAAGATCCTGGTCATCGGTGTCGGAGGAGGCGGCGGCAACGCCGTCAACACCATGATCAGCGGCAACCTCGACGGCGTCGAGTTCGTGGCCGCCAACACCGACCGCCAGGCGCTCGAGGCCAACCTCGCCCCCCACAAGATCCAGCTCGGCTCGGGCCTGACCAAGGGCCTGGGCGCCGGCGCGCACCCCGACATCGGGCGCCGCTCGGCCGAGGAGAGCATCCAGCAGATCGCCGACGCCATCTCCGGCGCCGACATGGTCTTCGTCACCTGCGGCATGGGCGGCGGC
>SXJR01000438.1 GCA_005779305.1 Myxococcales bacterium
CTTCTGCTGGTTGCCGCCCGACAGCGTCGCCACCTCCGCGCCCAGCCCCGGCACCTTGATCCTCAGCTCCTTCACCCGGTCCGCCGCCGCCCGCTCGCTCCTCGCCCCATCGATCAGACGTCCTCTCCGCCCCATCGCCGCCAGCCCGAGGTTCTCCTCGACGCTCATCCCGAGCACCAGCCCCACACCCTTGCGGTCCTCGGGAACCAGGGCCAACCCCGCCGCGATCGCATCCCGCGGCTCGTCGATCGTCACCACCCGCCCGTCCACGCTCACCACGCCCTCGACCTCACCCTTCACCATCCCGAACAGCGCCGACAATGTCGCGGTCCGCCCCGCGCCCATCGCTCCCGCCAGCGCGACGATCTCTCCCGCCTTCACCCCGAAGCTCACTCCATCCACCACCCTCCGCCCGCCGACCGTCACCCGCAGTCCGTCGACCGTCAGGACGTCTTCCTCCGACCCTTGCCCTTGCCCTTGCCCTTCTCCGTCCGGATCTCTGGCCTGCTCGGCCCCCGTCATCATCTCCACGAGCTCCTCCCTCGTCACCTCCGCCACCCTCCGCACCGCGACCAACCTGCCATCCCTGAGCACCGCCACCCGATCGCACAGCGCCATCACCTCGTCGAGGTGATGCGAGATGTACACGAACGACGCGCCATCCCCACGCCGTGCCCTCACCACGTCGAACAACCGCTCGGCCTCGGCCGTGCTCAGCGCCGCCGTCGGCTCGTCGAGCACGACCACCGCCGTGTCCTCGCCGAACGCGCGCGCGATCTCGACCACCTGCTGCATTCCGACGCCCAGCCTGCCCGCCGGCTCGCGCACGTCGATGAGCTCCGCGAGTTTGCCCGCGGTCCGCGCCAGGATCTCGCGCGCCCGCCGCTCGCTCGCCGCACCGTCCACCACGCCCCATCGCGTCACCTCGCGCCCGAGGAGCAGGTTCTCCGCCACCGACATCTCCGGGACCAGGCTCAGCTCCTGGTGCACCACCGCGATCCCCGCATCACGGGCGTCGCGAGTCGACGTGAACGCCGCCAATCGTCCGTTCACCGCGATCTGGCCCTCGAACTCGCCGGCGCCGTAGACGCCGCCCAGGATCTTGATCAGCGTTGACTTGCCGGCGCCGTGCTCGCCGACCAGCCCGAGCACCTCGCCGCGCTCGATGGTGAGGCTCACGCCGCTCAGCGCCCGCACGCCGGGGAACTCCTTCCCGATGTCCCGGAGCTCGATCACGTCATCCCCGCCGCGCCCGCCGCCGCCGCCGCGTGGCCACCACGATCACGCCGCCGAACAGGAGCAGCTCGGCCCAGGGCGTCTTCGCGTCGCGAGCGCCGGCGGTGCAGAAACAGGCCAGCCCGGTGCGCAGGTCACCGTCGCCGGGATTGCCGCCGGGGCCGCCCGGGCCGGCGTCGGGGTACTCGCCGACGTCGACCTCGCCGCAGTCGCTCGGCTCGAACGCGCCGGCGCGATCGAGCAGCGTCATCTGATAGGCGCCGGCGCCGTATCCGACCATGGGGATCGAGCCGGAATAGGCGCCGATGGCGCCGCTCGAGGTGCGCGTGTTGTAGAGCTCGGGCAGGAGATCGAAGTTGACGCTGCCCTGACCGGTGACCCAGTCGAGGAGCTGGTCGGCCTTGGCGGTGTTGCCGTTGCGGCGGAACGCGCTGGACGCCCTCAGGTCGATCAGGATCCATTCGTCGGTGTCGTATTGATCGTTGGAGCCTTCGAGGCGCTTGTAGCCGCCGGCCGGCGTCTGCAGGTACGACATCGCGCCGAGCGTGGCGGTGCCGATCGGGTCGGTGCCGGGGATCAGGTTCCAGGTGAAGACCTCGACGGTCGAGCCATCGCGGTAGTTCGAGCCCTGCGACAGCTTCTCGAGCGACCCGGCCAGGACCCGGTTGGAGTCGATGAAGGCGGCGCGGATGGCCGCGACCGCCCGCTCCGACATCGCCCGGTAGCGCTCGATGTCCTCGGTGCGGCCGGCCCGCCGGGCCAGCGTGGCCATGTCGCAGAAGCCACGCGCCGTCGCCGCCGTCGTGTACAGCCAGTGCTGGCGGTTGCCCCAGTGCACCTCCCAGATCGACGCGTCGGCGATGGCCATGCCGTTCGACTCGAGGTTGGCGGCGAGTGGCTCGGCGACGCCGGCGCGGATCGCGTCGTAGACGATGTCGCCCTTGCGCGTGGTCGACGATAGCCAGGCGGTGTCCTCGCTGGCGTCGACGTAGGTCCGCGCCGCCCACAGGAACAGGCCCCAGCCGTCGATCTCGACGTTGCGGGTGGGATGGCCCGAGTAGTCAGCCTCCTCTTCGCCGTCGCCATAGTAGCGGACGGTGGAAATCCGATAGTCGACGTTGTTGAGGTACGAGCCGTAGCGGCCGGCGTCGGCACCGAGGAAGAAGTCGAGGCCGAGGCGGGCCTCCTCCCAGTGGCCGGTGCGGGCCATCGCGACCAAGGCGTAGACCGCGTCGCGCACCCAGCCGGTGTGCCAGCCGCCGGGCGGCAAGCTGGCCAGCACCATGCCCAGGTTCTTGCGGCGCGGCGTGGTCTGGTAGGACTCGCGGATCTGGCTCATGCGCAGGACCGCCTCGGACTGGCGCCACACTGCCAGCTCGTCGGGGGTCAGGCCGGGCGGCGGGGGCTGCCGCCACGCGTCCCACTCGGCCAGCGCGTCGTCGTGGAGCTGCTGGGCGGTGCGGCCGGCCAGGTACGTGGTCCAGGCCGTGCGGGCCGCGCTCCCGTTGCCCTCGGCGTCGAAGAGCACGACCACACCCCACCACTTGCTCTCGCCGGCGGCGATCGAACCGAACGAACGGGTGAAGACGTTGACGCGGTCGGTGCCGCTGCAGGTCGAGGTCGCGGCGGGATCGTTGCCGGCCGCCACCGCGTTGTAGGCGTTGGTGTCGCAGCTCGAACCCTCGGCGCCGCCGATGGGCATGTACACCATGGTGCCGCCGCCCGGGCCGCTCTCGGTCGTCGACATCGAGCCGCTGTCGAAGGCGATGGTCTCGCCGTTGGCGCCGGGCGCGTCCGGGTTGGTGGCGGTACCGAGCTTGAAGTTGTGCAGCGAGTAGGCGCTGACCGTCTGCGCCGCGCCCGAGGTGTTCTCGGCGCGCAGGAGCATCACCATGGCGTTGCCGTCGTAGCCGAACGGCGCGTAGAAGAAGGTCTCGGTGCGGACGCCGCCGATCGTGACCACCGAGCGGATCACGTTGGTCTCGGCGACGTAGCCGACCTCGCTGGGATCGCGGGTGCCCAGCCACGCGGCCTGGGTTCCGACCCGCAGGCCGAAGTAGGTGTCGAACACCAGGTTACGGCGGACGATGCCCTCGCCGTCGGGGTTCGATGGGTTGGCCCGCAGGTAGCGATAGGGCCGCTCGAGGTACTGGGTGATGGCGTTGGCGTCGGTGTCGTAGACCTGGAAGCCGAACCCGTTGCCGGTCACCAGGTACTTGAACGACGCGATCGGGTCGAGCGCGTGCGCGTCGTGCGCGGGCAGGGCGGCGAGGCAGGTCAGCGTCGCGGCGAGGAACAAACGTGCGGGCCTCACGATGGCCCGGTTTGAGCATGATTCGTGCCCGCCGGAGGCGGCCGGAACCACGCGTGATCAGTGGCCTCCCCGACGGTGCCAGGTTGCGAAACGCAACGTCAGGTTGCGGGCTGGTTCCGGTGCCGCCGCGAAGTCAACAGGCGCGGCAGATCGGACCGTCCACGTCCAGGTCCACGACGACGTCCACGCTCACGAGAACGTCAACGACCACGCTCACGAGGTGGTTGCGAGGCCTCGTCGGTAGAAGGGCTGACCTCGCGAGGAAGGCGGTCGAGGGTGCCCGGTCGTGGAGGTGGACGTGGACGTGGGCGTGGTCGTCGTCGTGGACCTGGACGTGGACGTTCCGGCGCTCATCTGAGCGGCATGTTGAACGCTCGCTGATCGCTCGCTGCTAGCCGCTACTCGATGCCGCACTTCGACGCCTTGTCGAGGGAGGCGGCGTCGAGCACGCACTGGCGGTCCTTGTCAGGCCAGTCTTCCTTCTCGCACTGGGCGAGAAACTGCTCGAGGAAGGAGGTCATGTTGTTCTTGATCTCCTCGATGGCCGCCGCTTGCTGCTCGGGCGTCAGGTTGGCGAGCTGCTTCTCGGCCTCGACCGCGATGAGCTCGATCGCCTTGTCGGCGACCTGCTCGCAGGTGACGGCGTGGTCGTCGGGCTCGTCGGGCTCGTCGGGCATCTGGAACGGATCGGGCTCGGCGGGCTCGGTGGGTGCGGGCTCGGTGGGCGTCGGCTCGGTGGGCGCCGGCTCGGTGGGCGCGGGCGGTCCCGGCTGGGCCGGCGGCGTCACGTCGGCGACCGGCGCGGTGTACTCGATCTCCTGCGGCGTGTTGTTGGTGAGGTGGGGCGCGATCAGCGTCTGGAAGCTGTCGCGGATCTTGCCGTACTCCTCCTGGCAGCGCTCCGCCCGCGCCTTGGGCAGGTTGCCCGACTCGACGAAGCCGGCGTACTTGGTCGGGTTCGAGCCGTAGATGAGGCAGAGGATGTTGTAGTAGCGCTGCAGATCGAACGCGTGCTCGTCCCAGAACGGCGTCTCGTTGCCGCTCTTCGACTGCAGGTTGAACCAGTAGGCGCCCGACAGCGCCATGCCGACGCCGTCGTCGCCGGCCTCCATGAGCAGCAAGGTCGCGATCTGATCGGCCGAGTCCTCCTCGCGACCCATGGTGGGCAACTTGAGCTGGTGGATCAGGGCGTGGCCGAGCTCGTGGTAGAAGCCGAACAGCGTGGCGCCGATGACGGCCTGGCCCAGCTGATCGTCATTGGCGACGTTGCCCTTGAAGATGTCGACGAAGTACGAGAGCAGCTCGTAGCAGACGATGATCCGGGTGTTGTTGGGATCGTAGAAGGCGTTGATGACCCCGCAGTCGACGAGCTGGATGTCGACGGTGCCCGGCATGCGGATGGTCTGGTTGAGGCCCTGCGCGACCAGGTCGAACACCTTGTGCTCCTCGAGCACGGTGCGGAACCCTTCGTGGACCTGGTTAGCCGACTTGGCGTAGGCGACGCGGAACCCGGTCTGCGAGATGCCCGCGAAGCCGCGCACCGACTGCGTGGGCAGCCCGTCCGTGGAGACCGACGCGGCGGTGACCGCGACCGCCGGCGCTCCGCCCGGCGGAGGCGCGTTGTCCGGGGCCGGCGCGTCCGGCGGCCCGGCCAGCTTGGCCAGCTCGCCGCCGGCGCTGGTCCCCAGCTTCGAGGCCATCGGCGGCGGCGGCGCGTCGGCGTTCTTGGGCTTGGGGTCCCACGGATCGTCGTCGACGACCGCGGAGCCACCAGCCCAGGGGTCGCTGGTCGAGCCCTTGCCAGCGGCGTCTTCCTTCTTCTTGCAGGCCACGAACGCAAGCGCGAACGCGGCGGCGATCGCCAGACACGGTCGGGTCATCCCATCCTCCGTGCCGCGAGCATACCAGTAGTGGCATCATGACCGGACGTGGTGGAGCCCGAACCCAGGCCCGACTCGGCGCCGGGTGCGTCGAGCGATGACGGACACGCCGAGGCCGATGAGGCCCACGCGCTGGTCACGCACGAGGTCGGTCCGGATGACGTCGGGGGCGGTGCCGCGTCGCTCCTCCCGTCGGGCCTGTCGGACGCGGCCGGCTCGAGCGAGTTTCGCGATCCGCTGCTGGCGGCGGTCGCGGCCGCGCCGTCGGCGCCGGCGGCGCGCGAGCGCGAGCTCGAGGCCGGTTCGCGCATCGGCCAGAGCTTCCGCATCGAGCGGCGCCTGGGCTCGGGCGGGATGGGCGTGGTCTACCTCGCCCGCGACGAGAGTCTCGATCGTTCGGTGGCGGTGAAGCTGCACCGCGCCGGCGCCGGCGTCGACCGCTTGCAGCGCGAGGCCCTGGCCATGGCCCGGCTCACCCACCCCAACGTGATCACCGTGCACGAGGTCGGGCGCCTGGGCGATCGCGTCTTCGTCGCCATGGAGTTCGTCCCCGGCGGCACGCTGCGAGCGTGGCTCAAGGCGCGGCCCCGGCCGTGGCGTGACGCGCTCACGCTGTGCCTGGCCGCTGGCGAGGGCCTGGTCGCCGCTCACGAGGCCGGCTTGGTCCACCGCGACTTCAAGCCGGAGAACGTGCTGGTCGGCGACGACGGCCGGCCCCGCGTCGGTGACTTCGGGCTGGCGCGCGCCGTCGGTGAATCGGCCAACGATCTGGTCACCAGCGAGCTGACCCGTTCGGGGCTGCACACGCCGGCGCCGAGCAACAAGCCGACCGTGCCCAACGGGCCGGCCGCGCCGGTGCCCGCCGTCGACGCCGAGGCCGCCACCGAGCTGCTCGCCAGTGACGCGGTGGCCCATCCGCCGCCCAGCCTCCCGCCACCGGCCGAGCCGCCACCGGCCGAGCCGCCGGCTCAGTCGACGCCGGCGTCGCTGCCCGCACCGGCGCCGATGCCCACGCCCGATCCGCGCAACACGCCGCCCGCGACGCCCGACTACGATCTCGATCGCTCGCACAGGGGCCTGCTCTCCGATCGCTTGACCATGACCGGCATGCTGGTCGGCACGCCGGCGTACATGTCGCCCGAGCAGTTCGCCGGCGGTGACGTCGACGCCCGCGCCGACCAGTTCGCCTTCGCGGTCATGACCTGGGAGGCGTTGCACGGCAAGCGTCCCTTTGCCGGCGCCGATCAACGTGTGCTGCGCGCCGCCGTCGAGGCCGGTCGCATCCTTGCGCCGCCCAAGGACAGCCCGGTGCCGGCACGGGTGCGCGCCGTGCTCGTGCGCGCGCTCTCGGTGTCGCCCGCCAAGCGCTGGCCGACGACGCGCGCGATGCTCGATGCGCTACGTGACGCCGCCCGCCCGTCGCGGCGCCGGCTGTGGATCGGCCTCGGCGCCGCCGGCGTGGTCGCCGCCGCGGCCCTGGCGTGGGCGGCGTGGCCGCGCGAGCAGATCGATCCGTGCCGGACCGCGGTGCCGGCCATGGACCGCAACCTGACGCCGGCGACGATCGATCGCGTGATCGCGGCCGTCGACGCCGCGCCCGGCGATCGCCAGCTCCTGGATCGGGTCAAGCAGCGGCTGTCGGTGATCCGTCCCCGCCTGCACGAGGCGGCGCTGGCCAGCTGCAAGGCGGCGCGGGTCGATCGCTCGACGCCGGCCGAGCTCGAGGCTCGCAGCACCGGCTGCCTCACGCTGCGCGCCCGCGCCACCTCGCTGCTCGTCGATGATCCGGCCCTGGCGGTGTCGGACCCCGCGGCCTACCTCAGCCGGTTGCGAGCGCTTCCGTCCGTGGTGCCGTGCCTCGACGCGGTCGCGCTCGCCGCGACCCTGCCGCGCCACGACGACGCGGCGATCACCGCTCGCGCCAAGCTGTGGGCGGCGAGCGCCGACGCCCGGGCCGATCGCTACGCCGCCGCCCAGAGCGGCGCCAAGGCGGCGCTCGCCGTCGCCGCACCCGACGATCGCGGGGCCCATGCCTTGGCCACCATGGTGGAGGGCCAGATCGCCTACGCCCAGGATCGCCTGGCCGAGGCCCAGCGCTTGTTCACCGACGCTTACTACGCCGGCGTTGCCCTCGACGACACCGACATCTACCTCCAGGCGCTCCAGCTCCTGGTCGTGCTCCACGGCAGCGATCGCTTCGAGGCCAGCGAGGCCGCGCCCTGGATCCGCGCCGGGGCGGCCGCGATCGAGAAGGATCGCCGCCGCGCGCCCGCGGCCGTCGCCGAGCTGCTGGGCGCGCTGGTCGGGGCCGCCGACAACCTTGGCGACAGCGCGCAGGCCATCGCCTGGGCCGAGCAGTCGGTGAAGATGATCTCGCCCGGCGCCGATCCCGGAAGCCGTGGCGAGGCCGAGCTGTCGCTGGCGCGCGCACTTCACGGCGGCGGCCGCTATGACGAAGCCATCGCCCGCTACCAGGGCGCCATCGAGGACTACATCGCGGCGCTCGGACCGACCCACCCACGGACCGCCGAGGTGCTGACCGACTACGGGCTGCTCCTCGTCGACGCCGGCAAGGACGACCTGGTCCCGCCCATCGTCGAGCGGATCCGGCTGGCGCTCGCCGCCTGGCCCGGCGCTCGCTCGAGCGCGCGCGCCACCGCGCTGCTCAACCTCGGCGTGTTGCTCACCGACGATCCCGCGGACTTCGCCGAGGCCGATCGCTCCTACCGCGAGGCCCGCGCCACGTTCGTCGCGATCCATGGCCCCGAACACCCCGACGTGGCGCTGTGCGACGCCAACCTGGCCGTGCTCGAGAACAAGCGCGGCAACCACGTCCTGGCCCTGGCCGCGCTCGATCGCGCCATCGCCATCCAGGAGAAGGCGCTTGGCCCCGATCACTTCCAGGTCGCGGCCACCTCGTACAACATCGCCGCCGCGGCGCTCCTGGCCCGAGACTACGTCCGCGCCGAGCCGGCGGCCGCGCGCGCCGAGAGCTTCTTCGCCAAGCAGGCGCCCGGCGAGAGCCGGCACCTGTTCTCGATGAACCTGCGGGCCAAGGCGCTGTCGGGCCTCGGCCATCACGCCGCGGCGCTGGCGATCGCCGAGCGCTCCGAGCAGATGTCGATCACCAGCGACGGCGCCGCCGGCGTCGGGGCCGGGGTCGAGATCGCGCGAGCCCTGATGGGCCTGGGCCGCGAGCTCGACCGCGCCGCCGCGCTGCTCGAGGTGGCCCATCGCGAATTCTCGAAGTTCCCGGCCGCGTACGTCCTCACCCTCGCCGAGGTGGACGCCCTGCGCGCCGAGCTCGAGAAGCGGTAGACTGCCCTCGCCAATGACCGAGCGCGCACCCGAGAGCGGCGACGATCAGGGCGCTGCCGCGCGCGCTGCGCGAGAGCAGGGCGTGCGCGACCTCGTCACCGCCGGCCGGTCCGGAGACGCCGCCGCCCTCGCCATCGAGATGTACGGCGGCGAAGTGCTCGGCTTCCTCCACGCGGTCGCCCGCGACGAGGATCTCGCCGGCGAGGCCTTCAGCGTCTTCTCCGAGGATCTCCTGCGCGGCCTGCGATCGTTTCGCTGGGACGCGTCCCTGCGCACGTGGTCGTACGCGCTGGCCCGCAACGCGCTCCACCGCCTGCGCCGCGATCCGCGTCGGCGGGCGCGCAACAACGTGTCGCTCTCGAATGGTGCCGCCGACGTGTCGGCGATCGTCGAGCAGGTGCGCACCGCGACCCTGCCGTTCCTGCGCACCGAGGTGAAGGACGAGCTGCGTCGTCTGCGCGACGCGCTCGAACCCGACGACCACGCGCTCCTCGTCCTGCGCATCGACCGCAAGATGTCGTGGAAGGACATCGCGCGCGCGCTGCCCGGCGACGACGGCCAGGACGTCGACCGTCGCGCGGCGACCCTGCGCAAGCGGTTCGAGCGCGCCAAGACCATGCTGCGCGAGCTCGCGACCGCGCGCGGTCTTCTCGCGGTTGACTGACCGGTCTGACGCGCTGCGTCTGTCGATCTTGGGGCTCGGAACCCCCAAACGCGCGCCCCCAGGGGGGTTGCAGCCCATAGGGATCTGCAAGTCAATGCATTGATATAATTCATGAACTTATTGGCACCATGGTTGCTGTAAGGCCAGCCAGCACCATGAGGAGGCCAGTCGTGAAGCGTATCAACCTCGGCATCGCGCTCAGCGCCATGACGTTCGGTTCGGTCGTCGCCTGCGGAGGGAGCGATCCCGGCCCGCTGGATGGCGTCGACTCCGTCGTCTTCCTGCAGCGTCCCAAGCGCAACGATATGGGAGACATCTTCCAGTACACCTCGTACGTCCCCACGGGACGCCTGGTGAAGCTGTCCCCCCCGACCGCAGACGGTGAGCTCACCGAGATCTGCTGCGGCAGCGCGGGCGCCGAGTACCAGAACATGGACATCTCGGGATACGACCTCTCCTTCGACGCGAAGGAGATCGTGTTCTCGGGTCGTCTGGCCAGCGCCCAGGCGTTTGGCCTCTTCATCGTGAACGTCGAGTCGGGTGACGTCCGGCAGCTGCCGACCAACCCCAACCGCGACTACGTCAACCCGGTCTACCTGCCGGGCGACAAGGTCTTCTTCCAGACCAACGACCTGGACGAAACTGGTGCGCAGCAGTTCCGCGACGAGTACGAGCGCGGCACCACGCTGCAGATGGGTACCGTCAACGACGACGGCACCAACCTGAAGCTCGGGCCCCGCAACCTGTCGCACCGCGTGTTCCCGACCCTCCTCTCGGATGGCCGCGTGATGCTGACCCAGTGGGACCACCTCGGCGACATGAACGCCGGACACCTCATGACGGTTCACCCCGACATGACGACGATGCGCGAGGCCTTCGGCAAGGAAGGCACCGGCGTCACCAACTCCTACCTGAAGGCGCGCGAAGTGTCGCCCGGCCGCGTGATCGCCATCGGCACCTCGCGTGACCGGACGATCCAGGCCGGCGCCATCCTCGACATCCGCCTCGGCGAGCCCTACGCCGTCGACGGCGCGATCCACGCCGACCGCAACATGTCCGAGGACACGGCCAGCTACCGCCTGCTCACCCCGAGCGTCCCGCTCGGCCGCGAGCCGTCGTCGATGACGGTCGGCCGCTACTACGACGCGTACCCGCTCAACGCCCGCGACTACCCCGACCTGCTCGTGTCGTGGGCCGACGGTCCGGTCGAGTCGGGCACCCTCGGCGCCGCCGGCCCGGGCAACGAGGCCAACTTCGGCATCTACGTCTACGACTCGAACCGCAAGACCCGCCGCCCGCTCTACGACGACCCCGCGATGTGGGACATCTTCCCGCGCCCGCTGGTCGCTCGCGACGCGCCGCCGGTGATCGCACCCTCGGGCACCCACGCCTACGACCAGTCGACCACGCTCATCGGCTCGATGGACGTCCACCGCTCGACCGTCGCCAACCTTCAGCGCGGCTCGGTGTACGGCGTCCGCGTCGTCGAGGGCTTCTCGGTCGAGGAGGGCATCCCCGACGACTTCGGCATCACCGAGCACGAGGGCGCCGCCGTCCTCGGCGTGGCTCCGGTCCGCGCCGATGGTTCGTGGCTGGCGCTCATGCCCGCCAACATCCCGGTCCACCTCCAGGCCATCGACGTGTTCGGCATGACCCACACCAACGCCAACGAGCCGGTCTGGTTCTCGGGCGCGGCCGGTGAGTCCCGCGTCTGCGGCGGCTGCCACGAGAGCCGCACCGACACCGTCATCATCGACCCGGGCCTGACCGAGGCCGTGGCCCGCGGCCCGAGCGACCTGCGCGCGACCTCCAGCCGCGACCAGCGCATCAGCGGCGGCACCTTCACTCGCGACGGCACCGTCGGCGTGCCCTGGGACTCGGCCCTGCAGAACGTGTTCGACGCCAAGTGCGTGAGCTGCCACAACGGCACCCCGGGCCCGGCCAACCCGAGCTGGAGCATCAGCGACCCGATGACCGGCGCCACCTTCAGCTGGACCTTCGACCTCCGTGGCGGCGTCGCCACCTACGGCGTCGGCGACGAGATGTTCTCCGGCTACTCGCGCTCGCACCTCTCGCTCATGGGCCCCGACATGATGGAGCTCGAGGACGCTGGCCTGGTCATCGTCGGCGACATCAAGATCTACGTCGAGCCCGGCAACGCCCGCGACTCCGAGCTGATCAAGAAGCTCAACCCGGTGCAGCAGTTCCCGGCGCAGAACGGCGCCGTCCGAGCCTTCCCGGTCGGCCAGTTCCCGGCCCACGCCGCGGCGGTCGGTCAGGAGCTCACGCCGGACGAGTACTACCTGATGATCCTGATGGCCGACCTCGGCGGTCAGTTCTACTCGCGTGAGAACGCCCCGGGCGCTGCCTACTAACCACCACCCAAGCCAAGGAGAAGCACCATGCGTACGATGAAGACGAATATCCTGGCCGCGGCGGTGGTGGGCCTGCTCACCTTCGCGGGCACGGCGCACGCCGGCCGCGGTGGCTCGGCAGCCCGCATCCAGAACGCGGTCGCCACCGGATCGACCGATGCCATCATCGCCGAGCTGGAGCGCGCCGAGCGCCTGATCTGCGACGCCTGCACGCCGACCGTGCTCGACCTGATCGACCACGACAAGTACGAGCTGCGCGAGGTGGCGGCGTGGTGGATCGCGCGCCGGCCGGTCCTCAAGGCCCAGCTCACCGAGCGCTCCACGACCGACCTGGCCGGCAGCGACTCGCGGTTGGCCCGAAACGCGGCCGACGTGCTCGGCACCTTCCGCCACCCGCAGGCGATCCCGGCTCTGGCCGCGGCGGCGGCGCGGACGGACCTGTCGTCCGAGGCCCGCATGGCTGCCGTGCGCGCGCTCGGCACCATCGGCCACCGCAACGCCAACACCGCGCTGGTGGCGGCGATGGGTGACGGCGACGCGACCGTGCGGCTGGCAGCGGCCACGTCGTGGCTGCAGGTCCGCAAGCAGGCCAACGCGGCGCCCCTGGTCGCGCTGGTCGGCGACGCCGACGGCGACGTCCGCGCCAAGGCGGCGGCCGTGATCGGCGAGCTCAAGGACGCCTCGGGTCGGGCCGCGCTCGAGGCTGCACTGACCGGTGATGCCAACCCCGTCGTCCGCCGCAACGCGGCCTGGGCCCTGGGCCGCATCGGCGACGCCGGCTCGCGCGCCGCCCTGACCGCCGCTACCACCGACGCCTCGTCGCTGGTGCGCCAGACCGCGAAGGCAGCGCTGGCAGGGCTCTGAGCCTTGCGCCGGCGTAGCGAAACGCCGTCGTCGTCAGCCGCGGGCCGCCCGCGGCTGACGGCGTTTTCGGACAGAGATCGCAACGGCGACGATGACGGCGGTGACCCGGCCCACGTCCGCCAGGACGGGCGTGGTGTCGAGAACGTCACGCTCGATGTCGTCGACGGTGATGGGCGCGTGATCGGCGCGCTGATCCTCGAGCCACTGGAGTAAACTGTGGGTATGAAGGTCTCCCCGTGGGTCGCCATGGTGGGGCTGGTGGGAGCGCTCGCGGTCTCCGCGTGCAGCGACCCTCCGCCGCGCCGCACCTACTACCAGCGCCACATCGAACCCATCCTCGTCAACTCGTGCGCGGGCAACACCTCTGGTTGCCACAGCACCAACCCCGAGGATCCGTTCCAGTTCGCCGGTGGCAACTTCGACGTCACCAGCTTCGAGAACGTGCAGAAGCGGCGCGACGTCTTGCGCCCCTTCGGCGCCTACCCGTTGCCGCTGCTGCTGATCAAGGCGGTGGGCTCGTCCCAGCTCCAGATCGCGTACGGCGCCGAGTTCAAGGATCTGCAGGTCAGCCACGTCGGTGGCCCCAACCTGCTGGTGGGCGAGGACGCGTACCTGACGCTCCTCACCTGGATGGAGAACGGCGCCACCGAGAACGGCCTGCCGCCGACGACGCCGCCCCAGTCCGGCACGGGCTCGTGCAGTACGAGCGTGCCCAGCGGCTTCGATCCGATGCCGTACGCCAACCACCCCAGCTTCGCGCAGTTTCGCGACACGGTGCAGCCGCTCCTGGACGGCACCGACGCCCGCACCAGCGGCGGCTGCGCCAGCTCGAGCTGTCACGGCGCGCCGCAGTCGGACCTCTACATCACGTGCGGCAGCGACATGACCCAGCTCGCCTTCAACATGAGCCAGGTCTGGTCGTTCGTGGCCTCGCCCGTCGATGAATCGCAGGTCCTGCGCATCCCGCTGGCCCGCGAGGCCGGCGGCGGTCCTCACTCGGGCGGCGACAAGTTCCTCGATCGCACCACCACCGACGGCCCCTATCAGACCCTCCGACGCTGGGCCGAGGCGGTCGGTCCCATCCCGTTCGGCGTCGGTGATCCCGGCCGCCAGTTCTTCGCCGCCCAGGTCCAGCCCATGCTGGTCACCCGCGGCTGCTCGTTCCAGGCCTGCCACAGCCCGAGCGCGGGCAACGACTTCAAGCTGCGCTCGGGCAGCGAGGGCTTCTTCTCGGCGGTGGCGCTCGAGCGCAACTACAGCATCATGCGCGACGAGTTCATGGCCATGGAGGTGCCCGATCCGCGGCGCGGCCGCGCCGTGGCCAAGGCCGTCACCGCCACCGACGGCGGCATCGGCCACCGCGGCGGTCAGCTCTTCATCGGCGACCCCACGATCTGTCCCGGCACGTTCGACCCGATGACCACCCAGCCGATCTGCATCCTGGCCGAGTGGGTGAGGATCGAGCGCGCCGCCATGGTCACCGCTGGCGAGATCGACGCGCTCGGCCCGGGATCGTCGGTGCCCCTGGTCTTCGTCGAGCGCGCTGCCAACCACGTCGCGGGCCCGCTCGAGTTCGACAGCTACCAGGGCGGCAGCGATCTGCGGGTCGCGCCAGCCAGCATCGGTGCGCTCGGCGCCATCACCGGCGTCGGCGCCGACACCTCGTTGCTCGGCGGCTGCGGCGTCAACACCGCCACCGCCGACGTCCGGGCGCCGGACATCCGCCACGACGGCACCACCGTGGTCTTCGCCATGCGTACCGGCGCCGCCGATCCGCTCGGCATCTGGACGGTGCAGACCGACGGCAACAACTGCCAGCGGGTCACGCCGCCCGAGCCCGACGTCGGCGGCATGAAGGTCCACAACTTCGATCCGGCCTGGTCGCCCGACGGCGAATGGATCGTCTTCGCCTCGCAGCGGGCCGGCACCCGCTCGCGCCGGCTGTTCCTGCCCCAGTCCGACATCTACCGCATGCGTCGGGACGGCACCGGCCTCGAGCAGGTGACGTTCCTGACCAACTCCGAGGTCAGCCCGCAGATGATGCGCGAGGGCCGCATCACCATGACCACCGAGAAGGTGTCGGACACCTTCTATCAACTCTCCGGACGGCGCATCAACTGGGACCGCACCGACTACCACCCGCTGCTCGCGCAGCGCGCGCAGTCGCCGTACGGCGATCCCGCCGACCGCGCGGTCCTGTACCCGTCGGTGGGCTACAGCCAGGCCACCGACATCCGCGAGGACCTCAACAACAACTTCCTCGCCATCTTCTCCGACGCCGGCGCCAGGGGCGGCGCCGGTACGCTGGCCATCTTCAATCGCTCGGTCGGGCCGTTCGAGCTGGGTCGCAACGACGACGGCTACCTGCCGTCGGTGACGTTCCCCGATCTCGCGGCCACCGGCCGGGTCGGGACGCCCACCCAGGGCGCCTACCGCAACCCGTCGGGCATGACCGACAACCGGATCATGGTGTCGTACGCCGCGTTCAACGGCGATCTCGGCACCGCGACCCAGTTCGACTGGGACATCGTCGCGGTCGATCCGCGCACCGGCGCGCGCACCACCCTGGTCGGCGGCGCCGGTGCCCAGGTCGACGGCGTGCTCGGCATCAAGCACGCGCCGCGTCAGCTGTACAAGAACCGTCGACAGCTCGTGTTCGGCGGTCAGCTCGACGAAGGCGCCACGGGCACCGGCCGCGCGATCATCCACATGCCGGACGCGCCGATGGTCTTCACCCTGTTCACCGGCAACCTGCGCCGCGGCCGTCCGGTCGACGCCTTCCGGGCCGCCGAGCGGATCGCCGTCTACCGCGAGACGCCGGCGCCCTCGACCATGACCAGCGGACCGGTGTTCCAGCAGCGCACCCTCTTGGGCAGCGCCAGCCTGGCCGCCGATGGTTCGGTGCGGGTCAACGTGCCGGCCGGGGTCGGCCTGGTCTTCGAGCTCCAGACCGCCTCGGGCAGTGCCGTCGTCAACTTCGGCGAGGAGCACCAGGTGTCCTCCGGCGAGGTCATCAGCATGGGGATCTCGGAGGAGCTGTTCGACGCGGTCTGCGGCGGTTGCCACGGCTCGGTCTCGGGCAGCGAGCTGGACGTGTCGGTCACCCCCGACGCGCTGACCGGGGCCTCGGAGTCCATGTCCAAGACCAGCGAGGTCCGGGTCCAGTAGCCTGGCCCGAACCGGCTGAATACCTCCCGCCCTGGCGCGTCCTTACACGACCGCTGGATCCCTTGCCACCCGGCGGCTAGACTCCACGGCGGAGGAACCATGTCGCGACTTGTACACCTTGGTGCCACCTTGGCGATCGGTCTGGGTTTGAGCCTGGCCGCCGGCCCGGCCGACGCGGCCAAGAAGAAGAAGCCGAAGGTGGTGAAGACCGTCAAGAAGGAAGAGAAGGTCGCGCCGCCCAACGCCGAGCAGAAGAAGGCGCTGGCCGAGCTCATGGGCTCGTTCACCTTCGGCATGAGCAAGGACGAGGTCATCGCCCAGCTCACCAAGCAGATCAACGAGCGTTACGCCGATCAGATCAAGGCGACCTCCGACGTCTACCAGCAGGACAAGCTGCGCAAGGAGAAGAACAAGGAGGTCACCGTCATCAAGCAGTCGTTCGCCGAGTTCAACGGCAAGAAGACCGGCTGGGACGTGTCGGTGATCGACGACGAATTCGCCCACAACACGGGCGAGGCGATGCTGGTCTACTGGGAGAACCAGGGCGGCAAGAACCAGCGCCGGTTCTTCTTCTTCCACGAAGGTCAGCTGTGGAAGATGTTCATCGCCATCGACACCAAGCAACTCCAGGACGATCAGCGCAACTTCGGCTTCTTCCGCGGGCTGATGGAGGGTCGCTACGGCAAGGGCGCGACCGCGTCGGGTCGGGTGGTGTGGAAGGTGCCCGAGTTCGAGGTGCAGGCGGTCGACAAGATGGCCTTCTACGGCGCCTTTGGCCTGCTCATCCAGAACCCGGGCAAGCTGCGCGCGATCGCGGAGATCCGGATCGCGAACGCGCCGGCCACGACCAACAAGGACGCGCTCATCGATGTGATCAAGGAAAAGCCCGACGGCGAGAAGGTGAACCTCGACGAGAACAAGGACGCCATCGACGCCATCATCTCGGGTGGCAAGTAGACCCGGCACTCCCGTTTCGAGTGGGACATGTTGGCCCCAGCCGTGACTGGCTGGGGCTCGTCGTTTTCGGGGGTTAGGCCGCCTGGGCCCTGGCGCAGTGCGTGCAAACCCCTCGGGCGATGTCGCAGTCTGTTGCCACCCGTACGTTGAGCTGGGCCGCCGGCCTCGTGGTCGTGCTGAACCTCCTCGATGCCCTCTGGACCATCACGTTCCTGGAGGCCGGCGTTGCCGACGAGGCCAACCCGCTCATGGTCACGGCGCTGACCCATGGGCCAGTCGGCTTCATGATCGCCAAGCTGGCGCTGGTCTCGCTTTCGGTGATGCTGCTGTGGCGCCTGCGCCAGCGGCGGAGCGCGGTGCTGGCCATCTGGAGCGGCGCCACCGCCTACAGCCTGGTCGTGGCCTACCACGTGTCGAACGCACACCACCTGACCGCTGCCCTCTG
Organism: Myxococcales bacterium; assembly: GCA_005779305.1. GTDB lineage: Bacteria > Myxococcota_A > Polyangia > Haliangiales > Haliangiaceae > UBA2376. Next base: position 17,222 of record SXJR01000438.1, read on the forward strand.
AAAAAAAGTCGCGTCGGCTGTCGATCCGCGGCGGGCCCGTTCGACCTAGGCTCGAACCCCAACGGAGACGACCGATGCAATACCTCCTCCTCATCTACGAGAACGAGTCCGCCACGCCCCCCATCGCGCCCGATCAGATGTTCCGCGAGTACACGGAGTACACGGCGTCCATCAAGGCGTCGGGCAACCTGCGCGGCGGCGACGCGCTCGAGCCGACCACCAAGGCGACCACCGTGCGGGTGCGCGAGTTCAAGACGATGACCAC
>SXJR01000439.1 GCA_005779305.1 Myxococcales bacterium
CTACACCTCGGGCACCACCGGCATGCCCAAGGCGTCGATCATGAGCCACTTCCGCTGGGTCAAGGCTGCTGGCGGCTTCGGCATGGCCGCGCTCGCGCTCAAGCCCGAGGACGTCCTCTACCTGGCGCTGCCGCTCTATCACAACAACGCCCTGACGGTGGCGTGGAGCTCGGCGGCGTCGACCGGCGCCGCCCTCGCCCTGCGCCGCAAGTTCAGCGTGTCGGCGTTCTGGGACGACGTCCGCCGCTACCGCGCCACCTCGTTCGCCTACATCGGCGAGCTGTGCCGCTACCTCCTCAACCAGGCCCCGCGCCCGGACGACCGTGACAACCCGATCAAGAAGATCGTCGGCAACGGCCTGCGCCCCGACATCTGGAAGGAGTTCAAGGCTCGCTTCGGCATCGATGAGGTCTACGAGTTCTACGCCGCGTCGGAGGGCAACATCGCCTTCATCAACCTGCTCAACGCCGACTGCACGGTCGGCCTTTGCCCGGCGCCCTACGCGCTGGTCAAGTACGACATCGACAAGGACGAGCCGATCCGGACCCCCGACGGCCGCCTGATCAAGGTCGGCAAGGGCGAGGTCGGCCTGCTCATCGGCGAGGTCAGCGAGCGCTACGCCTTCGACGGCTACACCGACAAGAGCGCCAGCGAGAAGAAGCTCCTGCGTGACGTCTTCGCCGCCGGCGACTGCTGGTTCAACTCCGGTGATCTCCTGCGCGACCTCGGCCTGCGCCACGCCCAGTTCGTCGATCGAGTCGGCGAAACCTTCCGCTGGACGGGCGAGAACGTCTCGACCAACGAGGTCGCCGAGGTCCTCAACACCTTCGGCCAGGTCGCCGAGTCGACCGTGTACGGCGTCCAGGTCCCCGGCGCCGAGGGCCGATGCGGCATGGCCGCCGTGGTCCTGCGCGTCCCCCTGGCCCAGCTCGACCTCCACGGCTTCGCCCGCCACGTGCGCAGCCAGCTCCCCACCTACGCCATCCCTCTCTTCCTCCGCTTCACCGAGGAGCTCGAGGTCACCGGCACCTTCAAGCAGGTCAAAGGCGACCTCAAGAAGCAAGGCTTCGATCCGAAGGCGGTCGCGGAGCCCGTCTACGTACTCCCGCCGCGCCACACCGAGTACATCCCGCTGACAGCCGATCTCCACCGCCAGATCACCGCGCGCGAGCTCGAGTTCTGAGCCGGGGACGGTGTCAACTTTGTCAACTTTGACCGCGGGGCCTTGAAGCCCCGTCACGTCAGCGCCCTGCGCTAACCTCGGTTCGCCGTGACCAGGGTGCTGTATCTAGCCCAGGAGACCACCGCGTCCGCCGACGCTGCCGGCGAGCGAACCGCCGACGTCGCCCGCGCGGTGCAACGCACCACCGAGGTGTACTTCGACGCGATGCTGATCGAGGTCGGACCGACCGTGCCCGGCGGACCGCTGGCGCTTCTCGACCGCTTCCTCGAGCTGCGCCACGCCGACCGCGACCGCGAACGACGGTTCCGGTGCGATCGCATCCTGGCCATCCTGCCCGACATGCCGGGCGCGATGCGCGACGCGATCGTGTTCGAGCTGGGCCGCCGCCGCATCGGCGGCTGGCTGGCGTCGCCGACCTCCGCCGTGCTCAACGCCCGCATCGCCGAGCTCGTCCGCCCGCCGGTGAGCAAGAAGGCCCTGTGCGCCGCCGGTGGCGGCATCACCGGCGTCTACTACGAGCTGGGCGTGCTGCGCTGCCTCGAGGACGCCTTCGACGGCTTCAGCGTCCACGACTTCGACCTCTACTACGGCATCAGCGCCGGCGCGATCGTCACCTCGCTGGTCGCCAACCGCGTCGAGCTCGATCGCTGCCTGCGCGAGGTCGATCCCGACAACCGCGACGGCGTCGATCTCGAACTCGGCCTGCGCAATCTGACCGTGCGCGACCTGCCGGCCCGCCTGTGCTCGGTCGGTCGCCACCTGCTCGACTACCGCGACCGCGTGCGGCACGGCGAGGAGCGCCTCAGCCTGACCGGCGCGGCGTCACAGCTCGCCGCCCTGTTCGGCCCCTTCTTCTCGGCCGAAGACAAGGCCCGTCGCCTGGCCGACGTCTTCTCCGAGCCCGGCCGCAGCGACGACTTCCGTCGCCTCGGCAAGCAGCTCTACATCGGCGCCACCGATCAGGATCGCCGCGAGCACGTGCTGTTCGGCGAACCCGGCGTCGATCACGTGCCCATCAGCCGCGCCGTCCTGGCCTCGGCCGCCATCCATCCGTTCATGACCTCGGTCATCATCGACGGCCGCCGCTACACCGACGGGTTCGTCACTCGCACCACCAACATCGTGTCGGCGGTCGAGCGCGGCGCCAACCTGATCGTCCTGGTCGATCCGTTCCTGCCCCTCATCACCGAGGAGCCGGGTTTCAACCACCGCCACAGCCTCTTGTGGGTGCTGGTCCAGGACTACAAGACCGTGGCCTACACGCGCTACGAACACGCCGCAGCCGCCATGCACGCGCTCCACCCGGCGGTCACCATGCTGTCGTTCCTGCCGTCCAACCGCATGCGGCGGCTGCTCGCCACCAACCCGATCGCGACGGCGAACTTCGATCCGATCGTCACCCAGGCCTACGCCTCGACCTACCGCCGCCTCGAGCGCATGGCCTACCGCCTGGGCCCGGCGCTGGCCGATCACGGGATCGGGCTGACCCTCGAGACCGCGGCCCGCAAGGTCCGGCTGCTCGACGCCTCGCCGGCGCCGCGCGCCGAGCTCCTGTGCGCGGGCCCGCTCGCCCAGCGCCGCCCCACCGCCGTCGCCGCCTGAGGCCGGTCGCCCTGAGCCGTCCGAGCGCGAGCGAGGGCGTTTCCAAGGGTGCACTGCGCTACTCTCGCGGTGATGACCAGCGGCAGTGCGCACGACGTCGCCATCGCGACGGCCCGGCAGCGCATCGCCTATCACCGCTACGCCGCCGACATGTCGCGGCTGCGCGCGATCGCGCTCCTGGCCACCGCGTTGTGGATCGGCGTCGGCCTGCCCATGCACCTGGTGCTGTTCCCGCGCATCGGGCACGGCCCTGCGGCGCCGGTGTTGATCGCCCTGGCCCTGCCCTGCCTGTTCCAGGCCTTCGTCCTCTACCTGCTCGCGCGCGATCCGCTGCCGCCCGAGAAGGTCATCGTCCCCATCGGCGCGCTCAACTTCTTCTTCACCGGCGCCGCGCTGGCGTTCATCGCCGCCCGCACCGGCGGCATCACCTCGCCGTATCACCTCATCATCGTGCTCATCCTGGTCACCCAGGTCATGGCGCTGCCGCGGCCGTGGCTCGAGAACGCGATCGTCGGCACCGTCACCGTCCTCATCTGCCCGATCGGCGTCCTCGTCCTCAGCCGCGGCGACGAGGTCCTGCGCGCCCAGCTCGACGACCCCGACACCCTGGCCCGCTACATCGGGCTCCTGTTCGTGCTCGCCAGCGCGGTCGCGATCACCACCTGGAGCGGCCACGTACAGTGGTCGGCGCGCCAGACCGCGTTCGAGAGCAAGAGCATCGGCCGCTACAAGTTGCAGCGCCGGATCGGCAGCGGCGGCATGGGCGAGGTCTGGCGCGCCCACGACCGCGCCATCCACCGCGACGTCGCGCTCAAGATCCTGAGCGCCGATCTGCACCGCGGCGCCGCCATGGTGGCGCGCTTCGAGCGCGAGATCGAGGCCACCGCCGGCCTCTCCCACCCCAACACCGTGCGCGTCTTCGACTGGGGCGTCACCCTCGACGGCATCTGGTACTACGCCATGGAGCTGCTCGACGGCGTCGATCTGGCCACGCTGGTCGAGCGCCGCGGCCGCCTGCCGGCGCCGCTGGTGGCGCGGCTCGGCGTGCAGGCCGCGCGCGCCATCGCCGAGGCCCACGAGCGCGGCGTCGTCCACCGCGACCTCAAGCCCCACAACCTGTTCGTGGTGGCGCCCGGCGGCGTGGTCGATCACGTCAAGGTGCTCGACTTCGGTGTGGCCCGCGTGCTCGCCGGCCCCGGGGACGACGACAGCAGCATGACCCAGACCGGCGGGCTGGTCGGCACGCCCGGCTACATCGCGCCCGAGGTGATGGCGGGATCACGCGCCACCGCCGCCGCCGATGTGTGGGGCCTGGCCGCGACGCTCTTCCACGCGCTCACCGGCACCAGCGTGCGCGACGCCAACGGCCGGGCCGCGGCCGCGCTCCACGGCGACATCCCACGCGCGCTCGACGGCGTGCTGGTCCGCGCCCTCGATGCAGATCCTGGCAAGCGCCCGGCCTCTGCCGCCGAGCTGGCCAGCGAGCTCGAGGCCACCGGCCTGGCCGCAACCTGGCAGCCCGGGCTGCGTCTCGACGAGGTGCCCCCGCCACCGAAGGACTTCTCGGCGACGAGCGCGACCATCGACGCGAGGCCGGCGCGGAACGCGCTATCCTGACGCCGATGTCGAGCGGCGACGAGCTAGGCCGAACCGCGACCACCGGCGGTGGCGCAGGCGCGATCACGGGCCGCCCGGCGGGCGCGCCGCCGATGGCCGGGGACAGCATCGGCCGCTACGTGATCGAGCGCGTGCTCGGCGCCGGCGGCATGGGCGTGGTCTACGCCGCCCACGATCCGGATCTCGATCGCAAGGTCGCGCTCAAGCTGCTCCACGCCGCCGGCACGCCGGGCACCGCCGGCGCCGGCGACGAGGCCCGGGCCCGACTCCTGCGCGAGGCCCGGGCCATGGCCAAGGTGAATCACCCCAACGTGATCACCGTGTACGAGGTCGGCACCGCCGGCGGCGTCGACTTCGTGGCCATGGAGCTGATCGAGGGCACCAACCTGGCCGACTGGCTGCGCGGCGCGAAGCGACCGCCCCAGCCCGAGGTGCTGCGCGCGTTCTTCGCCGCCGGCCGCGGCCTGTCGGCGGCGCACGCGATGGGCCTGGTCCACCGCGACTTCAAGCCGGCCAACGTGCTCATCAGCAAGAACGGCAAGATCGTGGTGACCGACTTCGGGCTCGCCCGGGTGGCGTCGACCGAGGCCGACGAGTCGAGCCCATCGGGCCCACGCCCGGCCGGCGCCAGCGCCGTCACCGCGCCGGGCACC
>SXJR01000064.1 GCA_005779305.1 Myxococcales bacterium
AGCCCGCCGGCGGCCTCCTCGTCGCGATTGCGGTTGCCGGTGCCGCGCTCGGCAGCGTCGAGGTGCCGCCGGGCCTGCCCGAGGTCGCCATCGAGCACGGCCAGCCGCGCCAGGGTCGAGCTGGCGATGCGCCAGCCCTGCTCGCCGATCCACGGCCCGGAAAGCGCGGCCTCGGCCTGGACCCGCGCCTCTGGGCCGCGGCCGGCGACGAGCAGCGCCTCGGCCTGGGTCGCGCGGCCGTGGGAGGCGAGCGTGTCGAGCTCGGCGGCCTGGGCCATGCGGCTCATCCGGCCCGCCATCTCGATCGCCGCCGGGATGTCGCCGAGCGCGGTGAACACGCGGGCCAGGTAGTAACCGGCGATCGACGCCATCACCTGGTCGCCGTGATCGGTGAGGTACGCGTAGGCGCGCTCGAGCTGGCGCTGGGCCGTGGCCAGATCGCCGGCGGCCTGGCCGACCACGCCGGCGTAGAGCGAGCCCACGTGCTCGCGTAGCGCGCCGCCGGCCGCGGCGCGTTCGACCCGCTCGAGGAGCTTCTCGGCGGTGCCGAGGTCGTCGCACTCGGCGCGGGCCAGCACGGCCAGCATCACCAGGATCACCTCGAGATCCTCGAGGCCGGCGCCGTGGATCGCCGCCAGGGCAGCGTCGACGGCGAGCGCCGAGTCGGCGAAGCGCTCCTCGATCAGGTACGAGAGCGCGAGCGACCAGCCCCAGCGAGCCCGCTCGCGGGCCGCGATCTCGACGTGATCGCGCAGGGCTGCGTCGAGGAGCGCGCGGGCCTGCTCCCCGTGACCGCGCAGCGCGACGATGTCGGCCTCCTCGAGCGCGACCCCGAAGCGCTCGGTCGGCGAGCCGGCCAGCTCGCGGGCCTGGCGGTAGATCGCCTCGGCCTCCGACAGGCGGCCGCGGCGCTGCGCGACCTCGCCGGTCAGGCGCAGCGCGCGCAGGGTGCCGCGCGCCGCCGGCGACAGCCGCCCCAGCACGTCAGCGGCCTGGGCGATGAGCGAGCGCCGCACCAGGATGCGCACCTGCATGAGCGCGACCGCGTCGCGGGCGTCGTCGACGGCGTCGGCCAGCGCGCGCAGATCGTCGAGCAAGAGATGATCGAGGCCGGCCGAGGCGATGGCGCGGTAGTGCTCGGTGCAGCGGTCCCAGGCCTCGTCGACGTCGCCGGCGGCGACCAGGTGGTGAATGGCCTCGATCACCCAGCCGGCATCGGCGGGCCCGATGGGGCGGGTTCCGTCGCCGGCGTGCGAGAGGTGCAGCTCGGCGAGCTGGCGCTGGGCCGCCGCGCGTTCGCGCCGGCTGGCGCCGCGGTAGGCGGCGTCGCGGACCAGATCGTGGACCATGGCGGTGCCGCGGCTGGTGTCGACCAGCATCTGCCGGGTCAGCTCGCGCAGCACGTCGGCGCCTGCGGGGCCACCCAGGGCCTGGGCGTCGCCCGCCGAAAGCCGGCCCCGGCTCGAGGCCAGCACCAGCAGGAGCCGGCGCGCGTCGTCGGACAGCGCGCGCACGGTGTCGTCGAGCCCGCCATCCTTGCCAGCGTCGCCGGCCAGCTCGCGCAGCACGTAGAACGGGCTACCGCCCGAGCGGCGGAAGACCTGGGCCGCGTCGGGCGCGACCACGCCGAGCCGGGTCGCCACCTGCCGGACCAGCGCGGCGGTGGCGCTGGCGTCGAGCGGACCGAGGCGGTGTACGACCGGCGGCGGCGCGTCGGGGGGCAGCGTCAGCTCGACCCGCGAGGCGGCGATGACGCGGCTCTCGCGCACGTGGCGCGACAGGTAGCCCAGCACGTCGGCGGCCTCGCGGGGATCGAGGTGGTGCAGATCGTCGAGGAAGACGATGTAGGGGCGGGCCTCGAGGGCCTGGGCGATGTCGGCCAGGTCATCCATCGCCGACGCGCCCGTCGCCGAGAAGGTGATGCGCTTGCGCCGGGCGCCGAGCTGCGACTTGAGCGCGGCCGCCAGGTGGGCGGCGCCGGTGTTGGGACGCGCGACCAGCACGACCGGGCTGGCCTCGGCCCAGCGCGGCTGCCGCATCGCCTCCTCGACCAGCTTGTAGACCAGCTCGCTCTTGCCGACGCCGCCGACCCCGTACACCAGGTGCAGGGTCTCGCTGGCCATGAGCTGGGCGCCGCGGGTCAGCTCGGCGACGCGTCCGACCCAGGTCGCGACCGCGCGCGGAAAGGGCGGGGCGGAGGGCGGCGGCAGCGTACGGCGGCGACCGGCGCGTTCGGACACGGCGCGATCCTAACTCAGAACACGAACGGGTACGTGAACGAGACCCCGTCGTCGGAGCGCGGGAAGCGCGCGCCGCGCATGACCTGCGCGACACACGCCGCCACCGCGTCGTCCGGCGTCTCCAGCACGTCGACTCGGCTCACCGTACCGTCGTTCGCGACCTGCACGCGGATCTTCACCGTGCCCGACGGCCCGGTGCCGCAGCGCGCGATCCGGCCGCGCAAGGGTTGCACGGTGGTCCGGACCTGCGTCGCGGTCAGCGTGGTACTCGCGATGCCGCGCGGCGGCCTGCCGTACACCGAGCAGCAGGCTGGCGGCTGGTCGGCCAGCAGACAGGCGACCTCGTCGAGGTGACAGGTCACGGCCACGTCGGTCCCCGTGTCGATCTCGGCCTCCGCTCGCGCGCTCGGGTCGATCGGCCGCGGTGGCGGCTGTGGCTGCGGTGTCGGTGGCGGCTGCGGCTGCGGCTCCGGATCCGGCTTTGGCTGCGCCACCGCCGGACAGCTGCACTCGTCGGGCGTGTTGCGTACGGCCAGCGCCACCGCCGCGGTCACCGCGACGCCGAGCGCCGCGCCCACCAGCCCGGTCACCAACTGGTTCGCCATCACCGGGTTCTCGCACGGTATACAGCCGCGATGGACCTCTCGCTGCGCGATCTCCTGACCCGGAGTCCGACCGTCGTCGTGCTCGGGATCCGCGACGACCTGACCCGACCAGGCGGCTACGTGCCCGCCTATCTACACCGCCACGGCTACCGGATCCTCGGCGTCAACCCCGAGCTGGCGGCGGCCGGCGCGGTCCTGTTCGGGGAGCCGGTGCGGGCGACGCTGGCCGACGTGACCGAGCCCTACGATCTGGTCGATGTGTTCCGCCGAGCGGAGGCGCTGCCCGCCCACGAGGAGGAGCTGGCAGCGAGCCCGGCGCCGGTGATCTGGTTCCAGGAGGGCATCGTCAACGACGAGGTGGCCGAGCGACTGCGCGCCCGGGGCAAGGTGGTGGTGCAGGATCGGTGCACGCTGGCCGAGCACCGCCGGATGGGGTTGGGGCGGCCGGAGAAGCCGGGATCGTAGAAGGGCATGGGCAAGGGCAAGGGCCAGGGAGAGTCGATATAGTGGGGGTATGGCCGAGACCCATACCGCTTCGCTGGTCGGCGCCGACCGTCCGGCGACGCGACCGCGCGCGGCGGTGCTGCGCGTGGTGTATCCGCGCGACCTGCGCTGGGAGCATCGGTTCTCCGCCGAGCCGGTGACGCTCGGTCGCCAGCCCGAGGACGGCAGCCCGCCGCTCCATCACGCCACGGTGTCGCGACGCCACGCCCAGGTGTGGTGGGACGTCCAGGGCCACCACGCCGTACGCGACGCGGGCAGCCGACATGGCACGCTCCTGGGCGCGTCGGTGATCGGCCAGATGCCGCGCGTGCTCGCCGACGGCGATCTGCTGCGGCTCGGCGATGTCTTCGTGATGTACGAGGTCCCGTCCGACGACGACGACGACGGCGTCGATCGCGACAACCTGCCGGGCGCGTCGCCAGCGATGGCGCGGGTGCGAGCGCGGGTGGCCAGGGCCGCGCGCGATCCGTCGCCGGTCCTGGTCTCGGGTGACACCGGCACCGGCAAGGAGTGGGTGGCCAAGGAGCTGCACCGCCTGTCGAAGCGCAAGGGACCGCTGGTCGCCGTCAACTGCGCCACGCTCACCCGCGAGCTGGTCGAGAGCCAGCTCTTCGGGCACGTCCGTGGGGCCTTCACCGGCGCCACCGGCGACGCCGACGGCCTCTTCCGCCAGGCCGACGGCGGCACCCGGTTCCTCGACTAGATCGGCGAGTTGCCGGTCGCGCTGCAGCCCAAGCTCCTGCGCGTGGTGCAGGACGGCCTGATCCAGCCGGTGGGCTCGAGCCGCACGTTCGCCGTCGACGTCCGCCTGGTGGCGGCGACCCACCGCGATCTGGGGGCGTCGGTCGAGGCCGGCGAGTTCCGCCGCGATCTCCTCGCCCGCCTGTCGAAATGGGAGGTGCGGCTGCCGGCGCTATCGGCGCGGCGCGGCGATCTGCTCGACTGGGTCGAGCGGCTGTGGAAGGCCTGGCACCAGGAACGCGGTGGGACGCGCGCGGTGCCGACGTTCACGCCGGGCGCGGTCTCGACCGTGCTCTCGGCGCCGTGGCTCGACAACCTGCGCGGCGTCGATCGCCTGGTCCACGAGCTCGCCGCCCACGACGCGCGCGAGGTCGACACGCCTGATCTGCCCGAGTGGCTGCGCAGCGTCGAGCCGGCGCGGCCGCTGCCGCCGATCAACCCCGGCGTCAGTGGCCCCATGCCAGCGGCAGCTGCTGCGGCCTCGCCGGTCGCCCGCCCGCCGGTGCCGACCAAGGAAGAGTTCGTCGCCGTCTGGACCCAGCTCGGCGGCTCGGTCCGCGCCGTGGCCAAACACTTCGGCCGCGATCGCCGCCAGATCTACCGCTGGCTCGAGGCGCACGGCCTCCGCGCCGACGACGATGGCGACGAGTAGCCGCGTCACGCGCGGGTGACGCGGTCACGTGGCGCCCCATGGGACAGGGCCTCGCCGGCCACGTGGTCTCGCGGACTTGCGGTGGCGCGCGGGTTGCTCAAGCGACCGGGCGGAGGATCAATCAAATGAAGCGCGCACTCGCCGTCGTTCCCGTTCTGTTCTTCACCGCCTGTCTCGACGATCTGCTCAGCACCACCGTCACCTTCAGTGACGACGCCAGCGCCACCATCGAGCTCGAGATGGACATCGCCGGCGAGTGTTCGGGCAGCGGCTCGCAGGAGGACGAGAACGGGGTCACCACCTGGACCAAGACCCCGCGCGGCGAGGGCGAGACCGCCTCGTGCCAGATCGACGTGACCTGGGACGGCGATCTGATCAGCCTCGCCAAGATGCGCAACGACACGATCGGCGAGTGCGGCCCCGGCAACGACAAGTGCAATCCCGACGAGCTCGATCTCTCGCTCTCGATCACGCTCGATGGCGCGTTCTTCACCGCAGGCAGCGAGCGCATGGAGCGCAGCCAGCTCCTGTCGATGTCGGCGCGCGCGACCAGCGGCCCGGCCACGCTGTTCGAGATGGACAAGGCCACGACCCTGCCGCTCGCCCTCGGCCCCGATCCGGCGGTCAAGGATCAGCTCAAGACGGCGTACCTGGTGGCCGGCTCGCTCGTGGTCAGCGCCCGCGGCACCATCGAGCTGTCGATGAACGACGTGCGCCGCCTGCAAGAAGGGTCGTCGACGGGTGTGCTCACCGTCTCGCTGTCGAGTCACCTCGCCGGTTCGATCGACGCGCACCTCTGACCCCGGTGGCAGTCCCGTGGCAAGATCGACCGGTGCGGAGGTTGGTCGCCCTGGTTGCCGTGGTTGGTCTGGGAACCGGCGCCTGCCTGTCCACCCCAGGGCCCGCAGGTGACGACGACGGCCGCGACGACGCGGCGGTCACCGACGGCGACCTCGCCACCGACGCCGGCGTCGACGGCAGCGGGCAGCCGAGCTGTCGCCCGGCCGGCGCCCTGCCGGCCGGCACGGCGTGGCCGCCGCCGGGCATCAACGTTCGGCAGCTCCAGATCGCCGACCTCGACGTCGATGGCGTGAACGATCTGGTGGTGACGGTCGCGCCCGGCGTCGCGCGCGGCGCCGGTCCGTCGAAGGTCTACGTGCTCTACGGTCCGGTCGATCGAATGGCGCCGAAGTACCACGCGTCGATCGATGTGGGCACGCTGGGCGCGGTGATCCCGTGGGCCACCACGCTCGCCCGCGTCGACGCCGGTCCGTGCCTCGATCTCATCGTCGCCGGTCCGCCGGTCATGGGCTCGAACACCAGCTTCGCGGCGGTGTGGGCTCACGGTGGCGGCGTCTCGCCGTGGAGCGGCCCACCGGCGCGTTCGGCGTTGACGCGCGAGCCGCCGCCCGGCCCGCTCATGGCGGTGCTGGCCGACCTCACCATCGATACCGATCTCGATCTCGCCGTCGCCGATCTCGACAGCGTGGATGTGTTCGTCGGCGCCAGGGTCGATGCGTTGCCCGGCGCGCTCAACGTGCCCCGGCCCATCTGCAACATGTGGGGCAACATCAACGCCCTGGTCCGCCAGCCGGCCGCCGGCGGACGCGAGCGCCTGCTCGCCTTCGGCCACTACCGCTACAACACGATCGCCATCGACGATCTGGGCACGATCCAGGTCTCCGACAACTGCGCGAGCAGCAGCGCGCCCATCACGCGCGGCTCGGCCGCGATCGATCTCGACGGCCAGGCGCCACTCGATCTGTTCAGCGGCGGGGGCGGGATCATCGGGGCGCACCTCCTCGCCGGCGTGGCCGATCCGGTGACGCCGGTCCAGGGCGCGATGGCCTGCACCGACACGCCGCGCGGCAGCGACGCCTACATCGAGGGCTTCGCCGCGGGCCACCTGGGCGGCTTCCCCACGCCGGAGGTGGTCATCATCGACCACGACGATCAAGACGGCATGTCGTACGCGTGCCTGCTCGACGCGGTCGACGCCAACGGCACGCGGGTGCTGGCCACCGCCGTGAACGAGCTACCCCTGGGTCCGGGCACGGCGCGCAGCGTCGTGGTCGGAGACGTCGACGGCAAGGTCCGGGCCTGGATCCTCATGAACGATGGGGTAGCGAGGTGCCTGGAGCGCGGCGCCGCCGCCAACCTCCAGGCATGCGAATGATACGATCGTCGTCGTGAAGCGCTCCCTCGCCTGGGTCCCGGTGTCGGTCGTGGTCGTCGCGCTGGCCGGTGTGCCGCTGGTGGCGCCGCCCACGGCCCACGCTGACGGCGACGTCACCATCACGCTCAGCCCCGACGGCCAGATGCTGGCCAGCGAGCTCGGCATCAGCGTGGCCGAGCTCGAGCAGCGCATCGAGGGCGAGATCGCCGACGCCTACGACACCGCCAACGTCGAGGGCTTCCTGCGCGCCTTCGCCAACGCCACCTCGTTCGCCGGCCGCGGCATCGGCCATGACTACGCGCCGCTCTTCCGCGGCCTCGAGATCGGCGTCGCTGCCAACCTCTCCGCCGCCGTCGACGGCCTCGAGGAGGGCCAGGATCCCGCCGGTGGCGTCGCCCCCAACGTCTCGCTCATGGCCGGGCTCAACCTCTCCCACTGGGGTCACGACGACATCGTGATCTACGCCAACGGCTTCCACCGACAGGGCTCGATCGATCAGCTCAGCGGCAGCATCACCAGCGGCGGCGTCCACGGCCAGTACCACCTGTTCTACCCGGCGAAGCGCGCGAGCACGCTGCTGTTCCTGTGGAGCGGCTTGCACCTGACCGCCGGGGTCGAGGTCTCGCGCTGGGCCCTGGGCGTCGACGACCAGATCACCCGCGACCTGCCGCTCGAGGGCGACAACGGGGTGTCGACCACCCTCACCGCGCTGGCGACCGGCACCTTCGATCTGACCGCGACCACGACCACGATCCCGATCGAGGTGACGACGTCGGCGCGGATCCTCTATTTCGCCGGCGTCTACCTCGGCGCCGGCCTCGACGTTCAGGTCGGCAAGGCCCGGGCCGAGGCCGCGCTCGACGGCGTGCTCACCGCGGTCAAGCCGTCCGACGGCACCACCCTCGACATGGGCACCGCCACCATCACCGCCAGCGGCGAGGAGAGCCCGTCGCCGGTCGCCTACCACGTCCTGGCCGGCCTCGAGTTCAACTTCTGGCGGCTCAAGACCTTCGTGCAGGGCACCTTTGTCCCCGTCAAAGGCGCCAGCGTGGCCTTCGGCGTCCGCGTGAAGCTCTAGCGCCAATACCGGTCAGATAGCGCGGAGGAGCTCAGACCGTCCACGTCCAGGTCCACGCAGGTCCACGCCGACGACAGCGATCACGAGATCGCCAACGACAACGACCACGATCACGACGACGACCACGACCGCGCGCCTCAAGCGCGACCCAGCTTGGTGAGCATGGAGACGATGCGTTCGAGCACCTCGATCGCTGACGCGTGGTAGCCGGCGTCGATGACGCCGAGCACGAGGAAGGCGTCCATCACCGCGGCATTCCATGGCCGATCCCCTGGCGATGGCGACGTGCCGCGCGGTGTCGGCGTCGGATGCCCGACCGGCAGCCTCCGCGGTGTTGAGCGGAACCGAGAGCGCCGCCCGGCGGAGCTGATCGCCCAGGGCAGCGTGACGCGCGGCAGGGCGTCCGGCAGACTCACCGACCGCGCGAGGAAGGACAGACTTTGGTCGGGCTCGTCTGCGAGTTCTCGCGACTGCAGGCGCAGTTGCTGGATTCGCTACACGCGACGTTCCCCGCGGTCGTGACGCTTCAGCCGCATGAGTGGCCGCAGCGGGTGGATATTCGGGTGGGCGAACACTTCTGGCACGGCGCACGTCATGGTGCTGGCTTCCGCTTCGAATCCGACGACAGCAGGGTTGTCGAGGCGCACGACGGAATACTCAGAGCGCCGTATCCAATCGAGGCGTATCGGCTCTCGGAGTACGCTCAGTCCTTGCGACTGACGACGCTCTCGGTTGGGCGGCACACCTCTGTGACGTCCGAGCCGGAGGGCATAGATGCTGCGCTGCCACCGCTCGTGGGCGTAGGGGTGCTCGTGCGAGACGATCGCGTCGTTCGGAACGGACTTCAGCGGTACATCGCGACCTGCGAAACGTTCAATATGTGAGGCCTATCAGCGTTTCTCGTCGAGCGAGAAGAAGTTGCGGATCCGCCCCAGCAGATCCTGCTTGGCGGTCTCCAGCCGCTTCGATCGGGCCTCGTCGGCCTGCCCGCGGACCGAGGCCAGGGCTTCGCGGCGGGCGGCCAGGAGCTCGGCGATCCGATCGGTGAGGGCAGGGCGGGCGCGCACGAGCTCCCGGAACGACTCCTTGTCGAGCAGGTAGCAGTCGAGATCGGTCATGGCCACCACCGAGGCCGAGCGCGGCTCGCCGGTCATGAGCGACATCTCGCCGAAGAACTGGCCGGAGCCGAGCCGGGCTACCTCGCGCATGGTCGGGCCCTGGCCGATGCGCACCGCGGCCTCGCCGCGCACCAGCATGTACAGGCACTCGTCGTCGTCGCCCTCGTGGCACACCACCTCGCCGGCGGCGAACGGCGTGTGCCGGAGCTGTTCGGCGACACGGACGCGCTCGTCGGGACCGAGGGGCTCGAACAGGTCGACCTTGCCGACCGCGGTCAGGCGGCGGGCCTGCTCCTCGCGCTGCTTGCGATCGCGGCGCTCGTCGGTGTCGGCGGTGACGAACAGGGTCTGGGCCGGGATCGACATGCTCAGGCCGGCGCGCAAGAGCGCGAAGTAGATCCGGACCCGCACCTCGCTGTCGGTGGGATCGTCGACCGCGATGTCCTCGAGCCAGTAGCGCACGCAGTAGACGGCGTAGCTGTCGCGCACGTTGAGGAACAGCACCTGCGGCGCCGGCTCCGACGCCATGTTGGGCACGCGGTCGGTGAAGATGCCGCGCCGGACCACGTCGAGGACCTCGGTGGGCGGGGTGCGGAAGTCGATGTGGAAGTCGATCTGGCGGCGGACCCGCTCGGGCTGGCCCTGGCGACGGCCGAACACCACGACCTGGCCCTTCATGAGCATCGAGTTGGGGACGATGATCGTCTCCCAGCTCCGGGTCTCGAGCGCGGTGTAGCGCCAGCGGATCTCGGTGACCTGACCCGACGGCTGGCCGGGGCCCAGCGCGATCCAGTCGCCGACCTTGATCGAGCTGTCCATCTGCAGCGCCAGGCCGCCCATCAGGTTGCCGAGCGTGTCCTGCATGGCGAAGCCGAGCACCGCGGTGAGCACGGCGCTGGTGGTGATCAGGCCGGTGACCGAGAAGCCGGCGCGCTTGCCAACGGCGATCAGCGCGATCAGCGACGCGATCGCCGTGACCACGTCGACCACGATGCGTGGCACGGACACGCCGACCCGCGGCAGCGCGATCCAGAACAGCAGCACCTGGGCCACGCCGACGGCGGCGAGCAACTCGAAGGCGAGCGCGGCGACGGCCAGGCCGGTGGTGTCGTACCCGGACGCGTCGACGGCCGCGACCAGGACGACCGTGATGAGGTGCATCGACAGGAGCACGGTCGGTGCGCGCAGACGCTGGCGCGCAGCCGCGGTCCCGAACCGCACCAGCGACGAGACGACCGCCCAGGCCAGGACCACCCAGACGGTGTGTCCGTCGATGAGCAGGTGGTAGAGGTTGGTCGCCACCGAGCGACCGAAGATATCACCCGGGGACGGCGCCGCGCTCGCGTGCGGCCGCGTTCACCCACGGGTCGACCTCTCGCCGCTGCCAGCCGGCGAGCGGCGTGGGCACCAGCAGGTCTGCGATGGCCTCGGTCGGGAGCTCCTCGCGCGACATCCACCGGGCCCGGTCGTCGGGCGCGATGACCAGCGGCATGCGATCGTGCAGCGGCGTCACCAGCGGATCCGCAGCGACGGTGAGGATCGCGAACGACTCGACCCACAGCGCGCCCTCGCGATCGCGCGGCTTCCACCGCTCCCAGATCCCGGCGAAGGTGACCGGGCCGTCGCCGATCGGCGTGAAGTGGAAGGGCACCCGCTTCTTGCCCTCGCGCTTCCACTCGTAGAAGCCGTCGGCGGCGACCAGGCAGCGGCGGCGGGCCAGGGCATCGCGGAAGGGTCGCTTGCCGGCCGCGGTCTCGGCCCGCGCGTTGATCATCGTCACGCCGATCTTCAGGTCGTCGGCCCAGTGAGGGACCAGGCCCCAGCGCATCAGGCACAGCGTGGCCACCGCCTCGCGTTTCACCACCACCGGCGCCGGCTGGGTCGGCGCGACGTTGCAGCGCGGCGCCCACCACGACGTCAGCCCGGCTGGAAATCCCGGCGCCACCGCCAGCACGCCGGCGCAGTCGGCATCCGTCGCCAGCGCCAGCTCCATCTCGGCGACGAGCTGGTCCTGATTCGTCGACGTGTATCGACCGCACATCCGCCAGAGCCTACCTCGACCAGGGCGCTGACCTTGATCTTGACCTTGACCCTGCCGTCGACCTCGACCTTGACCTGAACTCGAACCTGAACTTGAACGCCACCTTCGACGTTGTCCTTGTCCTGGGAACGGAACAGGACAGGACATCGCTGACACCCCTCGCGTTCGGTGCAGACCGGGTGGGTGGCGGAGTAGACCAGCGGTGGGGTTCAGGTTGGGGTTCAGGTCAAGGCCAAGGTCAAGGTTCAGCCCGTTCCTGGCCACTCGAGTTGCCTGCAACCTCGACTCCTCACCCGCCGGGGGCGTCGCTCCCTGGCCAATCGACCCGCCGGCCGCACCGCCTGCTCGCGATCGCGCACGTTCGTTACAGCTCGCCATTCCGCGAGGTTGCGTCGCCCTCTCGCTGGCACGGATCGCGCTAACTGCGAACGCCATGCGCCTTGGCCTCCTCGCCTCCCTCCTCGCTCTCCCTCTGGCCGCCTGCGCTGGCGGCGGCCCCGACGACGGCCCCTCGCCGTTCGATGACGAGTACCCGGTCTCCGACCTCGACTCGATCTTCGACGGCGCTCCCTCCAACCGCTCGTTGCCCGACGAGAACAAGGCCGACGCGGTCTACCCCAAGCAGTTCTCCGACCTGGTCCGCGACCAGTCGCCGGTCAAGAGCCAGGGCAGCCGCGGCGTGTGCTCGATCTTCGCCACCACGGCGCTGATGGAGAACCTCTACATCAAGGCCGGGATGCCCAACCCCGACTTCTCCGAGCAGTACATGCAGTGGTCGACCAAGGAGCAGGTCCGCCAGTACCGCAACACCGACGGTTCGAACGCCGACGCCAACCTGCGCGCCGCCAGCGAGTACGGCATCGTCGAGGAGTCGAAGTGGCCGTACGAGCGTCTGCCCTGGAACGCGACCAACGACGCCGAGTGCAACGGCGGCGAGAACCTCCCCACCAAGTGCTACACCAACGGCGCGCCGCCCCAGACCGCGGTCGACGCGACCAAGTTCAAGCTGCCCCGCGGCCGCTGGGTCAACACCAACTCGATCAAGGCCCACCTCTTCACCAAGAAGCACGGCCTCAACGTCGGCATGACGTTCTTCTACCAGTCGTGGAACCACCGCAAGTCGGTGCTGCCGGTCAACACCGAGTACTGGCGTGAGGGCATCGTTCTGTACCCCAACGCCAAGGACAAGGAAGAGTCCCTGAAGAAGCGGGCCGGCCACGCCATCCAGATCGTCGGCTGGGACGACGAGAAGGAAGTGGTCAAGGTCGACGAGAAGGGCGAGCCGCTCAAGGACGCCGACGGCAACGTGCTCAAGGAGAAGGGCTTCTGGATCTTCAAGAACTCGTGGGGCACGGGCAGCTTCGGCGCCGCCAACCCGCACGGTGACGGCTACGGCTACCTCTCCTACGAGTACGTCGACGAGTACGGCACCGCCTACGCCTCGGACGTGCCGCGCTTCGAGCCGCCGGCCGAGACCTGCGACAACGGCACCGACGACGACGCCGACGGCAAGGTCGACTGCGACGACACCCAGTGTACGGCCCACGCCTCGTGCCAGACCTCGCCGACCTCGAAGACCTACGCCTCGACCACGGCCGTCTCGATCCCCGACAACGTCGCGGCCGGCATCACCTCGAATATCGCCGTCACCGACGCCGGCACCGTGGGCGCGGTCAAGGTCACGCTGAACATCACCCACAGCTACCGCGGCGACCTCAAGGTCGTCCTGGCCCACGACGGCCGCACCGTCACCCTCCACGATCAGACCGGTGGCGTCGAGGACAACCTCGAGCTCACCGTCGACGCTGCCGCCTTGGCCGGCGCGACCCTGGCCGGCGCCTGGACGCTGACCGTGAGCGACCACGCCCGCTATGACACCGGCACCCTCAACGGCTGGTCGATCGAGGTCGTCACGCAGTAAGGTCCGGCGCGATGACGCGCGCCGCAGTCCTCTCCTGGTTGCTCCTCGTCGCCGCGTGCGGCCCGCGCGCGGTGCCGCGCGGCTCGATCGACCTGACCACCACCGCCGAGACCAGCGGCTGGATCCGCACCGGCCGCTACGACGAGGCGGTGCGGCTGTGCCGCGACCTCGCCCGCGCCTACCCCGATGGCGCCCGCTGCGAGCGCTACGGCGTGACTCCCGAGGGCCGCGATCAGGTGGCGCTGGTGGTCGCGGCGGGTGGGGCGCTCACCCCCGAGGACGCCCTGGCCCAGCGGCGGCCGGTGATCCTGGTCCAGGCCGGCATCCACGCCGGCGAGATCGAGGGCAAGGACGCCGGCTTCGTGCTCCTGCGCGACATGCTCGACGGCAAGCTCCTGCCCGGTGTGCTCGGCGCGATCACGGTGGTGTTCGTGCCCGTGGTCAACCCCGACGGACACGAGCGCTTCGGGCCCGCGCACCGCATCAACCAGCGCGGGCCGGCCGAGATGGGCTTCCGCACCACCGCGCAGAACCTGAACCTCAACCGCGACTACGTGAAGGTCGACGCGCCCGAGATGGCGGCGCTGCTCGAGCTCTTCGCCCGCTGGCAGCCGGTGGTCTACGTCGACCTCCACACCACCGACGGCGCCAAGTTCGAGCATGACGTCGCCGTGCTGGTCGCGCCGCTGGGGCCGCGCCCCGACGGCCTCGAGCGGACGGCGCGGGCGCTGTCGGACGGTCTCCAGGCCCGGCTCACCGCGCTCGGGCACCTGCCGCTCGACTTCTATCCCTCGTTCATCGACGGCGACGATCCGACCAGCGGCTTCGCCACCGGCGACGCGCCGCCCCGCTTCTCGCAGGCCTACGCCGCCGCCCGCGATCGGATCGGCGTCCTGGTCGAGACCCACTCGTGGCGCACGTACAAGGAGCGGGCCCAGGCCATGCGCGACCTCCTGATCGCGCTCTTCGAGCGCGGCGTCACCGACGGTACCGCGTGGCAGAAGGCGGTCGACGACGCCGCCGCTGCGGCCACTCGCCTGGGCGGCACCGACGTGGTGCTGCTGTCGTCGTCGAACGAGGCCTCGCGCACGATCGACTTTCGTGGCTACGCCTACGAGCGCAAGCCGTCGGAGATCTCGGGCGGGATCTGGACCGTGTACGACGAGACGACGCCCCAGGTGTGGAAGGTGCCGCTCCACGACACCATGGCCCCGGGGCTGACCGTGCGCGCGCCGCGCGGCGGCTACCTGGTGCCGGCGGCCTACGCCGAGCTGGTGGCGCCGCGGCTCGATCGTCACCGCGTGCGCTTCGGCCGCACCGTCGAGGCGGTGCGCGTCGAGGACGCGTTGGTGTTCCGCGCCGACAGCGTCAAGTTCGCGCCCGGCCCCTTCGAGGGTCGCACCCGCGCGACGATCAGCGGGGCGTGGAAGCCCGAGGTCGTGACGCTCGGACCGGGCGCGTTGTGGGTGCCGATCGGCCAGCCCGGCGCGCGCCTGGCCCTGTTCATGTTCGAGCCGACCTCGTCCGATTCACTGGCGGCCTGGGGCTTCTTCAACGCCGTCTTCGAGCAGAAGGAGTACAGGGAGGCCTACGTCGCCGAAGAGGTGGCGCGCGAGATGCTGGCCGATCCGGCCGTGCGCACGGCGTTCGAGTCGTGGCTCGCCGCTGACCCCGACCGGGCGAAGTCGGCCGATGAGCGCCTCGACTTCTTTTACCGCCGACACCCGTCGTGGGACGCGCAGAAGGACCGCCTGCCGATCGTCAAGACCGACACGGTGCCGGCCGAGATGGTGGTGCCATGACCTCGACGACGTTGTCGACCTCGGGCGAGTACCTCGACGCCCTGTGGCGCGACTACACCGCGATCACGCCGCAGGCCGCCCGCATCCACGCCCTGTTCGCGGCCCGCGGCGAGACCATCGTCAACGACCACGTCGCGTTGCGTACGTATGCGCGACCCGGCATCGGGCTGGACGCGCTGGCCCGGCCGTTCCTGTCCCGCGGCTGGGAGCCCCGCGACGACTACCGCTTCCGCGACAAGCACCTGCGCGCCCGCTACTTCCAGCACGCCGATCGTACGCTGCCCAAGGTCTTCATCTCGGAGCTCCTGGTCGAGGAGCTGTCGGCGGCCGCCGGCGCGGCGATCGACGAGCTGGTAGGGCGGCTGCCCGCCGGCTTCGGCGAGCGCGACGACCTGCCCTACGCCGGCCGGCCGTGGCCGATCGATCACACCACCTACGCCCGGCTCCTCGACGAGAGCGAGTACGCGGCGTGGGTCGCCGCGTTCGGCTTCCGCGTCAACCACTTCACCGTCGACGTCGGCCGCCTGCGCACCCTGGACGGGCTCGACGCGGTCAACGCCCTGGTCGCCGGCGCCGGCGTCGAGCTCAATCGCGCCGGTGGGCTCATCAAGGGCACGCCGGCCGAGCGCCTTGAGCAGTCGTCGACCTGCGCCGACGCCGTCGACGTGACCTTCACCGACGGTGTCCACCGCGTGCCATCCTGCTACTACGAGTTCGCCCGTCGCTATCCGCTACCCGACGGCGAGCTGTTCCAGGGCTTCGTCCCGACCTCGGCCGACAAGCTGTTCGAATCCACGGACGTACGCCGCGGCGGCTGACGGCACCGGTGGCACGCACACCCACACGGCCGAACCGAGATCGCGTTCTCGGTGGAGGCCACGGGAGTGCTCAGATCGGTCGGCACTCGACGAGGACCGGGGTAGAGTAGGACGGTGGGGATCGATGCGGAGGCCCAGACGAGGGCGGACGAACGGTTCGTCGTGCGCGGCAAGCTGGGCGCCGGCGGGATGGGGGTGGTCTACCGCGTGCTCGATGGGGCCCAGCAGCGGGAGGTCGCGCTCAAGACCCTGAAGGCGCACAGCGCGCGCGATCTTTACCGATTCAAGCGCGAGTTCCGGTCGCTGTGTGACCTCGCCCACCCCAACCTGTGCTCGCTCTACGAGCTCCACACCACCGGCGATGAGTGGTTCTTCACCATGGAGCTGGTCCGCGGGGTCGGCTACATCGACTGGGTGCGGCCGTCGTCGGGGAGCGACGTGCCCTACCTCGAGGGCGATGAGGACGACACCGAGTCGCGTGGTGGCGGCTCCGCCCCGCGCTCGCGCACCGAGATCCTGGCCGCGCCGGCCCACGTCGAGCGCATCGAGCGCAGCCTCGGCCAGCTCTGCGACGGCGTCTACGCCCTCCACGCCGCCGGCAAGCTACACCGCGATCTCAAGCCGTCGAACGTGCTGGTCGAGATCAGCGGCCGCGTCGTGCTCCTCGACTTCGGCCTGGTCGCCGATGTCGACGCCCTCGGCGTCGACCACACTCACGAGCGCGCGGCGGTCGGCACGCCCGCGTACATGTCACCCGAGCAGGCCGCCGACACGCCGCTGACCCCGGCCAGCGACTGGTACTCGGTCGGCGTGATCCTCTACGAGGCGCTCACCGGTCGCCGCCCGTTCGAGGGCCGCCCTGACGAGGTGATGCGCCGCAAGCAAACCGAGCTGGCGCCGCGGCCCATCCAGCTCGCGCCCGACACCCCGGCCTACCTCGACGCCCTGTGCATGAGCCTGCTCTCGCCCGATCCACGCGAGCGGCCCGACGGCCGCGCCGTGCTCGAGGCCCTGGGCCGCGAACCGTCGCTGGCCACTGCCACGGTCGAGCGGGTCAGCGGCGGCATGCCGTTCGTCGGCCGCGACGAGCAGCTCGCCAAGCTCAACCAGGCCCTGGTCGACTCGAGGCGCCACGGCGTGGCCGTGCTGGTGAGCGGCGCGTCGGGCATGGGCAAGTCGGCGCTCATCTCCCGCTTCCTCGCCGGGGTCGGCACCGGCGCGCTGGTGCTGTCCGGCCGCTGCTACGAGCGCGAGATCGTCCCGTTCAAGACCCTCGACTCGCTGATCGACGTCCTCACCAGCGTGCTGCTGAAGCTCGATCCGATGGAGCTGGCCGACGTCCTGCCCCGCGACGTGGCCGCCCTGGCTCGGCTCTTTCCGGTCCTGCGCCGGGTGCCGGCGGTGGCCGAGCCCGAGGTCCGTCGCTTCCAGCCCGCCGATGTGCAGGAGCTGCGGCGCCGGGCCTGGAGCGCCCTGCGCTGGATGCTGGGCCGCCTCGCCGCCAGTCGCCCGGTGGTGATGTGCGTCGACGATCTGCAGTGGGGCGATCTCGACAGCGCCGCGTTCCTCGGCGACCTGATCTCGCGCGGCGATCGTCCCAACGTCCTCGTGGTCCTGGTCTATCGCAGCGAGGAAGCGTCGAGCCCGGTGGTGGTCGAGATCAGCAAGCGGTCGCTCACGACCGGCTCGATGCCGCCCGACGTGCGCACCATGGACGTGCCGCCGCTGGCCGTCGACGAGGCCCGCGATCTGGTGAGCAAGCTGTCGGGGTTCGAGGGCGATGTCGACGATTGGGCCGCAGGCCTGGTGCGCGACGCCGGCGGCAACACGCTGTTCCTGGCCGAGCTGGCTCGCTCGGCCGGCACCGCCGGCGGCGCGCCCACGCTCGACGAGCTGCTCCGCTCGCGCATCACCCGCTTGCCCGCCGATGCCCGCGCGCTGCTCACCGCCTGCGCCGTCGCGGCGCGGCCCATGGCCATCGAGGTCGCGGCCCGCGCCGCCAGGCTCGACGATCCCAACAGCGCGGTGGCGGTGCTGCGCGCCGAGCGCCTGGTCCGCGCCGCCCAGGGCGAGGAGCGGCTCGAGCCCTTCCACGATCGCGTGCGCGTCGCGGTGGTCAGCGATCTCGAGACCGGCGAGCTGGTCGCCGTGCATCGCGGCCTGGTGCTCGCGTACGGCAGCTCGGTGCCGACCGCGCACGAGGCCCTGGTCGAGCACCTGCTCGGCGCCGGCGAGAACGTGCGCGCCGCCCGTCACGCCATCGAGGCCGCCACCTCCGCCGAGCAGACCCTGGCCTTCCGGCGCGCCGCCGATCTCTACGGCCTGGCCCTCGAGTACGGCGAGTTCGACGAAGACGAGCGCCGCCGCTACCAGCGCGCTCGCGCGCTGGCCCTGGTCAACGCCGGCCACCTGCTCGAGGCGGTGGCCATGTACGACGAGGCGCTCGTGGGCGCGCCCGCCGACGAGCGCGCCGAGCTCGAGCGCCGGCGGCTCGAGCAGGTGCTGCGCTCGGGCCAGCTCCGCGACGGCCTGGTCCAGGCCCGGAAGATGCTCGCGCAGATCGGCTACGACCTGCCGCGCTCGCGTCGCTCGATGTTCGTCAAGCTCCTCAGCCAGCGCGCCGCGCTGCGCCTGCGCGGCCTCGGCTTCACCGAGCGCCCCGAGTCCGAGCTGCGTGCGGCCGAGCTGCGCAAGGTCGATGTCCTGTGGTCGATCTCCAGCGGCCTGTCCTTCGCCAACCCGGTCAGCGGCAAGATCGTCCAGATCTGGCACCTTCGCCGCGCCCTGGCCCTGGGCGAGCCGCGGCGCATCGCCGCCGCGCTCGCGGTCGAGATCGGCTATCTCGGCGCAGGAGGGGTCGCCAACTCGGCGAGGGTCGAGAAGCTGATGGCGCGCGCCCGCGAGGTCGCCGAGAAGAACGGCGCCCCGTATCACATCGGCCTGGTCGAGGCCTCCAGCGGTCTCGGTCACTTCCTGCTCGGTCGCTGGCGCCTCGCCCACGATCACCTCGAGGCCGGGTTGCGCCTCATGCGCGATCACGGCGTCGACGCGCGCTGGGAAATCGACATCAGCGAGATGTTCTACCTGTCCTCGCTCTACTACCTGGGCGAGATCAAGGAACTGGTGCGGTGGACGCCGATCCTGCTGGCCGAGGCCATGGACCGCGGCGACGTCTACGCGCAGCACGGCATCCGGGCCTGGCGATCGAACGTGTCCTGGCTGGCCATGGGCAAGCCCGAGGACGCGCGGGCGCACGTGCTCGGCGTCGCCAACGAGCGCGGCGACCTCGGCGGCGAATTCCACCTCCACGACTACTACCAGCTCATCTCCGCCGGCCAGATCGATCTCTACGTGGGTGACGGTGAGGGCGCGCTGGCCCGCGTCGAGGAGATGTGGCCGCAGCTGGAGAGCTCGCAGCTCTTGCGCGTGCAGAGCGTGGCGGTCGAGTCGTGGTTCCTGCTCGGGCGCGCGGCGATCGCGTGTGCCCACGCCACCCGCAAAGATCGGTCGGCCCGCATCGCCACCGCCAAGCGCTGCGCCGCCGAGCTGGCCAAGGTGCCGGTGGCCTGGAGCCGGGCGATGGGGCTCCTGATCGCGGCCGGCGCTGCCCGCGCCGAGGGTGATATGGAGACCGCGGTGCGCGGGTACACCGACGCCGAGGTCAAGCTGCGCGCCGCCGACATGCGCGGCATCGAGCGCTCGGTGCGGCTGGCCCGCGGCGAGCTGGTGGCCGGCGCCGGCGGCGCGGCGCTGCGCGAGGACGCGATCGAGTGGCTGCGCGATCAGGACGT
Organism: Myxococcales bacterium; assembly: GCA_005779305.1. Lineage (GTDB taxonomy): Bacteria > Myxococcota_A > Polyangia > Haliangiales > Haliangiaceae > UBA2376. The sequence continues at coordinate 19,488 of SXJR01000064.1, forward strand.
CGTCGATCCGGCGGCCTTCTCGCGCGTGTTCGCTCCCCGCTGAAGCACGCCGAGCCGGCGGGCGCGGAGCTTGCCGTCGACGACCTCGCCGATCACCCAGACCCGGTAGCCCGGCCCCGCGATCCGCGGCCGCGCCAGCGGTCCCTCGAGCCGGTAGGCGAAGCCGTCGCCGGCGATCCAGAGTCCATCGCCGCGCCGCTCGATCACGCCGACCAGCGGCGCACCCTCGCCGGCGATGTCCTCGATCACCAACCGGTCACCGGCGACGTGCGCGCGGTGCCCCTGCAAGCGGCCGAGCATCGCGCGCGTGCCCTCGGCATCGGCATCGGCATCGGCGGCCGCAGCCGCAACCGCAGCCGCGGCGACGACGACCAACAACCTCACGCGCTCTCGCCGCCCTCGGCCAGCTCGGTGCCGGTGAGCGTCGCCAGATAGCCGTTGAGCTCGAGCAGGACGTCGATGTCGACGTCGAGAAACTGCACGCCGATGCCGAGCGGATCCTCGCCGTCGCCGCGCGAGCTCCATCGCACTTCGGCGGTGAGCAGGAGCGGCGCCGCCCGACCGGCGACATCGACCTCCACGTCGATCTGGACCTTCGCCGCCAGCTCGGCGCCCAGGATGAAGGCGCCACCGATGCCGATGTTGCGGGTCTCCGCGCTGGTCCACTGGTCGCCGCCGCGCTGGCGATAGCGCACGCGGATGCGCCGACCGGCGCGGGCCTTGCCGCGGAAGTGTCTTCGCCGCTCCGGGGTGGACGGTTCTCCCATGCGCTCCCCCACGCTCGGCGGTGAGGGACGTCCAGCTTACCGCGCCGCCGGTCCCCGTCGCAAAAAGTCCGCGATCCGCCGCTTTACGCACCCGGCCGGTGCGGGTACGTTCCCGCGGCTGTGAAGGTCCACTTCATCGGGATCGGTGGCACGGGCATGGGCGCCGTGGCGGGGCTCATGCGAGCCGCCGGCCACGACGTCCGCGGCTCGGACATCGCGGTCTACCCACCGATGAGCGAGCAGCTGGCCGCGCTGGGCATCCCCGTGTTCGAGGGATTCGCGGCCGAGAACCTGGCCTGGAGCCCCGACGCGGTCGTCGTCGGTAACGTCAACAGCAAGGATCACGTCGAGGTCGTGGCGGCACAGGTCGCCGGCATCGCGCTCACGTCGTTCCCGGCCGTGCTCGGCGAGCAGCTCCTGGCCCAGCGCCATTCGATCGTCATCACCGGCACCCACGGCAAGACCACGACCACGTCGCTGCTGGCCCACCTCCTGCTCGACGCCGGCCGCGACCCCGGGCTGTTCGTCGGCGGCGTGCCCATCGCCATGGGTCAGGGCTGGCACCTCGGCAAGGGCGCCGAGTTCGTGGTCGAGGGCGACGAATACGAAACCGCCTTCTTCGACAAGGGCTCCAAGTTCCTCCACTACCGGCCGCGCACCGCGGTGCTCACCTCGATCGAGCTCGATCACGTCGACATCTTCGAGTCGTTCGACGCCGTGCGGGAGGCCTTCCGCCGCTTCGTGGCGCTCTTGCCGGCCGACGGGCTCCTGGTGGTTTGCCGGGACTCGGCCGAGGCCGTGGCCCTGGCCAAGGCGGCGTCGTGCCGGGTCGAGACCTATGGCGTGGTCGACGACGGCGAGCCGCCGCCCGATCTCACCTGGCGGGCCGAGCGCCTCGAGTACCTCAAGAGCGGCCGCGTCGCCTTCGACGTCATCGGCCGCGGCGAGCACGTCGGCCGCTTCGAGACGCTCCTGGTCGGCCGCCACAACGTCAGCAACGTCGTGTCCGCCATCGCCGTCGCCATCGACCGCGGCGTGCAGCCCGAGATCGTGCGCCGCGCGGTGGCCAGCTTCGCCGGCGTCCGCCGTCGCCTCGAGTTGCGCGGCATCGCCGGCGGCGTGTGGGTGCTCGACGACTACGCCCACCACCCCACCGCGGTGCGCGAGACCCTCAAGGCCGTGCGCCGCCGCTTCCCCAAGCGTCGGGTCATCGCCGTGTACGAGCCGCGCTCGGCCACGTCACGCCGCCGCACCTTCCAGGACGAGTTCGTCGAGGGCTTCTCCCATGCCGACGAGGTGGTGGTCGGCCGCCTGTTCGATCCGACCCGCATCCCCAAGGAAGAGCGCTTCGACCCCGAGCGCCTCGCCCTCGATCTTCATCGCCGCGGCACCCGCGCCTGTCACCTCACCGAGACCGCTGCCATCGTCAAGCACGTGGCCGGCGTTGCCGCGCCCGGCGACGTGGTGGTGGTGCTGTCATCGGGCAGCTTCGACGGTCTCCACGATCGTCTGCTCGACGAGCTCGGCGATCCGGTGGTGCCGGCGCGCCGCGCCGACATGGCCGGCGTGCGGGCCTTGCTCGAGCGCGTCCACATGAGCGGAGCCGACGCGACCGACGACGCCCACGGCTCGTACTTCTACCTGCGCAACGAGCGCGGCGTCGACGGCAGCGTCGCCCTCGACGTCACCGGCGAGGACGCGATCCTGCATAGCCTGGTGGTCGCCCCGGAAGCGCGCGGCACCGGCTTCGGCTGGCTCCTCGCCGACATCGGCGTGCAGTGGGCGCGGCACCGCGGCTGCCGCCGCATCTACCTGCTGACCGAGAGCGCCAGCGACTTCTTCGGCGCCAAGCTCGGCTTCCGCGTGGTCGATCGCTCGACGGTGTCGGCGGCGGTCGCCGACACCACCACGTTCCGCTCGTCCACGGACTCGAAGTTCGTGGCCATGCGGCTCGATCTCTAGCGCGATCATGCGGGAAGCGAACGCCGAGCTCGACGACGCCCTCGGGATCGCGCTCACGGTCGCGGCCGAGGCGTCGGTGCTCCTGCGCGGTGCGCGCGCCGGCGAGATCCGCACCAAGAGTGATCCCCGCGACCTGGTGACCGAGTGGGATTCGCGCTGCGAGGAGCTGTGTCGCGCCCGCCTGGCCACGCTCGCGCCCGCCATCCCGTTCGTCGGCGAGGAGGGCGGCGGCGACGAGCACGCGCCCCGGCGCTGGCTGGTCGATCCCATCGACGGCACCGTCAACTTCGCCCACGGCCTGCCGCTGTGGACGGTGTCGATCGCACTCGACGGCCCCAGCGGCGGTGAGGTGGGGGTGGTGACGGCGCCCGACCTGGGCTGGACGTTCTGGGCCCGGCGCGGAGGCGGCGCCTGGGCCGATCGCGGCGCCGGCCCGACGGCATTGCGTGTGAGCGGGGTCACCGCGCTCGGCAGCGCGCTCCTGGTGAGTGGGTTTCCCTACGACCGGGCGACGTCGCCGCTCAACAACTTCGCCGAGTGGGAGCACTTCCAGCGCCGTGCCGGAGCGTGCCGCCGGCTGGGCGCGGCGTCACTCGATCTGTGCCTGGTGGCGAGCGGCGCGTTCGACGGCTACTGGGAGCGGCGCCTCAAGGCCTGGGACGTAGCGGCGGGCGCGCTGGTCGTCGCCGAGGCCGGTGGTCGTGTGACCGATACACGGGGCGGCCCCTTCGTGGCGACGGTCGGAGAGGTGGTCGCGAGTAACGGTGCTATTCATGACATGATCGTCAGCGAGCTCGCCGTGGTCGAGCGCGCCAAGGCCGCAGCAGGAGCGAAGTGATGACCATGAAGCACACCCGAGCATGGATGTTCGCTGCGGTGATCACGATGACGGGCGGGCCGGTGATGGCCCAGCCGGTGGATCCATACGCGCCGGTGGACCCGTACGCGGAGCCGGTGAAGGCGGAGACCGGCAAGGGCACGGGCAAGGGCAAGGGCAAGGGCAAGGCGGAGGAGAAGAAGCCGGTTGCGGGTGATGCTGGTGTCATCGATCCATATGGGCCATATGCGCCTCCTGCGCCTCCTGCGCCTCCTGCGCCGCCTGTGCCGGTGAAGGATGTGCTGCTGGAGCGAAAGCCGGGCGGCACGGGCCCGGGGACGGGCGCGGGCACGGTGGTCGCACCGGGGACGGCGGGGCCGGGGATCGGGGCGCCGCCGGCGCCGAGCGCGAGCGACGTTCCGGGGCGCTTCGATCTGGCGGCGGTGCAGGGCCTGCTCGCGGTCCAGAACCTCGATGGCTGGCTGATGGTCGATCAGGGCGGATCGAACCCGGTCGCGCGCAGCCTGGTCGCCGTCCACGGCGGCGCGTCGCGACGCTGGTTTTACCTGGTGCCGCGCACCGGCGAGCCCACCGTGCTCTGTCACGCCTCCGAGGTCGCCAGCTTCGCGCAGGTGCCCGGCATGCACATCACCTACAGCGGCTATCGCGACCTCGACAAGATCCTGCGCGCGATGCTCAAGGGCAAGAAGTCGCTGGCCATGGAGTACTCGCCGCGAGGCGCCTTGCCGTCACTGTCGCGGGTCGACGCCGGCACCATCGAGCTGGTTCGCGCCGCTGGCGTCACCGTCAAGCCGAGCGACGGCCTGGTTCAGTTCGCCAAGGCGACGTGGGGCCCCGAGGGCCGCAAGAAGCACTACATCGCGGTCCACCACCTGATCGAGCTGCGCAAGGACGCGCTCACCTTCATCGTCCGCCAGCTCGCCGCCGGCACCGCCGTCACCGAGCGCGACGTCCAGGTCCGCGTCGAGAAGGGCATGATGACCCGCGGGCTGGTCGGCCCGCCCCCGGTGGTGGCGTTCGGCAAGAACACCGCGGATCCCGACTACGTGCCCTCGGCTGGTCGCAGCGCGAGGCTGGTCTCGGGCGACGTCGTCCTGCTCTCGCTGGCCGGCAAGGTCGAGGGCGGCGTGTTCGCGGCCCTGACCTGGGTGGCGGTCGCCGACGACCGGGTCAGCCCGTCGGTGCAGGTCGCGTTCGAGACCGCAGCCCGGGCTCGCGACGAGGCCCTGGCCTTGGTCAGCGATCGCGTCAATCGCCGCCGCGCGGTCAAGGGCTGGGAGGTCGACAAGGCCGCCCGCGACTCGCTTATCAAGGCCGGCATGATCGGCAAGGTGCTCCACCGCACGGGCCACTCGCTCGACGCCGACCTCTACGGCTCGGGCACCGATCTCGACGACCTCGAGGTGAAGGACCAGCGCGTGCTCGTGGTCGGCACCGGCTTCACCGTCGGGCCCGGCCTCTACACCCCGGCCGAGCTCGGGGTGCGCGCCGAGGTCAGCGCCTACCTGGGCCGGGATGGCCTCGAGGTGACCACGCCGGCCCAGGACCACGTCGACACCCTGGGGCCGGCCAAGTAGCGCCGGGCTCCACCGCTCGTCCCACCGTGATCAATCGCGCCGACGTCACCGCTTGCATCCTGGCCGGCGGTCGGGCCCGCCGGCTCGGCGGCGCGCTCAAGCCGCTGCTCGTTGTCGAGGGTGAGTCTATCCTCGCGCGCCAGCGCGCCGTGCTCGCGCCGCGCGCCGCCGAGCTGGTGATCGCCGTCGCCGGCCCCGGACCGCTGACCACGCAAGGCGTGCGGGCGGTGATCGACACCGTGGCCGACGCGGGACCGCTGGCTGGCCTCGACGCGGGCTTCGCGGCCTCGGATCGACCGTGGTTGCTCGCGGTCGCCGGCGACATGCCGTACCTCGCGGCGGCGGTGCTCGACGCGCTCCTCGCCGCCGCGGGCGACGGCGTCGACGCGGTGGTGCCGCGGGTGAGCGGCTACCCCGAGCCCCTGTGCGCGCTCTACCGCCGTAGCGCGGCGCAGGTCATCGCGCGCCACCTCGGCGAGGGCCGGCGTCGGACCCAGGGCATCCTCGACGAGCTCGCCGTCGCCTGGCTGGACGAGCCGGCGCTGCGACTGCTCGATCCGGAGCTGGTCACCTTCACCAACGTCAACGAGCCTGGCCAGCTCTCACGCGGTTGACGGTTCCGTACTCCTGCTCACGTACACAACAGCTTGCGTCGGCCGCCCGATCCATTATGTTCGGCAGCCCATGCGCGTCGGTCCTGTCGTCGTCGATCCACCGGTGCTGCTCGCGCCGATGGCCGCGGTCACGGATCTGCCGTTCCGCACCGTCGCCGAGGAGCATGGGGTCGGCCTGACCATCACCGAGTTCCTGTCGGCGCACGCGCTCTCGGTCGGCGACCCCAAGACCCTGGGCAAGATGACCGCCAGCCTCGACGGCCGCCGCTTCGGCGTGCAGATCTTCGGCCGGGAGGAAGAGGCCATGGCGCGCGCCGCCCGCATCGCGGTCGAGATCGGTGCCTCGCTGGTCGACATCAACATGGGCTGCCCGGCCAAGCGCGTGGTCGCCGGCGAGTGCGGCTCGGCGCTCATGCGCGAGCCCGAGATCGCGCAGCGTCTGGTCCGCGCCGTGGTCGACGCCGTGCCCGCCGACATTCCGGTCACGGTCAAGCACCGCGCCGGATGGGATCAGGCCCACCGCAACGCGCCCGAGTTTGCGTGCGCGCTGGTCGCCGCCGGCGCCCGCATGATCACCGTCCACGGCCGCACCCGCACGCAGGGCTTCTCGGGCAAGAGCGACCTCGACATCATCAAGCTGGTCCGCGACGCCGTGCCGGCCGAGATCCCGGTGGTCGGCAACGGCGACGTCACCGACGTGGCCGGTTACGTGCGCATGCGTGAGGTCACCGGCTGCGACGCGGTGATGATCGGCCGCGGCGCGCTCGGCAATCCCTGGCTGTTCGCGCGCGCGGCCGCGGTCGCCGCCGGCCGCCCCGATCCGGGACCGCCGACCCTCGAGGAGCGCCTCGACGTCTTCCGCCGCCACGTCGGCCTCATCCACAAGCTCAAGACCGGGCCGCGCCAGCTCCACGAGGTCCGCAAGGCCTGCGCCTGGTACGCGCGCGGGCTCTACGGCTGTAACCGCCTTCGCCTCGACGTCTGGGCCGCGCCCGACGCGACCGCAGCCGCTCGCCTGTCCGAGGACTACTTCACCGGCCTGATCGAGCGCCGCACCCGCCTGGGTCTCTCCGCCGAGGCCGATCGCACCGAGATGGACAGCACGCCGACGTCGGGCACCGGTGACGCCGGTGACACCGGCGCCACTGGCGAGTCCAGCAGCGAGGCCGCGGCGTAGCCATATGTTCCGCAAGTCCGCCGATCCCGAGAACTACCTGGTCGCCGAGAGCGCGGCGATGCGGGCGGTGGTCAACGCGGTCGAGCGTCACGCCGAGACCGACGCGCCCGTGCTCATCTGCGGCGAGCACGGCACCGGGCGCGAGCTGGTGGCGCGCGTGCTCCACCTCAAGAGCCCGCGTCGCGACGGCCGCTTCGTCGCCGTGCGCCCGACCTTCGACGGTCCCGACGTCGCGTCCCAGCACGGCGAGGTCGGCGACGATCGCTGCCGGCGGGCCCTGCGCGCCGCCCAGGGCGGCACTCTCCTGGTCAAGGACGTGTGCGACGTGCCCGCCGCCGGCCAGCGCCAGCTGCGCCGCGCCATCAACACCCCTGATCGCGGCGAGCGCGAACGCGATCGCAAACACGAGTCGAGCGGCGAGGTCTTCGACGTGCGGGTGGTGGGCTCGGCCGATCTCGATCTCGAGCGGGCGGTGCAGGCCAAGATCTTGTCCCGCGACCTCTACGAGCAGATGGTCGAGCGCCGGATCGACGTGCCGCCGCTGCGTGATCGCGGCGGCGACATCCCGACGCTGGTCGAGCGCTGGGTCCGCCACTACGCCGACGAGGTCGGCCGCGGCAAGCTCACGGTCTCGACCCGAGCCCACGAGCGCCTGGTCAAGTACCCCTGGCCCGGCAACGTAGCGGAGCTCAAGAACATTTCCCGCCGCCTGGTGATCAACGCCCAGGGTAGCCGGGTCGAGGCCGGCGACGTCGACGAGATCCTGCCCACGGTGGCCGAGCGGGTGCCGCTCGAGGATCTGTCGTTCGAGGAGATGGTGAAGTCCAAGCTGGCCGGCTTCCTGTCGCGCATGGACGGCTACGAGGTCAGCGACCTGTACGAGAAGGTGCTGGAGCGCGTCGAGCGGCCGCTCTTCGATCTGGTGATGGCGAAGACCGGCGGCAATCAGGTCAAGGCCGCCGAGATCCTCGGGCTCAACCGCAACACGCTGCGCAAGAAGCTCGACACGCTGGGCGTCGGCAAGCGTGGCAAGAAGGCGCGCGACGAGCGCGCCCTCGACGACTGATCAGGGGGGCGTGGCGACCATGGCCCGTAGCCGGGTCAGCGCCTCGGCTTGCGACGCCGGCAACGGCCCCTGCGCCGCCTTGGCCTCGAGCGCCACGACGGCCCGTCGCGCGGCCGCCAGCAGGTCCGCCATCGGCGTGGTCTGGTTCATGTTGCGGAACATGAACGCGAAGACCGCCAGCTCGGCGCGCAGGTCGAGGTAGACGCTGGCGTCGGGCTCGGCCACGAGCATGCGATCCAGCTCGTCGAGGGCGATCACCACCTCGACCGTTGCGCGTGACAGATCGTCGAACGTGGCGTAGGCGCCGGCCATCACCCCGCGGCTGCGCGCGGCGGCGTAGCGCCACCGCGTCATCTCGGGTGCGCGGGTCACCAGGCCGTCGAGGATGGCCTGGGCGGCCTGGTAGTGGACGAGCGCGGCGAGATCCTCGCGATCGGTGAGCAGGTCGCCGAGCGCGCTGCGCACGTTGGCCAGCGCGAACTGGGCGTTGCCGTCGTCGGGGAGTTTGGCGGCGCGCGGGCCAGCGATGGCAAGCGCGGCCAGGTACTCGCGTTCGGCCCCGCCGGAATCGTCGGCTCCGCGGAGCTCGTCGCCGACGTCGAGATGGTTCTCGGCCAGGAAGAACTGCCAGCGCGTCTGTTCGGGCTCGACGGTGAGCAGCCGTTCGAGGATCGCACGTTCGTCGCGGTACGCGGTCAGCGCCGCCGCGTCGGCGCCGGTCTCGCGCAGGCCGCGCGCCAGCATGCGAAAGGTCCGGGCCAGCGTGCCCTGAGGACGGGTGTCGCCGGGAGCGCGATCGGCGAGCTCGCGGCGGATCACCAGTGCCTCGCGGGTGAGCGCGAGCCCGTCGTCATGGCGACCGCGCTGGTGCATGGCGTCGCCCAGGAGCTCCAGGACCTCGGCCAGCCGGTCGCGATGCTCGGGCGCGGCCGCGGCGGTCCGGGCCAGGTCCAGCGCCTGCACCAGCATCGCGTGCGAATCGGCGCCGCGGCCGCTGGTGTCGAGCGCGAGCGCCTTGGCCGACAGCGCGTCGACGAGCGCGAGCTGAGCGTCGACGTCGGTCGGGGCCAGCTCGACGGCGCGGCGGGCGGCGACCAGGCCGGCATCGTAGTCGGGCATCGCCCCGACCAGGTCGTTGCGATCCTCGACGGACTTGGCGACCTGGAGGTGGGCGAGGGCGAGCTGACGCTGCGCGGCCGCGTCCTCGGGCTGGAGCCGGGCCAGCTCCAGGCGCAGCGCCAGCGCGGCGCGGTGCGATCGCTCTGCCCGGACCAGGTCGTCGGTGATCGCGGCGACCTCGCCGTCCATGGTCAGCGCGCTGGCGCGGCGGGCCTGAGCGGCCGCGTCGTTGCTGCCGGTTGCCCGGTAGTACGCCTCGACCCGACCCGCCACGCCCTCGAGCAGCTCGATGCGGCCGATGGGCTCGAGCCGCTCCCTCAGCTCGCTTTGGATGAAATCGACCAGCTCCTCGGCCGCGGCGCGCTCGGCCAGGGCCGAGTTGCGCTGCTGCTCGGCCAGCACGCGCTGGTCGGCGGCATGATCGCGCGCACGCATGATCCGTTGCACCATGACCACGCTGGTGATCAGCAACACCGCCAGGAGGGCCGCGGCCACGCCGACGGTCACGCGGTTGCGGGCCACGAAGCGGCGGACGAGCGCCGCCAGCGAGTAGTCGTGCGCGGCCACCCGCCGGCCCGAGGTGAAGCGCCGCAGCTCGTCGGCCAGATCCGAGGCGGTGGCGTAGCGCTCGGCCGGGTCGCGGGCCATGGCCTTGGCGACGATCGTGCACAGGTCCGGCGGCGCGCCGGGAACCCGCTCGGCCAGCGGCGGTGGCGGGCCCTCGAGAACGCGCTCGACCGTCGCCGCCGAGCTGTGGCCCTCGTAAGGCGGTGCGCCGCTGACCAGGTGGTAGATCATCGCGCCGAGCGAGTAGACGTCGCAGCGGGCGTCGACGGCGCCGCCGCGGGCCTGCTCGGGCGGCATGTAGCGCGGTGTGCCCATGGCGTCGCCGACGACCGTGAGGTCGTCGCCCGAGGTCGATCCGTCGTCGGATCGGTCGAGGGCGTCGCCGGTGCCGATCCGCTTGGCCAGCCCCCAGTCGATCACCACCGTCTCGCCGAAGTCGCCGCACAGCACGTTGTGCGGCTTGAGATCGCGGTGGATCACGCCCCGGCCGTGGGCGTAGGCCAGCGCCTCGCTCACGGCGACGAGCTTGGGCAAGAGCGTGAGGCGCGCGCCCAGATCCGGAGCCTGGGCGATCGCGCGATCGAGCGATCGGCCCTCGACCAGCTTCATGGCGAAGAACGGCTCGCCGGTGGGCCAGCGGCCGGCCTCGTACACGGGCACGATCGCCGGGTGCTGGAGCTGGGAGGTGATGGTCGCCTCGCGCACGAAGCGCTCCACGGCCACGTCGTCGCGCAGCAGCATCTTGATCGCCACCGGCCGGTGGTGACGGCGGTCGATCGCTTCGACGATGCGGCCCATGCCACCGCGCGCCAGCTCGCGGCCGAGCTCGTAAGCGCCGGGATCGATGACGCGCAGCTCCGACGCGTCGTCGGATACTGCGACCGGCGGGCCCGTCGGTGCGCTGCCCGATCCCGGCGTGGCCGCCATGGTGTCGGCGACCGCGTCGGCGGTGCGGACGTCCTCGCCGGCCATTCCGTCCAGAGTACCGCAATCGCCCGGTTCCTCTGCGCGCCAGCGTGTAGGTCTGGCTGCCACTCGAACGGCGCGCACCAAGCTCTGGAACTTCTGCGGGGGCTGGTGCGTTTGCCAGCTCATGGCCGACACCGATCCGCTCCCGACCCCGCCGCCTCCTCCGCTGGTTCGCTCGACGACCGCGGTGGTCACCACCTGCGGCATGCCCCTGGGCCGCGGCTCGCTCCTCGCCGGGGCGCTGTTCGTGTTCGCCAGCGGCATGATGGCCGGCCAGGTCGCGCGGTCAGGCGCGGGATCAGCGCCGGCGCCGGCCGTGCGCGTCGATCCGTGCGCGCTGCCCGATGTCTCGATGGAGTTCCTGTCACCAGCCGAGCGCACGCTGGTCGTGCGCCGCGCGCTGGCGTGTGCGGATCTCAGCCACGGCCGCATCGACGGCGCCACCTACCGCGCGACGATCGCCGCGCTCGACGCGGCCATCGATGCGCCGCCGGCGCCGCTGCTCATCGACCACGTGCCGTTCGGCATCGCGCCGTTCGATCCGTCGCCGCCCGCGATGATCTGGGGCGCCTCGGTGCGGGCGATGTCGTCGCAGTACGGGACCGACGACTGGTCGGCGAAGCGCGCGCTGGGCGCGCCCGACGTCTACCCCGTTGGCGGCGACCAGGTGAACGCCTGGGCCTCGCTGGGCGCCGACGATCGCGCCGAGTTTCTCGAGATCGGCCTCGAGCGTCCGGCGAGGCTGTCGGCGGTCGAGATCTACGAGACCTTCAATCCCGGCGCCGTCAGCCGCGTCGAGCTGATCGGCGAGAGCGGCACGCGCACGCTCGTCCACCGCGGCTCGCCGGCGGCGATGGCCAAGGAGGCCAACCTCAATCGCCAGGAGTTCGCGTGCACCGGCGAACCCATCGTCGCCATTCGCGTCTCGATCGACTCGACCGCGGTCGAGGGCTGGAACGAGATCGACGCCATCGGCGGCCAGCCCTGCGCGCAGTGATCGCGCGCAGGCCGCGGCTCAGCTCTTCTTCTTGACCGACTCGCGCAGCTCGTCGGCGAACTGGCGTAGCCCCGTGGCGAGCGCCTCGACCTGATCGCCGACCACACCGGCGGCCTTGCCGCCGCCGTCCTTCACGCTCGCCGTCACCTTGGTCTCGAGGTCCATCATCTTGGGCTCGAGCTCCTCCCACTTGGCCTTCGCCTCCATCCCGGCCAGGTGCAGCTTGAGTCGCACCTCGTCGGCGAGGCGGCGGATGTCATCCCAGGCGCTGGGCGTGCTCGGCTTGTCTTGGTCGGTGCTCATGGCGATCCATGTAAGTCCGATGCCGCGGCGCGCAAGCCTCGATCCTCAGGCGGGCTGCAGGATCTGCGCCGTGAGACGGTCGAGCGCTGTCCCTGCGGCGTCGCTGCGACGGACCAGCAGGTACGTCACGGGCGGCAGGCCCTCGAACGGAATCCGCGCCGTGCCCGCGGGAGCGCGACATACCTCGTTCACGATCGCCGCGCCGGCGCCGAGCGCGGCGAGCTGCATCATCAGGTCCCAGTCGGCGGCCTCGACCGCGACGCTGAGGCGTGCTCGCGCCGCCGTGAAGGCGGCGTCGATGGCGGCGCGATGGCGGGTCCCGATCGGCGGCACCACCACAGGTTGACCATCGAGGTCGCCGGGACCCAGACGGCGGCGGGTGGCGAGCACGTGGTCGCGGGCGACGACCACGGCGTGGCGCGTGGTCGCGATCGGCCGCGCGACCAGCGGCGGTCCCGGCGGGCTCACCGCCGCCACCGCGAGATCGGCGCGGGCCTCGGCCACTCGCGCGACGGCGTCGTCGCCGCCGGCGACGACGAGCCGG
>SXJR01000440.1 GCA_005779305.1 Myxococcales bacterium
CGACAGCGCGCGCCACCGGCGGCACCTCCGGCGGTGGCACCTACGGCGCCACCGGCGGCCGCGGCTCCGCCCGCGTCGGCGACGCCACCGCCGGCGACAACGGGCCCGATCTCGGCAACGCCGGCGGCGGCGGCGGCGGCACCGGCTACATCCTCTTGAAGTACCGCGACAACGTCGTCGAGGGGACCGTCAGTCCGACGGCGTTGATCGAGACCTTCTAGCGGGTTGGACGAGCCGGATCGTCCAGGTCCACGTCGACGTCCACGCTCACGACGCCGATCACGTCCACGTCAACGATCACGCCCACGATCACGATGGGTGCTCCGTCGTGGACGTGATCGTGGTCGTGGTCGCCGGCGTGGACGGCGTGGACCTGGACGTGGACGGTCCGATCTGGATCAGTCGTCCGTGAGCTCGCCGGTCCAGTACAGGTAGTCCCGCCACGCGTCAGGCACCGAGCGCAACGACACCCGGATCGTGACGGCCGGCACCCAGTCGGGCTGGACCGGGATGACGCGCAGGGCCATGCCGGCCTGGCGGGGCGTGCGACCACCCTTCTTGCGATTGCAGTCGTGGCACGCGGTCACGATGTTGGTCCACTCGGTCCGGCCACCCTGCGACCGGGGCACGACGTGGTCGTAGGTGAGCTCGTCCACTCCGAGCTTCTGGCAGCAGTACTGGCAGGAGTAGCCGTCGCGGGCGTAGATGTTGACCCGCGAGAACTTCACCGGTTTGTGGTGGCGGCGGAACGCACGCAACAGTCGCACCACCGACGGGACCTTGATGATGAAGGTCACCGAACGCACCGCGTCGGAGTACTCCTCGATGACCTCGACCTTGCCGAGGAACAGGAGCGTAATCGCCCGCTGCCACGAGATGACCTTGATGGGCTCGTAGCTCTGCGAGAGCAGGAGGGTCTTGTGACCCGCGACCGTGGCCTCCATCGGGTACTCGAAGACGATAGCATGCCGATCTGACCCGGCACCGCGCCCCAGATCACGTGGCTCTCCGTCGAACTTGAAAACCTATTTCAATCTGCTACGCTGCCCCGATGCAGTCACTCGCCGACGTCGGACGCCACCGACCGGTCACCATCACCTCGGTGGATGGCGAGCGCGGATTCCGCCGGCGCCTCATGGAGATGGGACTGGTCCCGGGCACGCAGGTGACGGTGACCAACGTGGCCCCGCTGGGTGACCCGCTCGAGATCGAGGTACGCCGGGGCCGCCTGTCGATCCGCCGCGGCGAGGCCGCTCACATCCGCGTCAAACGCTAGGCTCCGTCGCCATGTCGTCGCCGTCGCCGGTCCAGCGGGTCGCATTGTGCGGCAACCCGAACACCGGCAAGACGACGCTGTTCAACGCCCTGACCGGTGCCCAGGCCCGCGTCGGCAACTACCCGGGCGTCACCGTCGACCGCCGACACGGACGCATGCGCGGGCACGACGACATCGAGATCATCGACGTCCCCGGCACCTACAGCCTCACCGCCCGCTCGGTCGACGAACAGATCGCCCTCGACGTGATCGTCGGGCTGGCGCCCGAAACCACCGCCGCCGATCGACCGGCGCTGCTGGTGATCTGCGTCGACGCGACCCAGCTGGCGCGCTCGACCTACCTGGTGCTCCAGGCCCAGGAGCTGGGCGCGCGCTGCCTGGTCGCGTTGACCATGACCGACGAGGCCGGCGACGCCGCACCCGACACCGCCGCGCTCGCCCGCATGCTGGCTTGCCCGGTGGTCCCGGTGGTCGCGCGCATCGGCAAAGGCGTCGACGCTCTGCGCACCGCCATCGCGAGCGCCCTGGTGACGCCGCCACCGGCCGTGCCCGCCCGCTGGAAGCCGTCGCCGGCCCTGGCCGACAAGATCGCCAAGGTCCGAGCCGCCATGCCCGCGTCGTGGCCGGCCAGCGACGGCCTCGCGCTCTGGGCGCTGGCCAGCATCGGCGACGACGAGCTGAGTCACATCCCGCCGGCTCTGCGCGCCGCGGTCAGCGCCACCGCCGCCGACGCCAGCGACGACGACGAGGCGGTGCTCGGCCGCTGGCGATGGCTCGACGCCAACATCGCGCCGCTGACCGAGCGCCCGCTCGATCGCCGCTTCACCGACCGCCTCGACCGCGTGCTGCTCCACCGTGGCCTCGGCATGATCGTGTTCGCCGGCGTCATGTTCGTCCTCTTCATGTCGCTGTTCGCCTGGTCGGACCCGGCGATCGCGGTGGTCGAGAAGCTGTTCGCCTGGATCGGCGACCTGACCCGCCGCGTGCTCCCCGACGGCGTCATCGAGGACTTCGTGGTCGACGGCGTCATCGCCGGCGTCGGCTCCGTGCTGGTCTTCCTGCCCCAGATCCTCCTGCTCTTCTTCTTCCTCGGCCTGCTCGAGGACCTCGGCTACCTCGCCCGTGTCGCCTACCTGATGGACCGCATCATGCGGTCGATGAACCTGCACGGCCGCGCCTTCGTGCCGATGCTGTCGGGCTTCGCCTGCGCGGTGCCGGCGATCATGGCGACCCGCACCATGGAACGGCAGCGCGACCGCATCCTGACCATGCTGGTCATCCCGCTCATGACCTGCTCGGCGCGCCTGCCGGTCTACACCCTGGTCATCGCCGCGTTGTTCCCGTCCAGCACCTTCGGCGGCCTGTCGACGCAGAGCCTGCTCATGGTCGGCATGTACGCGTTCAGCCTGATCACATCGCTGGTCGCGGCCTGGGTGCTGTCACGCACGGTCAAGTCGCTCAAGGCCAAACGCCTGCCCTTCGTGATCGAGCTGCCGCCGTACCGCGCGCCTCGCCTGCGCGACATCGTGCGCATGATGTGGAGCAAGACCTCCATGTTCTTGCGCGAGGCCGGCACGGTGATCCTGGCCTGCACGATCGTACTGTGGGCGCTGCTCTACTTCCCGCGCACGCTGCCCGACGATGCCGCGGGTGACGAGACCGCCACGGCCCAGGCCCTGCTCGAGAACAGCTACGGCGCCCGTCTGGGCAAGGCCATCGAGCCGGCCATCGAACCGCTCGGCTTCGACTGGAAGATCGGCGTCGGCATCATCGGCGCCTTCGCCGCCCGGGAGGTGTTCGTCGCCACCATGGGCGTGATCTACGGCGCCGGCGACGACGAGGCGTCGCTGCGGAAGCGCCTGCAGGACGAGAAGAAGCCCGACGGCTCGCGGGCCTACTCACCGCTGGCCGGCCTGTCGCTGATGGTGTTCTTCGCCCTGGCCTGCCAGTGCATGAGCACGCTGGCCGTGGTCAAGCGCGAGACCGGCGGCTACCGCTGGCCGCTCTTCCTGCTCGGATACATGACCGTCCTCGCCTACGCGGCCAGCCTGCTGGTCTTCCAGATCGGCACGCTGCTCGGCTTCTGAGCCGGGCCCTGTCGAACGGTCACCGGGGGCGATACACTGGCCGGCGATGGGGCCGACGTCGCGGATTCGGGTGCTGGTGGTCGACGATCAGCCCATCGTCGGCGCCGCGTTGCGCAAGATGCTGTCGTCGGAGCCGGAGCTCGACTTCCTGTACTGCGGCGAGCCCGAGCGGGCGGTCACCGTCGCCATCGAGTTCTCGCCCACGGTGATCCTGCAAGACCTGGTCATGCCCGGCATCGACGGCCTGGCCCTGGTCGAGGCCTTCCGCGCCGAGGCCGCCACCCGCCAGGTCCCCCTGGTGGTGCTGTCCTCCAAGGAGGATCCCGAGATCAAGGTCGCCGCCTTCGCCCGCGGCGCCAACGACTACCTGGTCAAGCTGCCCCACGAGAAGGAGCTCCTCGCCCGCGTCCGCTACCACTCGCAGGCCTACGTCCGCCTGCTCGAGCGCGACCACGCCTTCGCCGAGGTCGAGCGCCAGAGCCGCTTCATCCGCAGCGTGTTCGGACGCTACGTGTCGAACGAGATCGTCGACGATCTCCTGGAGCGCCCCGACGGCCTCAACCTGGGCGGCGAGAAGCGTGAGGTCACCGTGCTCATGGCCGACCTGCGCGGGTTCACCAGCCTGTCGGAGAACCTGGCGCCCGAGCAGGTCGTGGCCTTGCTCAACGGCTTCCTCGAGAGCATGACCGAGATCATCGTCGAACACGGCGGGACCATCGACGAGATCCTCGGCGACGCCGTGCTGGTGATCTTCGGCGCGCCGGTGCGCCACCTCGATCACGCCCGCCGGGCGGTGTCGTGCGCCGTCGAGATGCAGCTGGCCCTGCCCGCGGTCAACGCCCGCCACCAGCTCGCCGGCCTGCCGGTGATCGAGATGGGCGTCGGCTGCCACACCGGCGAGGTCGTGGCCGGCAACATCGGCTCGCGCCGCCGCGCCAAGTACGGCGTGGTCGGCTCGACGGTGAACCTGACCGCGCGCATCGAGTCGCACACCGTCGGCGGCCAGATCCTGATCTCCGCCACCACCGCCGCCGCCGCCGGTGACGACCTGCGGGTCGACGCCCAGCTCGACGTGCGCGCCAAGGGCTTCGCCGAGCCGATCACCGCCTTCGAGATCGGCGGCATCGGCGTGGGCCGGCCGGCGCCCCGGCTCCTGCCCGAGCGCGACATGAACCTGATCGAACTCCCCGACATGATCGGCGTCGACTACGCCATGGTCGACGGCAAGCGGGTGAGCGACACCCAGTTCACGGGCTGGCTGGTGCGGGCGTCGGGCTGCGAGGCGGAGATCCTGTGCGATCGCCCGCCGCGCGCCTTCACCGACGTGCGAGTCGTGCTCGCCCGGACCGCCGGCACGCTCTACGGCAAGGTGGTGCCGTGGACCCGGCGCACGCAGCTCGGCTTCCGCCTCCGCTTCACCGCCGTCGACAGCGTGGCGGCGGCCACCCTGGCCACGGCCCGGGCCGCGGTCAGCTCGTCGTCAGGCGGATGACGCCGCGGAGCTCGTCGACCGCCACGGCGGTGGCGCCCACCACCGCCTCGTCGATCGTGAGCGCGCTGACGCCGAAGGCCGTCGCCAGCGCGCTGCGCAGCGGCGCCCACGGCGCCTCGAGGGCGTCGTCGTGCACCACACCGCCGGCCAGCACGTGGACGCGGATCGCGTCGACCACCCGGCCCGACAGGTTGGTCACCGCGTCGGCGCGCCGCTCGGCCTCGCGGAAGCGCGCCGCCAGCGCCCGCGCGAAGCTGCCGATCCACGACGAGCCCGGCAGCTCGCCCTCGAGCGCCTCGCGCGTGACCACGGTGAGGACCACATCGGTGATCGCGGTCACCGTCGCCGAGCGCGGCTGGTCGGTCAAGATCGCGGTCTCTCCGAACACCTCACCCGGCCCCATGCGGCGGATGGTGGTGGGCGCGCCCTGGATCATGCGCGACGCCTCGCACGTCCCTGACACGATGATGTACGCGGCGTCGCCGAGGGCGCCCTCGGCGATGATGACCTCCCCGCGCGCGAAGCGGCGGTGCGGCAGCCAGCTGCCGCCGGCGAGAAAGCTGCGAAGGGCGTCGCGCAGCTCGAGCGCGGACTGGTAGCGATCGTCGGGGGCGGCCGCCAGCGCCTTCATCGCGATCTGGGCCAGCTCGGCGGGGATGTCGAAGTGAGGGCGCAGCTCGGTCGGTGCCGTGACCTCGCCGGCCTGGGCCATCTGCATCGACGCGGCGGCGTCCTTGCCCCGGTGAGGCGGTCGGCGGGTGAGGACCTGGTAGAGGATGGCGCCGAGCGCGTAGACGTCGCTGCGCGCGTCGATCGCGCCGAGCTGGCCGCGCGCCTGCTCGGGGGCCATGTAAGCAACCGTGCCCAGCACGGCCTCCGGAGACGTTCGCGCGGTCCCGGCCGAGTGCACCGTCACGTGGACCTCACGGTCGACGCCGTGGCCGCGGATGAGGGCGCAGCCCCAATCGACCACGTAGACCTGGCCATAGCCGCCGACCATGATGTTGTCGGGCTTGAGATCGCGGTGGATGACGCCGCGGCTGTGAGCGTAGGCGACCGCCTCGCAGGCCTTGACCAGCGCATCGAGGATGGCGCGCATCTGCTGGGGGCTGTGACCGCGCCGATCCGAGCCACCGATCATCGCGGTGAGGGTCGATCCCTCGACCAGCTTCATCGTGAACATCGGGTTGCCGTCGGGATCGGCGCCGAGGTCGTAGATGGGGACGATGTTCGGGTGCTCGAGCTGGCCGGTGATCTGGGCCTCTTCGAGGAGGAGGTGGGCGACCTCGGGCAGCTTGCGCGCTTGCTCGCCGTCGACGCGCTTGAGCGCGACCCAGCGGCCGATGCCGGGATCGTGGACCCGGTGCACCGAACCCATGCCGCCGCGGGCCAGCTCGGCGGCGTCGGTCACGCGCAGGCGCGCCATCGCTGACGGCTCGTTGGTTCCGGGCGACGTGTCGTGAGGCTCGATCGACTCGATGTTCGACGCCGCCACGTCGGGCATGCCATCGGTCGACAGGTCCAGCCCTGGCCCCGTCGACTTGTGCTTGAGGATCTGGGTGGCCACCAGCGACGTGTCCGCCGGGTCGGGCGGCTGATCGACGGGATCCCCACTCACCACCCAAGGATCCAGTTGGCTGGCCTGTGGTGTCAACCCGACAACGCGGCCGTGGAATAATGTGGCGGCGCGCAGGCATGCACGCGCGCCTGGGGGCCTCCTTGCTGAAGAACGTCAAGCTCTCGGTCCGGCTCGGCGGACTGTTTCTGATCTTCCTGGCTGCGTTCGTGGCTTTTGCCCTGGTCGCGTTTCGCACGGTCGACGAGATCAAGATCAACAGCCCGCTCTACCGCCAGATCATCCAGGACAAGGACGCGATCGCCGACGTCCTGCCTCCGCCCGAGTACATCATCGAGTCGTACCTGGTCGTCTTGCAGTTGCTCGGCGACAACGACGACGCCAAGGCCCATTGGCTGCTCGCTCACTCGCGCAAGCTGCGCGACGAGTACGACGCCCGCCACACGGTCTGGGCCAGCGCGCTCAAGGAGGGCCCGCTGCGCCAGGCCCTGGTCGTCGACTCGTTCGAGCCCGCCAAGACGTTCTACGAGATCCGCGACGCCGAGTTCATCCCAAAGATCACGGCCGCCCGCGCCGAGAAGGATCCGCTGCTGGCCGCGAGCGTCAAGGAGGAGGCGCGCAGGATCGTGGTCGACAAGCTCGCGCCGCTCTACGAGAAGCACCGGGTCGCGGTCGACGAGGTGGTCCGGCTCGCCACCGCCGGCGCCAAGCGCAACGAGGATCATGCCGCGGCCGTGCTGTCCGAGCGACAGAGCGTGCTCAAGTGGCTGGGCATCGCGATCGTCATCCTGGCGCTGGTCATCACCGCCCTCACCATCGGCATCACCGGCCGGCTGTCCAGTCACCTCGAGGACGCGACCGAAGCCGCCAGCAAGGTCGCGTCCGGCGATCTCACGGTCAAGGTCGACGCCGACAGCAACGACGAGGCCGGCCGGCTGCTGGCCGCGATCAAGGCGATGACCTCGAGCCTGAACTCGCTGGTCACCCGGGTGAAGGAGGCGTCGATCCAGCTCATGTCGACGGCGACCCAGTTCTCGGCGACGAGCACCGAGCAGGAGGCCGCGGTCACCGGCTTCGGCGCGTCGACCGCGCAGATCGCGGCCGCGGTCCGCGAGATCTCGGCCACCAGCCAGGAGCTGCTGTCCACCATGGACAACGTCCGCGGCGTGGCCACCGCCGCCGCCCGCCTCGCCGACGACGGCCGCGCCGGGCTGGCCGGCATGGACGCGTCGATGCAGCAGCTCGATCGCTCGACCAGCTCGATCTCGAGCAAGCTGTCGGTGATCCGCGAGAAGGCCGCCGACATCAACCTGGTGGTCACCACCATCACCAAGGTCGCCGACCAGACCAACCTGCTCTCGGTCAACGCGGCCATCGAAGCCGAGAAAGCCGGCGAGTACGGCCTCGGCTTCCTGGTGCTGGCCCGCGAGATCCGGCGGCTCGCCGATCAGACCGCGGTCTCGACCCTCGACATCGAGCAGATGGTGCGACAGATGCAGAGCGCGGTGACCGCCGGCGTGATGGAAATGGACCGTTTCGCCGAGGACGTACGCCAGGGCGTGGCCACGGTGGCCCGCATCAGCTCGCAGCTGGGCGAGATCATCGAGCGCGTCGGCACCATCAACCAGCGCTTCGAGACCGTCAACGAAGGCATGCGCGCCCAGTCGCAGGGCGCCAAGCAGATCAACGAGGCCATGCTCCAGCTCAACGAGGGCGCGCGCCAGACCGCGGGCTCGGTCCGCGAGCTCAACTCGGCGACCTCGCACCTGCGCACCGCCGTCGACGGTCTCAAGACCGAGATCTCCCACTTCAAGGTGTCCAACTAGGCACGCGCGGTGCTGGTGCTGATCATCCAGATCGGCTCCGACCGCTACGCGCTCGACGCGCGTGGCGTGCGCGAGGTCGTGCCGGCGGTCGTCGTGCGGACCGTGCCGCACGCGCCGCCCGAGGTCGCCGGGCTCGCCACCTGGCGCGGGCAGGTGGTGCCGGTGATCGATCTGGTGCGGCTCCTGCGCGGACAGCCCTGCCCAGCGCGGATGAGCAGCCGGCTGGTGATCGTCGACTACCCGACCGCCCAGGGGCCACGCCCGCTCGGCCTGCTCGCCGAGCAGGTGACCGACGTCGAGCGGATCGACGAGAAGCGGTCGGTCGATCCCGGCCTGACCGTGCCGTCGGCGACGTTCCTCGGCAAGGTCCACCACGATGCCAACGGCGCGCTGGTGCAGCTGGTCGAGGTCAAGGCGCTCTTGCCCGACAAGCTCCAGACCATGCTGTTCGCTGCCGCCGATGCGGAGGTGCGGCCGTGAGCCTGGACCGCATCCGCGAGCTCCTGGCCGGCGAGATCGGGTTCGCTGCCGACGTGCTGGGCAGCGCCACCCTCGATCGCACGGCCCAGGACCGCATGCGCGCGCTCGGCATCACCAGCGTCGAGAGCTACGGGGATCGCCTGCTGATCGATCGCCTCGAGGTCGCGGCCCTGGTCGAGGCCATCGTCGTGCCGGAGACCTGGTTCTTCCGCGACAGCGAACCGTTCCGGGTGGTGGGCCGGCTGATGCGCGATTGGCCGTCCGGACGCCGGCTGCGCATGCTGTCGGTGCCGTGCTCGACCGGCGAGGAGCCGTACTCGCTGGTCATGGCCGCGGCCGACGCGGGCTTCGAGCTTGACCTGCTCGACGTGACCGGCGTGGACGTCAGCGTGGCGGCGCTCGAGCGGGCCAAGCGGGGCGTGTTCGGGCGCAACTCGTTCCGCGGCGATGCCGCGCTGATGCGCCCCCGGCACTTCAAGCCGAGCGGGGACGACTGGGTGCTCGACGACCGCCTGCGCCGGCCGGTGACGCTGGTGCAGGGCAACGCGTTGAGCCTGAGCTCGGTGTTGCGCGGCACCTACGACGTGATCCTGTGCCGCAACCTGCTCATCTACCTCACCGGCGAGGCCCGGGCCCGCGTGCTGGCGTCGCTCTTGACCCTGCTCGCCGAGAACGGCACGCTGATCGTCGGCCACGCCGACATGATCGACGCGAGGCCGCTGGGCCTGGCGTTGCACGGCGATCCGGCCGGGTTCGCCTTCCGGCGCGCACCGGCGGTGGTGGCGCCGGCGCCGCGCGCCGCGCGCGAGACGCCGAAGCAGGTGCCGCCGGCGAGGACGGCGACACCCGCGGCGGTGGCGTCGCGGCCGAGCGATCGCATC
>SXJR01000441.1 GCA_005779305.1 Myxococcales bacterium
CGCCGGTGATCAGCACCGTTGCGTCGCTCGCGGCAGCGCGGTGCACGAGGGCGAGGACTGGCACCATGGCCGGGCTCTTCGCGACCAGGTTGTCGATCCGCTGCGTGCCCGCGAGCGCGCGGCGTAGGTCGCGCGCCTCCTGGCGGAGCCGGCGGCGCTCGAGCGCGCGCTCGACGATCAGGAGCGCCTCGTCGGGCTCGAACGGCTTGGCCAGGTAGTCGAACGCGCCCTGGCGCATCGCATCGACCGCCGCGGGGATCGTCGCGTACGCCGTCATCAAGACGACCTCGATGTCGGGATCGCGCGCCTTCGCCTCCTGCAGCACCGCCATGCCGTCGGCGCCCGGCATGCGGATGTCGCTCACGACGACGTCGAAGCTACCGGCGGCGAGGAGCGCCATCGCGCGTGCCCCGTCCTCCGCGGGCGTGACGTCGAAGCGATCCTCGGGGAGGATGCGGCGGATCAGCTTGATGAAGTTCTCCTTGTCGTCGGCAACGAGCACCCGGGCCTTGATCATGATGCTTCCTCCTGGGCCGACTCGGCGGGCACCCAGACCGTCGCGCGGGTGCCGGGACCGTCGAGCCGGTCGGTAAGCTCGATATCGCCGCCGTGCGCACGCGCCAGCGTGCGGGCGATCGCGAGGCCGAGCCCATGGCCGCGCGCGCGGGTGGTGAAGAACGGCTCGAACAGGCGGGCGCGCACGTCGGCGGAGATTCCCGGACCACGGTCGTCGACATGCAGCGCGGCGCGTTCGCCGCGACGCTCCCACGAGATCTCGACCTCGGGCGCCGCCGCACCGCCCTCGCGCACCGCCTCGACCGCGTTGCCGACCAGGTTCATCACGATCTGTCGCAGCTTGCCCTCGTCGGCAGAGACGCGCACGGGCGCGCTGTCGCGGACGGAAACGGTGGCACCCTCGCTGCGGCCGCTCTCGGTGAGCCGGTCGGTCGCGTCGCGGGCGAGCTCACCGAGGTCGACGTCGCTGCGCTGCAGGCGCGGCGGGCGGGCGAGATCGAGGAGGCCGGCGACGATCGCCTGGCACTGCCGCGTCTCCTCTTCGAGGATGCGCAGCTCCTCGCGCTCCCCGATCGTGGCGTCGCGGCGGAGCAAGGTCAGGTACCCGAGCATGACGCCGAGCGGGTTGTTGATCTCGTGGGCGACGCCGGAGGCCAGCTGTCCGATTGACGCCAGGCGGTGCGCCTCGAGCAGCTCGGCCTGGTGACGGCCGAGGTCCTCGGCCATGCGATCGAAGACGCCCGCCAGCTCGGCGAGCTCGTCGTCGCCGCGCAGGCCGACCCGCGCCGACAGGTCGCCGGAGCCGATCTTCACCGCGCCGGCGCGCAGCGCGGCGACCGGGCGTGAGATCGATCGCATGAGGTAGCCGCCGACCGCGAGGGCCAGCGCGATCGCGAGTGCGAAGCAGACGAAGACTGCGATCTGGGCGCGCGAGCGGATCAGCTCGGCGCGCCGCTGCGCCGTGTCGGCCTCCGCCTCGAGGGAGCGGTTGAGCGCCTCGTTGAGGGCGACCACCTCCTCGACCGAGTGCTCGGTCATCTCGTGGAGCTCGGCGATGCGGTCGCGGCGATCGCCCGCGACTGCGGGCAGGACCTGCTCGCGGAACCGT
Organism: Myxococcales bacterium; assembly: GCA_005779305.1. Lineage (GTDB taxonomy): Bacteria > Myxococcota_A > Polyangia > Haliangiales > Haliangiaceae > UBA2376. The sequence continues at coordinate 1,625 of SXJR01000441.1, forward strand.
CGATCGCTGTCGGCGACGAGCGTGGCGATCTTCCTGGCCTCGGGGCGGTGAACCTGGTGGGACAGGTGTTCGGTCGCTTCACGCGCCTCGGCCGCGACCTCGTAGTAGTGCGGTAGGTGCGACTCGTTCCACTCGAGTAGCGTGTGCGCCTGGTGGATGTACTGCTCGCGCGCAAGGCCGGCAGCGTAGTGACCGGCGTGCTTGGCGTGATCGAGGCGGCGGACCTCCTGCTCGGCGTCGCCGATCCTCTTGAGACCCACGACGATCACGACGAGCGCGGCCGCGAAGAGTAGCAGCACCGCGCCGAACGCAAGCACGATGCGCCGCGCCGTGGTGGATCGAGCCCGGGTCAGGGTCACCTCCGAACCATACATGCCCGGGACCGGCGTGGAGGTTGCATGATCCTCCGTCAATGCGACCGGATTGCGAATGTTCCCGGATGGTGCACAGCCCCAGGCGGATCGCCCTCACCGGCGGTCCCGGCGCCGGCAAGACCGCCGTCCTGGAGGTGATCCGGCAATCGTTCTGCCGACACGTGCGGGTCCTGCCGGAGGCCGCGAGCGTCCTTTTCCAGGGCGGGTTCCCGCGACGCGACACGGCGCCGAACCGCTCCGGCGCGCAGCGCGCGATCTACCGGGTGCAGGCCGAGCTGGAGCGGATCGCCGTCGAGGAGCAGGAGTCCGCGATCGTCCTGTGCGATCGCGGGACCGTCGACGGGCTCGCGTACTGGCAGCGGCCGCCGGAGTCTTTCTGGACCGAGGTCGGCACCACGCACGCCGACGAGCTCGCTCGCTATGTCGCGGTGATCCATCTGCGGACCCCGGCGGCTTCGCAGGGCTACGATCACTCGAACCCCGTCAGGCGTGAGACCGCCGAAGAGGCGGCGCTCCTCGACGAACGCATCCGCGAGGTATGGGCCGCGCATCCGAACCGGACGATCATCGATCCCGCCGATTCGTTCCTGCACAAGGTCGAAGCCACGCTCGACGCGATCCGCCGCGAGCTGCCCGCGTGCTGCCGCGGGCACGGCCCAGGCCGCTCCTCTGACGACGACTGCGTCTAGCGACTTGCTCCTTGGAACCACGCTGAGGCAGAAACGCAGGCCTCGGCCGTCACACGAGCTTGTCGCCGATGACGATGCGCGCGTTACCCCAGAACGCGCGCTGCTCCGTGCGCACGGCGACGCCGACGCCTTCGAGCAGCGGACCGAGCGCCGAGCGCACGAAGGACGCGTAGAACGGCCGCTCATAGAGCCCGATCAGGCGTGGGAGGATCGACCGTGCGATCCGGCCCGACGGCAGCGCGTAGTCGACGACGGCGAGTGTCCCGCCGTGGCGCGTCACCCGGGCCATCTCCCGGATCACGCGGTCGCGGATCGAGGGCGGCATCTCGTGCAGCGCGAACGAGATGCAGGTCACGTCGAATCGTCCGGCGGGGAAGGGAAGCTGCGCGGCATCGCCGAGGACGAAGTCGACGTTCGGCGGCCGCGCCTTGCGGCGCGCGATCGCTAGCATCGCCTCCGACATGTCGAGGCCGATGACCTCCGACGCGCCCGGCGCGAACGCGAGCGCCTGCTCGCCGGTGCCGGTGGCGACGTCGAGGATGCGGGAGTCCGGCGGTGCCGCGACGGCGGCGACGACCTCGCCGCGGAACCGGCGCATCGGCCTGGTGACCGCATCGTAGTAGCGCGAGAACCAGGCCCATTCCGCGCGGTTGACCGTGTAGTAGCGCTGCTCCTCGGTAGATCGAGACCACGACGCTGTCGTGACGGAGGACGGATGAGTTGCCGGTTCCATGGTCCGCTCCTTGGGCGGTGGCACTCCGAAGCGATGCAAGGTTCCGGCCGGGGGGGGCGCGACGAACCCGCAAGGTTTGCGCGCTCGCCGCGGCCTTGCCCGAGCAGGGACGCGTCCCACTCGAAGACACGATCGACGCCGGCAACCTCCACCGCCGAGCGTGCAGCCGAGCGTCGCATCGTCGGCGCCGGCCGCGTCTGGTGACGCCAGAGGGAGGTATCCCCATGAGCGGTGAACGTCGGCGAGATCGATGCATTCCACCCGTACGTGCTCGGCGGCATGGGTCTCCTCGACTCCGACCGCGTGTTCGACGCGGTGGGCGCCATCCTCCCTTCTGGGGGCAGCTCGCGAGTCTCGGCCGACGTGCAGCGGTGCGAGGTGTGACAGACCTGGTTACAGGTGGCTGGGCAAGTCACGCGTCGACCGCGCACCTGCATCGTTCAAGCGCGCCACGATCTCGGTGGGTACAGCGGAGATCATGACCCGGCCGACGCCCTACATCCCGGCGCTTCGCCTCGACTGGCTGACCCGCTTCTACGATCCAATCCTGCGCGCGGCCTTGAAGGAGGAGCCGCTCAAGCGCCGACTCAGCCGAGCAGGTCGCGCTGCGCTCGGGACAGCGCTTGCTCGATCTCGGCTGCGGGACCGCGATGCTCACGATCATGTCGCTCTACCGCGCGACGCGGCGGTGATGGCTACGGTGCGTCGGCGACCTCGAGCTCGCCCATCATGCCGCGCTCGGCGTGCTCGAGGATGTGACAGTGATACATCCAACGCCCCGGCCCGCCGAGCTCGACCGCCACGGCGAGCGGCGACATGCGCGGGACGTTGACGGTGTCCTTCCAGCCGCCGGGCTCGTCGAGGAGCTGGAACGACATGCCGTGCAGATGGAACGGGTGATCCATCTCGCTCATGTTGTGGATCTCCCAGATCTCGATGTCGCCGGGCGCGCCGGTGAGCGGCGTGATGTCCGGGAACGCCTCGCCGTTGATCGTGAAGACCGGGCTCGTCGGGTCGGTGTCGTCCTCCTGGAGCAGGAACATGCGCCTCGGCGTGCTCGCCTCGGTCGCGATCGGCGCGACGTCGCCCCAGGTCGTCGGTAGCGCGCCGGGCGGCTCGCCCGCTTCACCGAGCGTGATCGCCAGGAGCTCGATCGGCCCGGGATCCGGGATGTCGTGGCCACGATCGTAGTGCACGGTGCGGAGCGCGAGCGCGTCGCCCGGGTCGCCGCCGAGGTCGACGAGGACGTCGTAGCGCTCGCCGGGCGCGATGAGGACGCGCTCGGTCTCGTACGGCGCGTTGACGAGGCCGCCGTCCCAGCCGATCACGCGGAACGTGTGCCCCGGTAGCTCGAGGCGGAAGTAGCGCCCGTTGGCCGCGTTGACGAAGCGCCAGCGCTCGCGCGAGCCGGCGACCGCGACGAGCTCCGGTGCCTGTTTGCCGTTGACGAGCACGACGTTGCCCTGCCGGCCGAGCATCAGATCGAGCGCGTTGGTCTGCGTCGACAGCGCGCCAGAGGCCGAGAGCTTGACGTCGTCGAGCACGAACACGCGGTCGGCGGCGACGGCGGGCTCGACGCCGCCGTGGACGAGCACCGGCGCGTACAGGCCGCGCTCGACCTGGACCTCGCCATTGACGTGCGGGTGGTACCAGAACAACCCCGTATCGACGATCTCCATCTCGTAGTCGTACGTGCTGCCGGGCGCGACCGGCATCTGCGACGCTGGCGTGCCGTCGGCGGCGTTCGGCACGCGCAGCCCGTGCCAGTGGATCGTCGTACCCTCGGGCAGCTCGTTGCGGAAGTGCACGATCACCCGGTCGCCGAGCTTCGCCTCCAGCATCGGCCCGGGGATGCTCGCGGTAGCATCGGCGGCCGCGCCGTCGCGGAACGCCCAGACCTCGGCCGGCTTGCCGTCGAGGAGCTCGAGGGTCGTGGGCGCGGCCACCAGCGCGACCTCGACGATGTCGGGATCGGGATTCGTGTCGGTCAGGACCTGGAGGTCGGGCGTCCGCAGCGGCGGCGCGTCGGACGAGCCGCACGCGGCCAGGAACAGGAGCAGCGATGCGCGGCGCATGGGCTCCATCATCCGCCGCCAGGCCAGGTTGTCCAGACCGAGCGACAACTCGCCACCGTAACCGGATTGGCCACACTTGACGGACCCGTCACACGGCGCGAAGTCTAGAGCCATGAACGGTTCGCGCCTCTTCTTCGCAGCCCTCGCCAGCCTTCAACTCGTCGCCTGTGGCGGCGGCGGTCATGGCGGCGGCGACGGCGCCCCGGCGGCGCCGACCGGCCTCACCGCCCAGTCGTCCGCCGGCGGGGCGCACTTGACCTGGACCGACAACTCGGACAACGAGACCGAGTTCATGGTGATGCGCATGGAGGTCGGCGTCGACACCGGGTACGAGGTGGCCGCGACGGTCGAGTTCAACACGACCCAGTACCACGACGCGCCGCTGACCTCCGGCTCGACGTACATGTACCAGATCATGGCGATGAACAACGACGGCGAGTCGCTCTCGAACGAGGTCACATTCGCCGCGCCCTAGCCGAAACGGTCCGCGAGGACGAGGATCGCAGCCGCCGCCAGCGCGACGAGGACGAAGAGGAGCGGGCGCCACCGCCGCGGTCGGTCGTCGCAGCAGGAGCTCACGTCACACCTTCACCGCGCGCAGCCGGAGCGCGTTGCCGATCACCGATACCGAGCTGAGGCTCATCGCGGCGGCAGCGATGATCGGGGAGAGCAGCAGGC
>SXJR01000442.1 GCA_005779305.1 Myxococcales bacterium
GAGCGCGTCCGCTTCGACCGCATGCTCTCCTCACAGGAGATCGCGACGCTCATCACCGCGCTCGGCACCGGCGTCGGGGTCGAGAAGGACATCGCGCGGCTGCGCTCCCACCACATCATCATCATGACCGACGCCGATGTGGACGGTTCCCACATCCGCACGCTCATCCTGACGCTCTTCTATCGCCACTTCGAGGAGCTCATCCGCGGCGGGCATGTCTTCATCGCCCAGCCCCCGCTCTACAAGGTCAAGAAGGGCAAGAACGAGCGCTACCTCAAGAACGAGGAGGCGCTCGAGGACTACCTGCTCGACAGCGTGTGCGACGAGGCGATGGTCTCCGGCACCCGCGACGGCAAGCCGGCCGCGCTCGAGGGCGAGGCGCTCAAGGGCGCCATCCGCAAGGTCTACGAGGCCCGCCGCATGCGCGGCCACCTCGACAAGCGCGGAGACGGACGCATCGCGGCCGAGTTCGCCGAGGTCGGGCTCAAGCCCGAGGACCTGCGCGACCAGGCGCGCCTCACCGAGTTCATCACCACGGTGAAGGCCGAGCTCAGCCGCCGTCACGGCGAGCTGGGCGGCGTCGAGCTCGAGCTGCGCCAGGACGCCGAGCACGGCACCTGGGCGGTGCGCGCGGCGCCGGGCATGTTCGGTGTGCGGCGCGAGACCATCATCGGCTTCGAGCTGGTGCGCTCGGCCGAGTTCGTCGAGCTGCGCAAGGTCACCGACGATCTGGCCCATCGCCTGGCCGGTCCGTTCTCCATCACGCCGGCCAGCGGTACGACCCAGCAGGCCCAGACCTGGGACGAGGTCGCCACGGCTATCGACGAGCTGGGCCGCAAGGGCCTGCAGATCCAGCGCTACAAGGGCCTGGGCGAGCTGAACGCCGAGCAGCTCTGGGAGACCACGATGGATCCGGCGCGCCGCAACCTGCTCAAGGTCGACGTGCGCGAGCCGCAGGTGGCGCACGAGATCTTCTCGACGCTCATGGGCGACCTGGTCGAGCCGCGACGGTTGTTCATCGAGCAGAACGCGCTCAACGTACGGAATCTGGACGTCTGACGGCCGGCGCCGTCGCGGACTGACGCAGGGGGGACCATGTCGACGTATCGCAGTCGCATCCTGGGCGTGGGGGCCTACGTGCCGCCGCGCGTGGTGACCAACGACGATCTGGCCAAGGTCATGGAGACCAGCCACGAGTGGATCGTCGAGCGTTCCGGCATCGAGGAGCGGCGCTGGGTCGATCCGGGCGAGGGCGGGGCGGAGATGGCGGCCAAGGCCTGCACCGAGGCGCTCGAGAAGGGGGGGGTGGCGGCCAAGGACGTCGACATGCTGGTCTACGCCACGCTGTCTCCCGACGTGACCTTCCCGGGCACCGGCGTGTTCGTGCAGCGCCTGCTCGGGCTGGGCGAGATCCCTTGCTACGACATCCGCCAGCAGTGCACCGGCTTCATCTACGGCCTGGCCATGGCCGACGCGTTCATCCGCAGCGGCCAGTACAAGAACATCCTGGTCATCGGCAGCGAGGTGCACTCGACCGGGCTCGACGTCTCGACCCGCGGCCGCGACGTCACCGTGCTCTTCGGTGATGGCGCGGGCGCTGCGCTCCTGGGCCGCGCGACCGACGACGCGCACGTGCTCCTGTCGACGCACCTGCACGCCGACGGCAAGGACGCCGAGATCCTGTGGACCGAGTCACCGGCGTCGCGCAACCACCCGCGCATCACGGCGGCCGACATGGACGCCGCCAAGCATTACCCGACGATGGTCGGCAAGAGGGTCTTCAAGCACGCCGTCACGCGCATGCCCATGGTGCTGATGGAGGGCATGGTCACCAACGGCCTCAAGCTCGATGACATCGACATGGTGATCCCGCACCAAGCCAACCTGCGCATCAATCAGATGGTCGCGAAGATGATCGGTCTTCCCGAGCACAAGATGCACAACAACATCCAGAAGTACGGCAACACCACCGCCGCCTCCATCCCGATCTGCATGCACGAGGCGATCGCGCTGGGGAAGATCCAGCCGGGGAACATGGTCGCCCTCATCGCCTTCGGGGCCGGCTTGACCTGGGCCAGCGCGTTCCTCAGGTACTAGGGGCCGGCGCGCGTTGCGCGCTCAGGCCGCGGCTTTGGCGAACATCGCGTCGATCTCGGCGGCGACCTTGTCCTCGGGTGCACCCTTGGCGAACGAGATCTCCTTGACCAGCAGCGTGCGAGCGTTCTCCAGCATGCGGCGCTCGCCGAACGACAGATCCTTGGTCGCGCGGAGCACGCTCAGATCACGGAGCACCTCGGCGATCTCGAAGATGCTGCCCGTCTTGATCTTCTCCATGTACTCCCGATAACGGCGATTCCAGGTCTGGGTGTCGCGCGGGACGTCTCGCGATTTGAGGATCGCGTAGACCTCCTTGACCTGCTTGGAGCCGATCAGGTCGCGCAGGCCGACAGCCCCCGCGTTGACGGTGGGGACCATGATCTTGAGACCGGTCTCAAGGATCTTGAGGATATACACCGCGGTTTGGGCCCCACCGATGTCGCGCTTCTCCATCGCGACCACCTCTGCCACTCCATGAACCGGATAGACCGCCTTGTCGCCGATCGTGAACGTTTGCTTCAAGGGTTCCTCGTTTTACGGACCGAGCTAGAACCTCATTGTAACAGCGAGGGGCCGTCGCGTCAAACTTCGACACGGTGCGGTGAAGTGAAAAACTAAGCGATAACGATTGGTTGCGAGATCAGGCTCGGGCGAGGTACTCGACGATGCTGGCCACCGCGAAGCCGGTCCCGCCCCTCGGCTGGCTGGGGCGGCTCGACGACAGCGAGGCTGGCCCGGCCAGGTCGACGTGCACCCACGGCGTGTCCTTGGCGAACGTCTTGAGGAACAGGCCGGCGGTGATCGCCCCGCCGAATCGGTCGCCGGTGTTCCGCATGTCCGCCACGGGGCTCTTGAGCTGCTCGCGCAGACGCGGGTTGAGCGGCAGGCGCCACATGTCCTCGCCGGCGCGCTGGGCGGCGGAGAGCCAACCCTTACAGAACGCGTCGTGGTCGGACATGACGCCGGCCGTGTACGGGCCGAGGGCCACCATGCACGCGCCGGTCAGCGTCGCGAAGTCGATCATCTCGTCGGGCTGGACCTTGGTCCGCACGTAGGTGATGGCGTCGCCGAGGGTGAGCCGACCCTCGGCGTCGGTGTTGTTGATCTCGACGGTGGTCCCATCCATCGACGTGAGCACGTCGCCGAGCTTGTAGGCGCGCCCCGAGACGAGGTTCTCGCAGCAGGCAGCGATGGCGTGGACCTCGAACTCGCAGCCGAGCGAGGCCAGCGCGTCGATCGCGCAGATCACCGCGGCCGCGCCCGACATGTCGACCTTCATGTCCTCCATCGCGTTGGACGGCTTGAGCGAGTAGCCGCCCGAGTCGAACGTGACGCCCTTGCCGATGAGCGCGATCTTCTTCTTGGCCTTCTTCGGCTTGTAGGTCAGGTGGATGAGCTTGGACTCCTGGTCCGAGCCCCGGCCGACAGCCAGGAACATGCCCATCCCGAGGTCCTCGCACTTCTTGGCGGAGAGGACCTGGACGGTGACCGCCGCGTGCTTCTTGGCGATGGCCTCGGCCTCTGCGGCCACCTGCGAGGGCGTCATGAACGCGGCCGGCTCGTTGACCATGTCGCGGGCCTTGTTGACCGCTGCGCTCACGACCTGGGCACGTTCGAGCGCGGCGGCAAGGGCGCGTCCCTGCGCGGCCGAGGGCTTGTTGCCCTTGGGGTCAGTGATGATGCCGAAGCGCTGGAGACTCGGGGGCTTCTTGGCTTCGGCCCCGGTCAGGTAACGACCGAACTTGTAGGTGCCCAGGATGGCGCCCTCGGCGATCATCTGGACCGCAGCGGCCTCTCGGGGAGTGCCGAGCGAGGGCATGACCAGAGTCAGGCTCTTGGCGCCGACGCGGTTGGCGAGCTGGGCCGCCCCCGCTCCAACGTCCCGCAATGACGCGGTTTCCAGGTCGGCTTTGGGGCCGGCCCCGAGTGCGGCGATGCGCTTGGCGCCGGTCGCCCCACCAGTCCAGAACACAATGGATTGCGATGACTTACCATCGAATGACTCGGTCTTGGCGGCTTCGGAGAGCCCTTTGCCGGTCGCCGTGTCAAGAAGACGGAACGTGGGGTCCTTCGTCGGGTCACCCAGAACGACGATCACGAGCAGGTCCGTGGTGGTGTTCAGGGCGGGCTCAGCGACGTGAGAAAAATCCATTGGTTACCCGATTGTCCAGAAATGTTGGATATTTATAGGAGAGGACCGACCTGTTGTAAAGGAGCCCGCTCCTCGATTGACAGCCACTGGAGAGGCTCTCTACATTCGTAGGCGTCCATTCCCTCGGGGGGAAACATGGTCAGAGATCAAAGGTCTGCACGTCCGGCTCAGCGCAAGGGCTCGCCCAAGACGAATCGGTCCACCAAGAAGTCCCTCTCCAGCTCATCGAGCTCGGGGAGTTCCGGGGCATCACCGCGCAAGGTGATCGCGGAGAGGCCAGCCAAGCCGCTGCCGCCCAAAGTCGTGGGCGAGCTGCCCGTTCCGATCGCGACGTTCTTCTTGTAGTCAGTCCGACGGTTCCGCTTCGGGATCCTCGTCATCGCCACCAGCGACCAGTTTCGCGAAGCGGATCGCATCGGGGAACGGATCGACGGTGGCGAAGACGACCCACGCGCGGTCGTGGCGCCGAGCAATCTCGGCTACCTGCTCGAGGTCATCATTGCTGGTTCGCTTTCGCGAGCGCCCCATGCCGCTGATCACGAGATAGGCGTCGTCGCCGGCGAGCTCGTCCCAGAAGCGCGCGTGGCGCTTCTCGGGATCGCCGCCGAGGGGATCGAGACCACACAGGATTCCCAGCTCGCGGGCCAGCGCGTGCGCTGCCGGAGGCTCCCACAGCCCCGACGGCACCCAGACCCGTGCGACCCCGGCGAAGCGCTCGGCAGAGGCATCCTCCGCGAAGAAGCGACGCATCGCATCGCGGTTGCTCTGCGACGGCGAGAAGTCGGGTGGCGTGCGGAACACGACCGCACCGGCCTCGAGCACGGTGGTCGCCTCGATCAGCGCCGCGACACCCTGTCGCACGACGTCGGTGGCGCGGAAACCACCGGCTTCGTTGATGCGTTCGGCGGGGACGGACCATCCGCTCGGGCCGTGTTTGCCCGGCGAGTGCGTGATGATCGAAGGGGCCACGATCCCGAACGCGCGTTCGCGGCGTGCGCTCTCGCGCCAGCGCCGCAAGACCGATGGACGGACCGGTCCTTGAAGCAGGGCCGCGGTCTCGAGGTACGGTAACCGCAGGAAGTACCGCGGCCATCCCACTCCGTGCGGGAGTCCCGCGCATCCGACGATGACGTGCTTGGCCATGGCGTAGCGCAGCTGATTGACGCCGCGGCGCGGCCCACGCTACGACCACTCACGCGGCCCGCGCAAGTTCGCCAGCCGAGCATCAGGAGCCACCATGCGATTCTTCATCGACACCGCCGACATCAAAGAGATCAAGGAAGCGGCCTCCATGGGGCTGGTCGACGGCGTGACCACCAATCCGTCGCTGGTCGCCAAGACCGGCAAGACGTTCCGCCAGGTGCTCCTCGAGATCTGCGACATCGTCAAGGGTCCGGTCTCGGCCGAGGTCGTGACCCTGACCCACGACGAGATGATGAAGGAGGCGCGCGAGCTGTCGTCGCTTCGCCCCAACATCGTCGTCAAGATCCCGCTCATCCCGGAGGGGCTGAAGGCAGTCAAGACCTGCCACGACGAGGGCATCAAGACCAACGTCACCCTGTGCTTCAGCGCCACCCAGGCCCTGCTCGCGGCCAAAGCCGGCGCGACCTCCATCTCGCCGTTCGGCGGGCGCCTCGACGACGTGGCCACCGACGGCATGCAGCTCATCCAGGAGATCCTGGAGATCTACGACCACTACGGCTTCGAGACCCAGGTGCTGGTGGCCTCGGTGCGCCACCCGATGCACGTCCAGCAGGCGGCGCGCATGGGCGCCCACGTGGCCACGTGCCCGCTGTCGGTGCTGCTGCAGCTCAGCAAGCACCCGCTGACCGACCTCGGACTTGCGCGCTTCCTCGAGGACTGGAAGAAGGTCCCGCAGTGAGAATGGCCGCCGCAGCCATGGGGCTGGCGGCGTGTCAGCCGGCGGCGGGCCCGACCATCGAGCGAGTCGAGCCGGCGGCGGCGGCCAGAGGTTCCCGGATCCTGGTGGTGGGTGACGACTTCTGCGGCGAGGGGCGGGACGGCGGCGACGGAACGTGTACGTCGCTGCCACCGGGCGCGGTCGACGTCGGACTGGACCTGCCCATGGCGCGGGCGATGGTGGTGACGTGGGGCGCGCAGGAGATCATGGTCAACGTGCCGGCGGCGGCGGCGACCGGTGCCAGCGAGATCATCGTCACCGTCGACGGTCGCTCGTCGAACGCGGCCGACTTCGAGGTGCTGCCGTGAGCGGGCCCGGGCGGCGGGCGTTCTCGGTGGCGGTCTACGCGCGGCGTGGCGGGTTCGCGGGCGAGGTGCTCGTGATCTTCCACCGGCGGCTGCAGACCTGGCTGCCCATCGGCGGCGAGATCGAGGCCGGCGAGACGCCGCTCGAGGCGGCGGTGCGCGAGCTGCGCGAGGAGACCGGCATGGGCGGCCGCTTCGGGCCGCTGGTCGGCGCCCTCGATGGTGTGCCGTGGGGCTACCTGGGCTACGAGGAGCACCAGGCCGGCTCCAAGGGCCTGCACATGAACTTCGTGTTCGTCGCCGACGTGGCTGACAACGCCGTCGTGGTGCCCAACGACGAGCTGGTCGAGTGGCGGTGGGTGGGCCGGGCCGGGCTCGACGCGCTCGAGTCGCCGCTCAACGTGCGGCAGTTCGGCTACCTCGCGCTCGACGCGCACGTGGCGCCGATCGACGAGTAGGGCGATGCGCATCCGGCAGCACGTCAACCCGCTCCTCGCCTTCTACGACGAGTTTCGCGGCGAGCGCCCGGCCTTGCCGGCCGACCGGCCGGTCGAGGTCGAGATCGGGTGCGCGGATGCGCAGTTCCTGTTCGAGCGCGCAGCCCGAGAGCCGGACCGCTGCTTCGTCGGCCTCGAGATCCGTGACGAGCTGGTCGAGCTGGTCAACAAGCGGGCGCAGGCGGCGGGGCTGCCGGTGGTGGCGGTCTTCTGCCAGGCCCAGAAGCACCTGGGCGAGATCTTCGCGCCGGCGTCGGTCGATCGTGTCTACATCAACTTTCCGGATCCTTGGTTCAAGCGGCGGCACGCCGATCGCCGCATGGTCGACGACGCGCTGGTCCAGGGCATCGGACAGATCGCGCGTCCGGGCGCCGACGTGCTGGTCCAGTCCGACGTGTGGGAGGTCGCGCTCGACGCCATGGAGGCGTTCGAGCGGCGCGACGAGCTGTTCACGAACCTGGCCGAGCCGTGGACCTTCTGGCGCGAAGGCAATCCCTACGGCGTGCGCTCGTGGCGCGAGCAGAACGCCGAGGAGACCGGGCTGCCGATCTGGCGCATCCGCTACCGGCGCTCGGGCTGAGAAGGGTCCGCGCTACGACGCCGGCTGGCCGATGTCGAGCTCGAGCACCTCGGCCGAGGTGATGCGCTCGAGGCGGAACTGGCGGTCCTCGCCGCTGTCGAGGTCGACGCAATTGAGGAGGGTCACCGAGCGGTCGAAGACCAGGTTGCGGATGCGCACGGTGCGGCGGTGCGGCGGTTCGTAGGCGACCTTGCGGTAGTTGATGCGGAGCGCACGGTCCTCGAACCACGCGGTCTCGACGGCGGCGCGCACGGCCGGCGGCACCGGCAAGGCCGGCACGCCGACGATCTGGAGCTGGTCGACCAGGCGCAGCAGCTCGCGCTGCGCCGACGTGGTCAGCGCGCCCCGCACCTTGTCGAGCGCGGCCTCGAGCGACGCGGTGAACGGTAGGAGCCGCTGATCGATCGCCATCTTGCCCAGCGCTACCAGGAGCGCCCCTTCGCGGGCGGTCAGGTTGATGGGCGGGAGCTGGTAGGCCTTGTCGAGCGCGTAGCCGCCACCGCGCCCGCGGTCGGCGCGCAGCGGCAGGCCGGCGTCCTGGAGCGCGTCGAGGTCACGGTAGATGGTGCGGATGGTGACGCCGAAGCGGTCGGCGAGCTCCTGGGCCGTGACGCCGGTGCGGCGGCCGCGCAGGGCCTCGGCCAGGGCGAAGAGGCGAGACTTCTTGCGCATGAAACCTGACAGAAGGCTGTCAAAGGCCGGTGGCAGGGTCAAGGCCGTTCCACCGCAGTCCCAACGACAGACCCAAGCAACAGGAGACATCCGTGAAGAACAGCATCAACTGGTTCGAGATCCCCGCCCGCGACCTGGACAAGGCCATCGGCTTCTACGAGAAGACCCTCGGCGTGACGCTCCAGCGCGAGGTGTTCGGCGGTGAGCCCCACGCCATGTTCCCGATCGAGAAGGAGCAGAACGGCGTGACCGGCGCGCTGGTGGCGACCAAGCGTCTGAACCCCGGCGCCGGCGTGGTCATCTACCTCGACGCGCCCGACGGCGTGAAAGAGTGTCTGAGCCGAGCCAAGGCGGCCGGTGCCAAGGAGGTCACCCCGCATACGCCGATCGGCGAGCACGGCTTCATCGCCGTCGTCGCCGACCTCGAGGGTAACCACGTCGGCCTGCATTCGATGAAGGCCTGATCGAGGCTGGCCGCGGCGGGGAGGTTGGCAACCTTCGCAACCCCCCCAAAGTTGACAAAGTCGACACCGTCCCCGCCCCCGTCCCCGCCCCCCTAGCGCATCTGCAGCTCGAGCATCTCGAGCTCACGGGCGCGGTCGCGGAGCTGGGCGGCGAGCTCGAAGTCGAGGTCTTCGGCGGCCGCTTTCATGGCGATGCGGAGCTTGGCGATGGCGTCGCGCAGCGAGTCGAGATCGTCGATGGCGCTGCCGGAGAGGGCGGCGAGGGCGGGCTGGGCCGCGCCCTTGGCCTTCTTGGGGATCGGGGCGGCGATCTGCACGTCGAGGATGGCGCGGACGACCGTGCGCGGCTCGATGCCCTGGGCCTGGTTGTGGGCATGTTGCACGCTGCGGCGGCGGCGGGTCTCGGACACCGCCTGCTTGATCGAGTCGGTCTCCTTGTCGGCGTAGAGGATGACCTTGCCGGCGATGTTGCGGGCGGCGCGGC
>SXJR01000443.1 GCA_005779305.1 Myxococcales bacterium
GCCGGCGCGGCGGTGGCGGTGGCCAGCCCCGGGCTGCCCTGCGCCGCGTTGGGCACCGGCGCGGGCGCCAGCAGCGGCGCGATGCCGCCTCCGCTCGAACCGACCTGGCCCAGCGCGCCCTTCAGCTCGGTCGGGACGTCACTTGTACTCATGATAGTGGTCGACCTCGACGCCCTCGAGCACGCCGATCGCGTCCTCGGTCATCACGGCCGCCGAGCAGTACAGCGCGATGAGGTAGCTCGCCGCGCCGCGCTGGTTGATGCCCATGAAGCGCACCGACAGGCTGGGGCTGACCTCGCCCGGGATGCCGGGCTGGAACAGACCGATCACGCCGCGCTTCTTCTCGCCGGTGCGCATGAGCAGGATGTCGGTCTTCTTGCCGGCGAAGTGGAGCTTGTCGCACGGCACCAGCGGGACGCCGCGCCAGGTGATGACCGGCGTGCCGAACAGCGAGATCGTGGGTGGCGGGACGCCCCGGCGCGTACATTCGCGGCCGAAGGCGGCGATGGCGCGCGGGTGGGCGAGGAAGAAGCTCGGCTCCTTCCAGACCCGGGCCAGGAGCTCGTCGAGATCGTCGGGCGTGGGCGCCGTGCCACGCGGCTTGATGCGCATGTCGTCGTGCACGCTGTTGAGCAGTCCGTACGCGCCGTTGTTGATCAGCTCGTCTTCCTGCTTCTCCTTCATGCGCTCGACCGCGACCGTGAGCTGCTCCTTGACCTGATCCATCGGGCTGCGGAACAGATCCGAGATCCGGGTGTGGACCTCGACCGTGGTGGTCACGGTGGTGAGCTGGTACTCGCGCGGCTTCTCCTCGTACTGGATGCGCGCCAGCGGCAGGTCAGTGTTGTCGTCCGGCGAGCACTCGACGCCGAACTTGTCGTCGATGACGCGGTTGATGCGGTAGGTGCCGGCCTCGACCGGCGTCCACGGCAGGAGCTGCACCAGCCAGCGCGGGGTGCTGCCCACCCACTGCGGCGGGGTCTTGGTGGTGTTCGCGAGCTGACGAGCTTCGCGATCGGTGAGCGTCCGACTCTCGTTGTTGGTCGCCATGCGGGTCGCATCGTACACGTGCGCAAACGCACGCGAACCGCGCAGCCACGCGGAATTTCATCCGCTCGGGCGGAGGCGCACGCGCCGCGATCCGGATCCACGACGAGGCGGTTCAGGACGGATGTTCCCAGGCGTCGTGCTCGATCGGCGCCGGCGCGGGCGAGACCTCGACCCGCGTGGGCTCGCCTTGCATGTCGTCGACCGGCTTGCCGGTCACCTTGATGCGCACGCCGTCACCGGCGGCGAGCACGAACCAGCCCGGCGGCGCTAGCCCCGGCACCATCAGGTTGACCGGCACGCCGGTGGGCGCGCCCGCGCCCTGCCACTGGCAAACCAGCACGTCGGCGGCGAGCGGCGATCCGCCAGGTGGCCGCGCCCGCACGCAGCGCAGCGCCACCGGCGCCGGCTCGAACGCGCGGAAGACGACGCGCGGCGCGCACACCGCGTCGTCGAGGTTAAGCTCGACGGCGATCACCCCGTTGCCGGCGCGGTACGTGCCGCGATAGCCCTGCTGGACCAGCGCGTGCGACTGGTTCTGCACCTCGGGACCGTCGTTGGAGAGATCGGATCGCCAGCCCCGGCACACGACGGCGACGCCGCCAGCGGTGAGCGACAGCACCATCGACGCCGTCGACTCCTCGCTCACCACCTGCGCGGCGTGCACGCCGGTGGTGCTGCGCTGGATCGCGACGGCATTGCGGCCGGACACGAACGGCACCGGCTCGAGCGTCGGCCCGAGGTCGACGGCGGGCCGCGCCGCGGCGGCGTCGGACGGGCTCGCATCAGGAGGCGTCGAGGAGCTCACGCTGGTCACCTTGTCCGGGCCCGGGCCACACGACCAGCACAGCGCCAGCCATGGAACACACCCCCTCGCCACGAGTGCGAACGTACCTACCATGGTCGCCATTCCGCGAAGTCGGCGGGGTTGCGCTTGTCGAGCACCGTGCCCCAGTCGAGGCCGACCAGCTCCTTCACCACGCGCAGGTCGCGCTCGGCGTTGCCAGTGATGGGGCCGATGCCGGGCTGCATGAGGACGATCTTGACCAGGAGGTCCTTGTGCAGATCGACGCTGGCGTGGACGACCTTGCGCTCGTCCGGGTCAGGGGTTCTGCACTTCCTCGCGCGTGCAGCCGAGCTGGGCGAGCAGGGTGTTGCAGTAGAGGTCGCTGCACCCGCACTCGCCGTCGAGGTCGCGGGTCGCGCAGTGCGCCTGACAGTCGGCGAGCGCGCGGTGGCAGTCGGGAAGCTGGCTGGCGTCGATCAGGAGCTGGTCGCAGAAGCTCGGCGCCATGCACCCGCAGTTGGTGATCTCCGCCCGATCGCACGCGACGCCGTACTCGGCCATCACGTCGGCGCAGTCGATCCGCTTCGAACAGCCCAGGCGATCGACGAACATGCCGCAGTAGCGCGCGCAGTCGCAGACCCCGGCGTAGTCCCAGAACAGACAGAACTCGCCGCACTCCTCGGAGGCGACGCTGCAGTCGATGGCGGCGGGATGCTCGGCGAAGAACCCGTTGCAGAACTGGTTGCCGATGCAGTTGCAATCGTTGCCGGCGCCGCAGTCGGCACGGAAGTCGGTGGTCAGCTTCGAGCAGCCACCGTTCAGGCGCGGATCGCCGAGCTCGGGCACCACCAGGTCGTAGTCGATGGTGTCGAAGCGACTGCCGTTCTCCTCGACGAAGAGCGTGACCCGGTAGCGGCCGGCCTCGGCGAGGCCGAGCTCGCTCCACGGCTCGCCGCGGTCACGTCCGTCGCCGGGCAGGAGCACGACGTCGGCCTGTTCGGCCCCGGCCAGGGTGACCTCCTTGGTCCGCTGGATCAGCACGTTGTCCTCTTGCGATCGCAGCTCGAAGCCGGCGACGAAGGTCCGCGCCGGCGCGCCGTGGTCGTCGGTCGAGGTCACCTCCACGTTCAGGAAGGCGCGGTGCTCGGGGGTGATGGCGCTGGAGCGGCCGGTCACCACCGACGCGAAGCCCTCGTGGAAGAGATCGGGCACGTACCAGCTGAAGCCGAGCGTGCGCGCGGTGTCGAAGCGACCATCGGCGCCGGTGACCATCAGATCGAGGCCGGCGCCGTGGGTCCTGGCGTGGGGCAAGAGGATCGACGCTCGCCAGCGCGGCGCCGGCATGGGTGTGGCCAGCGCCAGCGTCGCCGTGCCGTCGAACCCGAACCCGAGGCCGTCGTCGACCTCGAGCCGGGGAAGGATCTCGGCCCAGGTCATGCGCACGTAGGGTCCGCGTGAAGGATCATGGACGACGAAGGTGTCGGGGCCGGCGACTCCGACGAAGAGCACCATGTGCGGCGCCGGCGACTGCAAGAACACCATCACCGGCCGCTCGGCCCAGAGCGTGCGCATCAGGTAGGTCTTGAGTGCGTCGCCCTCGCCCAGGCTCGTCCACCAGGCCTTGCGCTCCCACCGCACGGTGCCCAGGTGTTGCTGGAGGTGGCGGACCAGGCCGAGGGTGTGGGCGAACGCCCAGTACGGCAGCCCGTGCTCGCTGCCGATGCCGTAGAACGAGCTGTTCTCCCAGGGCTCGACGTTGGCTCCGTAGGCGGCGAACAGCATCGACAGCGCCACCGACCAGCAGTTCTCGGTGTCGCCTTGACCGTAGTACGGCACGATCAGGGTCTTGATGCCGGCGTAGTACGACGGATAGAAGAGCAGGTCGTCGACGCCGAAGAAGTTGGAGAAGTGGTCGACCGAGACCGTGACGGTGTTGGCGACGGTGTCGACGGTGCCCGTGAGCACGACCGGATGCGAGCGATCCTCGCGGTGGTGCATCACGTAGATGTGGGAGGGGTCGCCGCCGGCGGCGCCGGGCAACGGCAGGGTCAGGGACACCGGCGCGGTCGGCTGGACCGGCGAGACGACGCGCCAGATCGATCCCGTCGTGCCAGCCGGTGCGTCGGCGATGTCCTCGTCGTGACGGCGCACCTCGATCGAGGTGCCGGCCGGGATGGCTCCGGCCGGGATGACCAGACGGAAGCCACCCAGCGTCAACGTGCCGCCGGCGGCGGTGGTCGCGATCGCGGCGGTCGCGGCGGGCGTCTCGGCGGCCAGGAGCTCGTCGAGCGATGGCGCGGTGCTGCCGCCGCCTGGGGGCAGCTCGAAGTCTGGTGGCTGACACTCGGCCGACTGCGAGGTCTCGCTGCACACCCGGCCGTCGCCGCAGCCGACCGCGAGCAGCGCCGCCGACGCGGTCACCGCGAACGCGATGCGTCCGACCAGCCCCCCGAGGCCACGCATGTGGTCCAGGATATCGCGGTTAGCCCAGCAGGTCGCCGGAGATCGACGCGACGTCGGGGCAGCCGCACAGCGCCATCGCCAGGTCCAGCTCGCGGCGGAGGATGGCGAGCGCGCCGGCGACCCCGGCGCTGCCGTCGAGGGCGAGGCCCCACAGCACCGGTCGGCCGATCAAGACGGCGCGGGCGCCGGCGGCCACGGCCTTGACCACGTCGGTGCCGCGGCGGACGCCGCCGTCGACGTAGAGCTCGATGGCGCCGCCGAGC
The DNA here is from genome assembly GCA_005779305.1 of Myxococcales bacterium. GTDB lineage: Bacteria > Myxococcota_A > Polyangia > Haliangiales > Haliangiaceae > UBA2376. The sequence goes on from SXJR01000443.1 coordinate 4,561, forward strand.
GCGTCGGCGATGCGAGGCAGCACCTCGATCGTCGCCGGGGACGTGTCGAGCTGACGACCGCCGTGGTTGGAGACCACCAGCGCGGCGGCACCCGCGGCGGCGGCGCGGCGGGCGTCGTCGGGGCGGACCACGCCCTTGACCACGATGGGCAGCCGCGTGCACGCGCGCAGCCACTCGACGTCCTTCCACGACAGCGACGGATCGAGCAGCGAGGCGAAGTACGCGGCCAGGCCCGACTCGGCGACGTCGCCGGGCCGGGCCGCGACCACGTCGCCGTCGACGTTGGCGAGGTCGAGTCCGGCGGGCAGGGTGAAGCGGTTGCGCACGTCGCGATCGCGGCGGCCGAGCAGCGGCGCATCGACGGTGAGCACCAGCGCCCGCGCGCCGGCGGCCTCGACCCGGCGGACCAGCGCCTCGGTGCGGGCGCGATCCTTGTAGACGTAGAGCTGGAACCACACCGGCCCGGTGGCCGCGGCGACCACGTCCTCGATGCGCGAGTTGGACAGCGTGCTCAGGATCATCACCGTGCCGGCCTCGCCGGCGCCGCGCGCGGTCGCGACCTCGCCGTCGGGATGAGCCAGCTTGTGGAACGCGGTCGGCGCGACCAGCACTGGCATGGCGACCCGCTGACCGAGCACGGTCGTGCCGGGATCCCGGCGGGCCACGTCGACCAGCACGCGGTAGTGCAGCGCCAGCCGGCGGTAGGCCTCGAGGTTGCGCCGCAACGTGATCTCCTCGTCGGCGCCGCTGGCGTAGTAGTCCCACGCCATGCGCGACAGCCGCGCTTCCGCCATCGCCTCGAGGTCGGCCAGGGTGAGCGCGTCGATCACCCGCGCATCCTACGCCGAGTCAGCCGCTCACTTCACCAGCAGCTCGAACGGCTCGGACAGGAGCTTGCCCGACCACACCTCGTGCTCGCGGGTCGAGTCATAGGCGGCCTGGGTGTACAGGCTGCCCGCCGGCAGCGGCTCCTTGCCGTTGCGGTCGCGCCGGGCCCAGGCGTCGACGTCGACGGTGTGCCACACGGTCTGGCCCGGTCCCAGCAGCACGCTCACCGGCGCCGACTTGTCGCGCGAGTCGTCGAGCTCGATCACGCGGCTGGCGTGGTGGTACTTGCCGCCGTCCGAGTACTGGATCGTGAGCCAGTCGCTCTGCCACTCGTGGGTCGCGATGAACGAGTAGACGCAGACCGCCTCGGTGCCAGTATTGGAGAGGCCGATGGCGGCGAGCGCGCGCCCGCCGGCCACCTGGCGACCGACCAGCGCCAGCTTGGCCCCGGCGGGCGCCTTGTAGCCGGCGCGCCGGCAGTGCTCGGTCAGCGGCGCCGCGTCGGCGGCGGCGAGGACACCGGCATCGTCGGTGATGGCGGCATCGGCGGCGGTCGCGTCAACGGCGGCGATCGGCCGCTGCGGAGGTGTCTCCGGGCCCTTGCCGCAGGCGGCGGCGAACAACGAGACCGTGGCGAACGCGACGAGGCGGGACAGCATCTTCTCCTTCAACGTACGACCTCACCGACCGGTGTACCGATCGCGAAACACCGCTCGCGGGCCGGAGTCCCCGGCGGCAGGCGCGGCACGTTCGCCGCGCCGTCCTCGATCAGCTCGACCGGGTCGCCGGCGTAGAGCACGCGCAGCTCGTCCTCGAACACGGCGAATGGGGGGCCATCCATCAACGCTTGTTCGTACTCCAGGGTGATCACCAGCCCCGGCGCCGCCCGGACCAGCCCGCGCACGTGGGGCACGTAGCGGGCGCGCAACGCCGGCGGCAGCGCGATCAGCGCCGCGCGATCGTAGAAGCCGTCGATCGGACCGATCAGCTCGCGCGTGGTCGCGAACATGTCGCCGGCGAGGATCGTGATGCCGTCCGCCGCGTACTCGACGAACGCGCCGCGCCGCTGCACCGCCGGCGTCACGGCCTGCTCGGCGAAGAACGCGCGCACCGCGTCCTCGACCAGCTCGACCCCGACCACCTCGTGACCGCGGCTGGCGAGGTAGGCGAGATCGACGGCCTTGCCGCACAGCGGGACCAGCACGCGGCGGGCGCCGGCCAGTCGGGCCGCGTGCCGCTCGAGGTACTGGTTGGGCCGGCCCTCGTGGAAGCCGATGCGTCCCTCGGCCCAGCGCTCGATCCAGAAGCCGGGTTCCATCAGCGCGCCACCACTTCCTTCACGCACGCGATGAAGTCCTGGCGGGTGGTGTACGCGCCCTTCTCGAGGATGGCGCGGACGTGACTGTCCTCGTCGAGGATGATGGGGTAGTTGTCGATCATGGCGAACGAGCCCATGACGCGGTCGCCGCGCGCTTCCTGCGCCTTGCGGATGAGCGGCAGCAGCTCGGCGTCACCCAGCTTGCGGAGCTGCGAGGCCGAGTCCGGCGACAGGGCCTCGTAGGGCACGACCGTCGCGACCTCGGCGAGGAGCGCGATGGCCTTCGCGCCCAGCTCCTCGGCGAGCTCCTTGCTGACGAAGACGGTGGCCTTCTCGCCCTGCACCAGCTTGTCCCCGCGGCTGAAGAGCATCGCCACCTGGGGCCGGCCGACGACGTCGATCTTGCCGGCGCTCACGCACGGCGGCTGCTCGGGCTCGTCGGGCTCGTCGGGCTCGGCAGCGGCCGAGCCCTTGTCGGGCGCGGGACCGGGGTCGTCACCCTTGTCCTGGTCCTTGCTCTTCGAGCCGCCGCAGGCGCAGGCCAGCAGCAACGCGACGATCGCGAATCCCCTCATGGACCGGATGGTAACCGGCGGGCGGCGAGCTGTCGCCGAGCCCGCGGCCGTCCAGCTCTCGAATTCGCCCGTCACCGCTTGGGCTGTTCTGCGATCCCGCTGGTGGCGGCCTCCCACAGCGGCAGCAAGATGTCACCCGCCGACTTCATCGACGACTTCGGCGACACCTACTGCGGCACGGCCTTCGAGTGCCAGGCCTCGTTCGCGACCAACCTGGGCGTGACCCACACCGAGGTCTTCGGCGCCAACGTCGCCGCGTGCCGGGCCCAGCTCATCACCGGCACCCAGATCGAGGCCTCGGTCGATGCCGGCCGGGTCACCTTCAACGAGTCGGCGGCATCGACGTGCATCAGCAAGCTCGCGGCGCTCGATTGCGCCGGCTTCTGGGCCGCCCTCACCAACAACACGTTCCCGACCGAGTGCGACATGGCCACCGACGGCACCGTCGCCACCGGCGGAGTCTGCACGATCAACCTGGATTGCGTGTCGGCGAGCTGCAACGGCGAGACCTGCAACGCGCCCGAGGTCAACGGAGCCCCGCTCGAGCTCACCGAGCTCTCGGTCGCGCGCTGATCGCACGAGACCGACCTCTCACGCGGCCCGCTTACCCCGACGGCGGCTGGAGCAGGCGGGCCAGGGACACGTCGATGCGGCTCTGGACCAGACGGACGATCGAGGCGACCTCCTCGACGGAGATCCCGAGCCGGCGGGCGACCTCGACCTGGATCGCCGCGCCCAGCTCCTCGCGGGCGGCGGCGACCCAGCGCGCCGCGGTGGCCCGGTGGACGCCGTAGAGCGTGCCGATCCGGTCGACGCTCCAGCCGTCGATCAGGTGGTAACGGAGCAGCGCGCGCGACTGCTCGGGCAGCGCGAGCACCGCGTCGCGCATGGCCGCGTCGACGTCGGTGCGGTAGTGATCGCGCAGGTACACCAGCTCGGGGTCGCTGGCCGGCGACAGCAGGTCGAGGACCTCGTCCTCGACGCCGACCTCGCGCTTCCCCTTGCTGATCACGCGCACCAGCTCGCGGGTCGCGATCACCTTGACGTAGCCGCGCAGGTCGCCCTTGCCCGAATACGTGCGCAGCGCGGCGGGCCGCCCGGGCTCGTCGACGAACAGGATCCGCCGCACGTGGCTGCGCACCTCGGCGCCCTGATCGGGCGTGGCCCGCATCCGGCCGGCGCAGGCGTCGACCTCGCCGAGGAATTCGGCGTCGAGGCGCGCGACCGCGACCTGATCGCCGTCGGCGCAGGCCACCGCCAGGTAGAGATGGTCGCCGCGCAGCTTCTCGATCTGCGTGGTGGTGGCGTCGGCGCCGGACCGCCGCATCAGCTCGCTGGCGAACCGCTCCTCGACGACGTGCACGTCGGGGTAGGCAGTTCGACCCGCGGCGAGGTGAGCGACGATCGCGGGCTCCATCGCGGGCAGCATCCCATGGCCCCGAGGCGTGTGCGATAGTTCGAGAGTGCCCGGACGCTGAGACTCTCGCCTCGCTTGCCGAGGACAAGCTGTCTGGGCCCGAGCGCGCAGCGGTGGCCAACCACGCCGCGAGCTGCTCGAGTTGCCGCGAGGTGATCTCGGCGCTGCTCGGCATGCAGTCGACGTCGGGCACCACACCCCGCGCCCGCGACGCCGCCCAGCTCGCGCCCGGCGCCCACGTCGATCGCTACGTGATCGAGGAGCGGCTGGGCGCCGGAGGCATGGGCGTGGTCTACGCGGCTCGCGATCCCGAGCTGGGCCGCCGCGTCGCTGTCAAGCTGGTTCGCCCCGGCGCCGACGAGGAGCGACTGCGACGCGAGGCCCAGGCCCTGGCCCGGCTCTCGCACCCCAACGTGGTCGCGGTCCACGACGTCGGCACCCACGACGACCAGATCTTCGTCGCCATGGCCCTGGTCGAGGGTGCCAACCTGCGGCAGTGGCTGCGCACGCCGCGCACCATCGTCGAGATCCTCCGCCACCTCGTCGACGCCGGCCGCGGCCTCGCCGCCGCCCACGACGCCGGCCTCATCCACCGCGATCTCAAGCCCGACAACATCTTCGTCTCCGACGCCGGGCAGGCGCTGGTCGGCGACTTCGGACTGGCCCGCACTCGCGGCCAGCACGAGCACGAGCCGACGGCGATCAGCGACGATCCGCTGGTCGTCGACCTGACCATGACCGGCACCGTGCTCGGCACGCCCGCGTACATGGCCCCGGAGCAGCGCGACGGCGAGCCCACCGAGGCTTCCGATCAGTTCGGCTTCTGCGTCACGGCATGGGAAGCCCTCTACGGCACCCGTCCCTACCTCGGCACCACGATCGCCGAGATCGAGGCGACGGTGCGTGCAGGGCGGATCACGCCGCCGGCCAGGGATCCCGGGGTGCCCGCCGGCGTACACCGCGCGCTCGTCCGCGGCCTGTCGCCCGATCCGACGGCGCGGTTCCCCTCGATGGACGCGCTGCTCGACGCCATGACCGTGCGCAAGCGCCGGTGGCCGTGGGTCGCCGGGGCGTCGACGGTGGCCGTCGCCGGTGCCGCCGCGATGATGATGATGATGGGGCGCGACGGAGGTGCGCGGGGCGCCGCCTGCACCACAACGCCCTCGACCCTCGACGAGGTGTGGAGCCCGGCGCGACGGGCCGAGCTCGAACGCACGTTGACCGAACGCACGCCTGAGGCCACGGCCGACGTCGCCCGCGTGCTGGCCACCGTCGACCGCCATGCCGAGCGCTGGAAGTCGATGCGCCAGGAGGTGTGCGCTACCACCGCCGCCAACCGCGCCGACCTCCTGTCCAGTCGCCTGGCCTGCCTCGATCAGCGCGCGCTGGAGCTCGACGCCACGCTCGATGTGGTCACGGCGACCGCGGGCGCGAACCCGAGAGACGCCTGGTACACCGTCGACCAGCTGCGCGCCGTCGATCGCTGCGCCCACGCCCGCGAGGTCGCGCCTCCACCGCGCTCGCCCGCGCTCGACGAGGCTCGCGCCGCCCTGGCGGCGCTCACCAGCCGTGCCGACGATCGCTGGGACGAGGTGCTCGAGCTGCGCGTGCGCACCGAGCCGCTCGGCGATCCGCCGCTCTTGCTCGATGCGCTCCTGCTCGAGGCCGACGTCGCGCTGTCCCGCGCCCAGCCAGTGGCGGCCGAGGCCAGCGCGCGGCGCGCGCTCACGCTCGCTGATCAGCTCGGCGACGACCTCGACCGGGCCCACGCCGGCGCGCTGCTGACCATGGCGCTCGTCCGGCTCGGGCGCGTCGGCGAGGCCCAGGGCCAGTTGCCCCAGTCCCTCACGTCTCTCGAGCGCGGCGGCAGCGACTGGGAGATCGCGGTGATCACCGAACGGGCCCGGGCCACGATCGCCCGAGCCGGCGGCGACAAGGACGGCGAGATCGCCGCGCTGAAACGCATCTTCGACCAGCAGATCGCCCATCACGACCGGGACAGCCGCAGCGTGCTCGTCGCGGCCATCGACCTCTCGGACGCCTACCAGCACAATGGCAACCTCGACGAAGCCCGCGAGGTCTTCAAGCTGATCGGCGGCGCCACCAGCGGCAGCGCCAGGGACACGCTCGAGGCCGCGATCGCACACGCCGCGTTCTCCACCAACCAGGCGCTCCTCGCCGGCGAGTTCGCCCGTGCGCTCGAGCAGGCCCGCATCGCGGTAGCCGCGCAGGCGCAACTCGATCCCGAAAGCCGCGCCCAGGCGATGAACTACTACGCCGTGGGCTCGGTCCAGGAGCTCGCTGGCGACTGGCTCAGTGCCCGCGACAGCTTTCGGGCTTCGGCGAACATGTACCTCGCGCACCCGCCGACCGTCGGGGCCGAGACCGAGGCCGGCGCGAGCCTCGAAGGCGTCGCCGGCTGCGAGCTCGAGCTCGGTCACGCCGAGGCGGCGATCGCACCGGCGCGCCACGCCCTCGCCCTCGCCCGCAGCCTCGGCGACGAGGACCATCGGCAGACCTCGACCCTGCTCCTGGCCCGGGCCCTGGTCACCACCGCGCAGTTCGAGGAACCGATCATCCTGCTCGATCCGCTGCTGCGCGAGCTCGACGACGCCGAGCGATCGTCGCCGCAACGCCGCGCGTCCGCCGCCTTCCATCTGGCCCAGGCCTTGTGGGCGACCGGCGGCGAACGCGAGCGGTCGCGGGCCCGGAGCCTGGTCGGCGATGCCATCCGCGACTATGCCGCCGGGCGTGACCTGCTCGCCGGCCAGCCGGTGTACGTCACCGCCGTGCGCCTCTTCGAGCAACGACTCGCCGACGCCATCGCCTGGCAAGCCCGCCACCCATGAGGGGCAATAGATGATGTGTCTGCTGCGTCTTCCATTCATGCGCCCGATGGCTCTGCTCCCGCTCCTCGCGCTCGCCGCGTGCGGTGGCCCCACCACCGTTCGTCCTCAGCCCGGACCAGCGCAAACGAAGCCGGAGTCGAAGGACGCCATCACCCCCTGCTTCCCCGGCTCGCCGCCGCTCGAGGCCGCGGCGCTGCACAAGCAGCTCGACAAGCACACCTGGTGGTGGTCCCAGCCCGAGGAGGAACTGCCGCCGCCCGAGGCGTTCGGCTCATGCACCGTGTTTCGCGGCAAGCTCACCGCCGCCGACGGCACCGTCGTGGCCGAGCTGAGCTGCGGCGTCGACATCCTGGTCCGCGGCATCCGCGACGACCTCGGGCTCGAACTCGGCGCCCGCGGCCGCGACATGCTCACCCGCTGGAAGCAGCCCCACGGCGATCTGGTGTGCGTCGCCAACGGTCCCGACCAGACCCGCTGCCGCTTCGAGCGCAGCGAGGAACAGGACACCGACTTCACCAGCTACGTCGTCGCCGGCGCCATGCCTGCCGGCGCCGATACCCTCACCGGCGCCGACGCCGAGCGCTTCTTCGCCGAGCGCGAGATCGTCCAGATCATGTACAGCGCGTGGTGTCACTGATCCGGCACGTGGCCGCCGCCGCCGCCCGACGTCACGCGCGGCCGGGCCTTCAGACGTGCTGGTCGACCAGGATCGGATTGCCGTCCGGATCGACGATGATGAAGCTGCCGGGCCCCGTCGTCGACTCGTCGACCGCGGTGGTCGGCTCGAGGCCGCGCGCGCGGATCTGGCGCTGCAGCTCGCGTACGTCGGTGAAGCCCTCGAGCGTGTTGCAGGCGCGGTCCCACCCCGGGTTGAAGCAGAGGAGATTGCGCTCGAACATCCCCTGGAACAGGCCGATCGTCGCGTCGGCGTTCTGCAGGATCATGTAGTGCTGCTGCGCAGGGTCGCCGCCCACGATCTCGAAGCCGAGCTTGACGTAGAAGTCTCGCGACACCGCGAGGTCCTTGACCGCAAGGCTCACCGAGAAGTTGCCGATGGACTTCTTGTTGGTCGTCTTCATGGGTGGGACGTTATCCTCGAGCGCGGAGGCGTGACTTGCCAGATCTTGCGAACCTCGACTACGTCAACCGGGTCAACCGAGCCATCGACCACGTCACCCGCAACCTGGCCGAACCGCTTCAACTCGAGGACGTGGCCCAGGTCGGTTGCTTCTCTCCGTACCACTTCCACCGGATCTTTCGCGCGCTGACCGGGGAGACCCTGCACGCGTTCGTCAAGCGCCTTCGCCTCGAGCGCGCGGTCTTCATGATGTCGCACCAAGACGGCTCGTCGCTCACCGACATCGCGCTGCGTTGCGGGTTCTCATCGAGCTCCGACTTCTCGCGCAGCTTCCGTAGCCACTTCGGCGTGCCGCCCAGCGTGTTCGACGTCGAGCAGTTCCGGCGGAACGGGCGCGACCAGATGCTGGATGCTCTCGGGCCCGGCGCCCGCCCGCGCCTGGAGCGCTTGCCGGCCGGTGAAAACCCCGACGGCTTCGCAGTCCGGATCCGCGAGCTGCCCGCGCGCCGCGTCGCCTATCTGCGCGTGCTCCAGCCCTACAAGGGCGGCGTGGTCGAGGCGACCGCCCGCCTGATGGCCTGGGCGAAGGCGCGCGGCCTCGCCGGCGGTCAGTGGCTCGGCTACCAGTGGGACGATCCCGAGATCGTGGCGCTCGACCTGTGCCGCTACGACGTCGGGCTGGAGATCCCGGCCGCTGCACGGGTGGACGGCGACGTCAGCGTGACCAGCTTCCCGGCGATGAAGGTCGCGGAGATCGACATCGCTGGCCCCCTCGACCTCGAGATGCGCGCGCTCGACTGGATCTACACGACCTGGCTCCCGCACAGCGGCTACGTGCCCGACCACCAGCCGGGCTTCGAGGCCTGGAACGGCGAGCCCTTCGCCCACGGCCACGAACACTTCGAGTTGCGGATCCAGCTCGCGGTCGTCGCTTCCGGCCCGGAATCCATGGACCGGTCGATGCGGTAGCCCCGGCGCGGTCAGGGAGTCCGGCGGCGCACATGCGCTGCTCGAGCGCGGCCAGGTTCGACGCGCTGCGCGCTGCCGGCAGGTGCAGCCCCGACCCCACGCTGCGCCCGACCCACGACGTTCCGCATCGCCCGATCTTGCTGCACGCCCCCTGACGCCCTTCTCCGAGCGCGGCGTAGAGCCGGCGGAACACCGCGCCTCGGTCGCGAGCCGCTACTGCGGAGGCAGGAGCACGGTGTCGATCACGTGGATGATCCCGTTGGAGGCCTCGATATCGGCCTTGATCACGGTCGCGTCATTGATCTTGACGCCCGACGACGCATCGATGGTGATCATCGACCCCTGAACGGTCGTGGCTTCGGTCAGCTTGACGACCTCCGACGAGCCAACCTCGCCGGCCACCACGTGATAGGTGAGGACGGCGGTGAGCTTCTCCTTGTCGGCGAGGAGCGACTCGACGGTGCCGGGAGGCAGCTTGGCGAACGCCTCATCGGTTGGCGCGAACACGGTGAACGGGCCGCTCCCCTTGAGCGTCTCGATCAGGCCCGCCGCCTCGAGCGCGGTGGCCAGCGTCTTGAACGAACCCGCGGCGACCGCGGTGTCGACGATGTCCGCCTTGGCGGGCGCCTCCGCCGTGATCGGGGTTGCGGTGGTGGACTTGGACGACCCGCCGCAGGCGGCCGTTCCGAGCAGGGCAACAAGGAGCATCTTCTTCATGGGGTTCCTTCCTGAGGAAACCCTTGGAGGCTTCTGACCCGGTCGTGGTTACAGCGACTCCTCGCCGGTTCAGTGCGCGTTGCCAGGCCGCTGCGTGATCGGCATCCACGCCACGACCGCGCCATCGGTCGGCTGGAGGGCGAGCGCGAGGACGGCGCAACCGCCATCACACGTCGCGACGACGTGGTCGGCCGCATCGATGGCCTCGGCGAGCGCCTCCTGCACGGGATCAGCCGGTTCGTCGACGAGCGCGGGTTGAATGGCGAAGCGACCGGGCTGCGCATACCAGACCAGCTCGCAGCTGGCTGGGATCGTCACGAGCAGCGCCGCGAGCTCACCAGGATCGGCGGTGTTCCCGGGCGCGAGCGAGCGCGTGAGCGCCGCGTGATCGCCCGCCCGGGCGTGTCCGAGCAGGGCCTCGGCCGCACGCGCTCTCTCGGTTGACGCCCGCTCCGCGCTCGCATCGTCGTACCGCTCGTGACACGCACGCGGCCGGGGCTGCGGCTACGGCTGCGGCTGCGGCTGTGGCCCGCACGCGATCACCAACGACCAGAGCGCCACGACTCGCATGGCGCAGAGTCTATCGCCGATCACGGACGACGACGGGCGAGAACCTGCGCCACGCGGTCATCGACGTCACTCGGTCTGCCAGATGATCACGATCCGGCCGATGCCGCCGGTGACGAAATTGTCACCGCCCACGCCGACGCCGGCGACGTAGTGAGGATCGGCGGCGCCACCGGGCGTAACGCC
>SXJR01000065.1 GCA_005779305.1 Myxococcales bacterium
CGGCTCAGTTCATCTCCGCTCGCTCGGCCAGCGCTTCGAGCACGTCGTTGACGAAGTCATCGGGCGGCACGAACTCGTAGTGCTCCTCGGTCTCCCGGGTCGGCAGGGTCCGGATCGCGCCGTCCTTCCACCAGAAGAGGTTGCTCGAGATCGAGCCGGGGCCCTCGGAGCAGAGGTTGCTGGCCATGACCACCATGGCGTCGATGGCGCGCAGCGCGCTGGGGTCGGTGATGACGTGCCAGATCAGCGTGTGGCGGTTGGGGACCGCCGCCAGCGCGCCGAACGGCGCGTCGGCGGGCACGAAGTCGCTCAGGAGCAGGAGGTTGCTGGCGACGAAGAAGCTCTCGCCGGTCATGGCCTTCACCACCGCGCCGCCGACGTCGATGTCCTCGACGGGCGCGCGCTCGGTGCGGCGCTGGTTGGCGAGCGCGGTGTAGTACAGCTCGTCCTGCGACACGCCCCACTTGCCGAGCGAGTCGGCGGCGACGGTCACCACGTTCGAGGGCAGATCGTAGCAGAGCACCGCGGTGAGATCGTCAGCCACGTCGCGGAGCACGAACTGCTCGCTGCCGCCGGTGAAGGTGTCGCGGGCGTAGAGCCGCATCTTGAGGTGCGGACGGGCCGCCGCCAGATCGGCGCCGAGCGGGCCGGCCAGCTCGCGGTCGCCGCGGCCCGCCACCAGCGCGTCGAAGTGGGACGCGATGACGAGGGGGAACGAGTCGATCCCGGCCGTGCGGCAGAGCTGGGCCAGGTTGGTCAACCCCAGCGCTTCGTCCTCCTCGCTGCCCCAGCGCGCCCACAACACGCCCTCGTCGACGCGGTAGGCGACGTGGCGCCGGGTCAGCTCGGCGGTCAGCGCGACCGCGAACTCGCGCCACTCCTCCTCGGTGAGGAACTTCGCCCACGCCGGGCGTGCGGCGGGATCGAAGCCAGTCGAGGGCGAGGGATCAGTCGACGAAGAGGACATGGGTCTGCATGAGGTCGGCGCGCGACGTGAAGGTGGGCTTGCCGGCCTCGATGGCCGCGCATTGAGCGGTGCGGAACGACGGAAACGCAGGTCGTCCGAGCAGGTAGGCGCCCAGCGATGACATGGTCGGCTCGTGGCCGACCACCAGCACGGCCTGCCCGCGGGTGGTCAGCTCCTCGGCGGCGCGACGGGGATGGCAGCCCGGCGCCAGCGAGGGCAGGGCCTCGACGACGCCCAGGAAGTCGAGGCCGTTGGCCACCAGCTCGGCGGTCTGCAGCGCGCGCGGCAGGGGCGATGACACCACCGCGTCGAGCTCGACGTGCTGTTCGCGCAGGAGCCTGGCCAGGCCCCGCGCCGCCTCGCGTCCCCGCGCCGACAGCCACCGAACATCGTCGCTGCCGGCGATGTCCTCGGACACCGCTTCGGCGTGGCGGACCAGGTAGAGCTTCACCGGGGAGGACGCCTCGGCATCGAGCATCCCGTGCCGGTCCCAGGCTGTCAACGCGTCGGTCGCGCGCTCTTCGATCTTACGGCTTCGGGAGCAGCTCGGCCGGGATGGTGTTGGGCATCTCGGGCACGCGGTTTCCGTAGATCCACGCGTAGGCGAAGAAGCTGCCCAGCACGCGCTTGGAGTAGTTGCGGGCCTGGTCGTCGACGATGCCCTCGATGAACTCGTCGGCCGGCCAGGTGCCGCGCTTCGTGAGTGCCTTCTTCACGTAGCCCTCGCCGGCGTTGTACGACGGCGGCACCAGGTGGACGAAGCCGTTCCACTGCTTGAACAGGAAGCCGAGGAAGCGCGAGCCGATGGTCACGTTCTTCTCGGGGTCGCGGAGGTTCTCGCGGGTCGGCGCGATGCCGGTGCCCTTGGCGAAACGGGTCGCGGTCGAGTTGATCATCTGGGTCAACCCGATGGCGTTGGCATACGACTCGCGCAGCGGATCGAAGGCGCTCTCCTCGCGCACGATGGCCTGCAGCACCTCGAGCACCACGCCGTTCTTGTCGGCGTGGGCGGTGAGCAGGTCGACGAACGCGCGCGGGTACGCGATCTCCCAGCGGGCGCGGTTGGCGCCGACTGGCCACTGCCGCTTGAAGTCGAGGATGTGCCAGCGGGTGGGCCAGTGCGACGTGGCGTGGCGGCCGGCGCGGTCGTAGAGCCAGGCCATGGCCCACAGCTTCTCGACGCGGTCGGCGTCGTCGACGCGCTTCTTGTCGGACGGCGCGACCAGGCCGAGCGTGCGCAGCTCGGCCTCGGCCTGATCGCCCAGACCCAGCTTGATCAGCTCGACCGCGCGCGCGAAGCCGGGCGTGGCGTACTCGGCGCGGGGCTGGAACTGGAAGGCCGGCGCCGCCGGGTCGAAGCCAGGCGGCGCGGCGGCGATCGTGGCGGTCAGCTCGGTGAATCGCGCCGGCGCGACCTCGCGGATGCGATTGAGCGCCAGCATCGCGTAGTACGAGACCGGGTAGCTCTCGACCGCGCTTTGCCACGAGGCCAGGGCCAGGTCGCGCTTGCCTCGCCGCTCCTGGGCCCGGCCGATCCAGTACTGGGCCTGGCCCTCGGCCCAGTAGTTGTCGTCGACGGGCGCGGCCGCGATCTGCCTGGTCCAGTAGTCGATCGCCTTCTTGTCGTCGCCGTCGCGGTAGGCGCGCCAGCCCAGGCGCCACATGGCCTCGGCGCGCATGTCGCCGGCCGGGAAGTCGCGGGTCAGGCGCTCGAGCGCGGCGGTGACCTTGGCGCCCTCGCCCAGGTCGGCCCACTCCTCGGCCTCGCGCAAGAGCGCGTCGTCGGTGAAGCTGTGCGCCGGATCGACTTTCTGCGCCGCCTGGTAGCGGGCCACCGCGGTGGTGCGATCGCCGTGGAAGGCGTAGGCGCGGCCGGCCTGGTAGTTGGCGCGGATCTCGAGGTCGGCGTTGCCGGCGGCCTTGCACGCGGCCACGGCCTCGTCGAAGCGCGGCGCCGCGGCCCGACGGTCGCGGGCCTTGAACAGGCTCTGCGCGCGGTGATAGGTGGCGAGGCAGGTGTCGGCGGGCGTGACGCCGGGTGCGGCCAGCGCCGCCGCGAAGTCGGCCTCCGACTCCGGGTTGCGCATGGCCTCGAAGTACACCATGCCGCGCGCGACCAGCTCGGTGGTGGTGAGCGGCGCCGCGGTCCCGCCGGCGCCGCCCTTGGCCAGCTCGGCGAGCTTGGCGCTCGCCTTGGGGCTCCACGACGACAGCGGATCCTCGACGGTGATGGCGCGCAGCGCGGCGACCGCCTCGTCGACCGGCAAGCCGGTGGCGGCGCCCGGTGTGGTTCGAGCCTGCTCGATCACGGCCTCGGCCAGGCGGAAGCGGGCCTCCGAGCGGCGGATGCCCTTGGGGCGGCGGGTGAGGTAGCCGCGGTAGTGGGCGGCGGTGGCGCCGGCATCTGCGCGGGCGCGCAGCAGGTCGCCGACCAGGAGCTCGGCGTCGGCGCCGGCGATCGAGTCGCTGCTCACGGCGCGGGCCAGATCCATGGCGCGATCGGTCTGATGCGCGAAGTAACGAGCCCGCGCCTCCTCGTACGTGATCCAGTCGGTAAGCACGGGCAGTGCGGCGCGGGCCTCGGCGAAGCCGTCGGCGGCCTGTTCCCACGTGCCGAGGCGCGTGCGGGCCAGCGCGGCCAGGAGCGCCGCGCGACCGCGCATGGCAGGGTCGCTGGCCGGCAGGGCGGCGCGCACCTTGCTGAAGCCCTCGGCAGCGGCGGCCCAATCCTCGAGGGCAAAGCGCTCGGCCGCCGCCTTGCCGGCGCCGCTGTCGAACCATGGATGCCCCATGTCCTCGGTCAGGGCGGCGACCGTGGGCGTGGGTGGCGCCGGCGGTGTCGCCGGCGTGGCGCTGCCGCCGGCAGGGGCGGTACCGGTAGAGCCGTGATCGGGGAGCGGCGTGGTGGTGCGATGACCGCGCGAGTCATCCCCCGAACACGCCGACACGAACACGCCGACGAGGATCCAGGGAGCTGGTCGCATACCTGAAGCTAACAACGGGGATCCAATGCGGCAAATTCCGCGTCCCGATCGTCCAGGCCCAGGTCCACGTCCACGTCCACCTCCACGCCTACGTCCACGGCGTTGCCGTTCAGGGCGCGTCGATGCGGGCGGGCTCGATGGTCTCGGGGATGAAGCGCAGGTCGACGAGCTGATCGATGTCGATCGGCTTCTGCAGGATGCCAGCCTTGATGGCGTACTTCATGATCTCGCCCAGCTCGTCCTTGGTCGGAGTCAGCATGCGGTAGCTGACCCGATCGGGTGGCTGGGTCAGCACGTACTCCAGCAGCTTCTGGTCCTGGCGGTAGTAGGGGGCCGCGACCTTGGCGGCGGCCAGACGGTTCTGCTCGGCCCACTCCCCCGACTCGGCGATGCCGCGCACCAGATCGCGCACGACCTCGGGCTTCTCGTTGATCAGCTCCTCGCGCACCACCAGCACGCACGAGATGAAGCGCGGCCAGAGGTCCTTGGCGTGGTAGAGCACGCGGCCGGTGCCCGAGACCTCGGCCTTGGCGGCGTGGGGCTCGCCGACGAAGTAGGCGTCGATCGCGCCGGCCGCCAGGGCCGACGGCATGTCGGGCGGCGGCATGTCGACGAAGTTGATCTCGTCCGGCTTCATGCCCTCGTCCTCCATCACCTTCACGATGACCAGGTACTGGTTCGAGAACTTGCTCGGCCGCGCGAAGGTCTTTCCGCGCAGGTCGCGCAGGCTCCGCGCCGTGGAGTGCTTGGCCACCATCACCGTCGAGCCGTCGCGGTGGCCGAGGTAGACGATCTTGACCGGCACGCCCTGGGCACGCAGCACCATGGCCAGCGGGGCCAGCAGGAACGTGGCGTCGAGCTCGCGGGACTTGAGCGCCTCGACCACGGTCGGGAACTCGGAGAAGCGCTGCGACACGAACCGGGTCGAGGTCGTCGTGGTCCTGGTCGCGAAGTCGGTGACCGGACACGTCAGGTGACAGGTCACGGGCAAGAAGCCGACCCCGAGCTGGGCCCCGGCGTACGACCTCTTCACCTGCCACGGCTTGTGGTGGAGCAGGGACAGCACGACCAGCGCGCACGCGGTGACCGCCGCGACCCGAAGCCAGAAGCTGCGCACGGCCGTATCTTACCGTGCTTCGTCGGGCGCGGCGCCCTCGCCAGCATCGCCGCCGTGGATGCGCGCCGCCGGCAAGCCGCCGTCGGGCACGGCGCGGGCCACAGCTCGCTGGCGCAGGAACCGGCCGACCACACACAGCCCGCCGCCGGCGACACCCAGCTCGAGCGTCCAGCGCATCACCTCCCCGAGAGGCATCAGCCGCAGCGCGCCCAGCTGGATGATGCGCGGCGCCAGGAGGACGAAGGCGGCGCCGATCATCAGGTGACCGGCCCGGGCGCCGGGGACGACCGCGCCGAACACCAGGCCGGCGGCGGCCGCCGCGATCAGGAAGCCGGCGTCGATGGTGTGGCGTTCGATCGAGCCGCCCTTGGTCGCGTGGTGGAGCGTGGTGAAGACGACCACGCCCAGGCCGACCGCCGCCCCCATCATCATCACGCCGGTCGCCACCTCGGGGTAGTTGCCGGCCCCCACGTGCCAGCGCCGCATCGCCCAGGCCGCACCGAGCCCCAGCGGCGTCCCCACCGCGATCACGGTGAGCGCGTCGCGGTCGAACGTGGTCATGCCGAAGCGGGCCACGCCCGGGACCAGCACGAACGCGATCACCACCGCGACCACGACCTCGGTGAACCGCATCCCCGGACGCAGCTTCCGCGCCACCGTTTCGCCGTAGCCGGCGGCGATGGCGCCGACCGCGGCCAGGCCGAGGCTGGGCAGGCGCAGGGTATCGGCCAGGTTGAGGACGAGGATCACGGCCGCGCCGACGATGATCCACACCGTGATCAGCACGTCGGCGTGGCGGTTCGTGCTCGGCCGATCACTCACGCGACGAGCGTACACCTACCACTCAGGCCAGGCCCAGCTCCTCGAGCAAGGTCTCCTCGGCGGCACCGACGCCGGGGTCGGCGGGGCCGCGCGGCCGCTTGCCGGCCGGCAGCTCGAGCACCCGCCGCACCGACGACGGGCGTGCGCCGAGCACGACCACGCGATCGGCGAGCTGCACCGCCTCCTCGATGTCGTGGGTGACCAGCACGACCGTGCGCGGCCGCGCCGCCAGGGTGGTCACCAGCTCGCGGCGCATGCGCACGCGCGTCTGGTAGTCGAGCGCGCTGAACGGCTCGTCGAGGAGCAGGAGGTCGGTCTCGGCCACCAGGGCGCGGCCCAGCTCGACGCGCTGGCGCATCCCGCCCGAGAGCTGGTGGGGGTGGTGATCGCGGAACTCGCTGAGGCCGGTGGTGGTGAGCCAGTCTTCGACCTTGCGGCTGGCCTCGGCGTGCGAGGTGCCGCGGGGCACGCCGGCGGAGACGTTCTCGGCCACGGTGAGCCACGGGAACAGGCCGCCGTCCTGGTAGATGGTGCGGCTGGTGCCGGCGCGCTCGAGCTCGCCGCGGGTCGGCCGCAGGTGACCGCCGAGGATGGCGAGGAGCGTGCTCGTGCCGCAGCCCGACGGCCCGACGCAGGCGAGCAGCTCACCTTTCCTGACCTCGAGGTCGAGCCCGACCAGGACGTCGAGCCGTTCGTAGGCGAAGCCGACCCCGCGCAGCGATGCAGCGACCGCCGGTTCGCTCGCCCTCGCGCTCATCGATCGAATCCCCAGCGCACCGACCGGGCCCGGGCCAGGCGCGCGAAGGCGAAATCGAGGAGTACGCCGATCGCGCCGATCGTGATCATGCCGACCACCACCAGATCCATCCGCAGGCCGTTGCGGGCGTCGATGATGAGGAAGCCGAGGCCGCTGCGCACGGCGATCATCTCGGCCGCGACCACCACCATCCAGGCCACGCCGATGGCCACACGCAGGGCGGTGAGCAAGTGCGGCATGATCGCGGGCAGCGTGATCTGGAACAGGATCTCGCCGCGCCGCAGGCCGAGATCCTCGGCGACCCGGTAGTAGACCTTGGGCACGGACGCCGATGCGGCCGCGGTGGCCAGCGCGATCTGGAAGAAGGTGGCCAGGAAGATGATGAAGATCGCCGGCGGATCGCCGATGCCGAACCAGATGATCGCGAAGGGGATCCACGCGATCGGCGACAGCGTGCGGAAGAAGTTGATCCACGGCAGGAGCGCAGCCCGGGCGCCGGACGAGCGGCCCAGCACCAGGCCGAGCGGCACGGCGGTCAGGCAGGCGCCGACGTAGCCGAAGGCGACGCGGTAGAGCGACGCGACGATGTCGTCGAACAGGCGGCCGTTCTCGACCTCGCCGACGAAGGCGCGCCAGACCTCGTCGGGCGCCGGCACGGTGCCGGTCGGGAACATGCCATTGGCGTGGGCACCCCACCACGCCGCCAGCAGCGCCGCGCCCACGAGCGCGGGCCATGCACGATGAAGGACCGGAGTCGGCGTCGCCACGAGATCAGGGGCGAGTCGGCTCGATCGCCGGACTGGCGACCGCGACGCAGTTGCGGCCGGCGTCCTTGGCCTGGTAGAGGGCTCGATCGGCGGCGGCGATGAGCTGGGAGGCGGTGGCGACGTCGACGGTGGGATGGACGGCCACGCCGATCGAGATCGTGATCTTGACCGGGGCCGCCTCGTCCACGTTGATGGCCAGCGCCTCCACCACGCGGCGCAGGCGCTCGGCCAGGTTGTGGGCGCCGTCGTCGCCGATGGCACGCGACAGCACCACCAGCTCCTCGCCGCCGTAGCGAGCGACGACGTCCTCGTTGCGCACCGCCTGCGACAGGGTGGCGGCGATCTCGGCCAGGACGGCGTCGCCGGCCAGGTGGCCGCGTTGATCGTTGACCCGCTTGAAGTGATCGACGTCGACCAGGAGCAGGGCCAGGGACGTGCCGTGGCGGCGGGCGAAGCGCAGCTCGGCGTCGAGCCGGTCGTCGAAGTAGCGCTTGTTGTAGAGCCGGGTCAGCGGATCGCGCAGCGCCGACTCGACCATGCGCTGCTGGTACGAGTCGTCGAGCGCGTCGTGATAGGTGAACTTGAGGATGGTGCTGCGGCCGAGCTGGATCTTGTCGCCGTCGACGAGCTTGATCGGCTGCGCCAGGCGGGTGCCGTTGATGAAGGTACCGTTGCGGGCCCCCGCGTCCTCGGCGACGATGTGGTCGCCGTCGCGGCGCAGGCGCATGTGGTGGCGCGAGACGCCATCGTCGTCGATCGCCACGTCGGCGGTATGGCCGCGGCCGATCACCAGCACCGCGCCTTCAACGCGGAAGGTGGCGCCGACCCGCGGCCCCGACAGCACGACCAGGCACGCGCGATCGCGCCGCGAGACCTTGCTCTCGCCGGCTTCATGCGTCTGGGTGACGCTGGTATCGACGTCCCACTCGGACAACCCGGCGACTGTAACTCAGGGGCTCACCGAGATCACCGACGGATCGTCGAGACCCGCGACCCAGGCGGCAACGATCAGCTCGCCCCCCGGTCCGACCTCGACCGACCGGATCCGCTCGCCCAGCCGGAGTACCACTCGATCTCCGACGAGGATCTCGCGGCCGGCGACGGTGATCGCGCGCCCGCGCCAGCGCAGCGGCGGCGCCGGGGCGTCGTTGGCCAGGGCCGGCACCGTCCAGCTCGATCGCGTCGCGCCGGCGACCACGGTCAGGCCGCCGCCGCCGGTGAGGGTGGCGATCGGCGCGGTCGCCAGCGCCGCGCACTGGACGAGCGCGGCGTCGGGGAGGCGGCGCAGGCACACCACGCCGGTGGCGTCCCCGATGGCCAGCCAGTGGGGCGCCAGCCACCGCAACGCGGTGACGTCGGCCCCGATCGGCCAGGTCGCGGTGATCGTACCGGAGGCCAGATCGATCGTGCGTACCTCCTGATCGTCGCCACCGACCCACGCCCGATCGCCGTTGACGGCGAGGGCCACCAGGTCGCGCTCGGCCGGGCCCAGATCCACGCGGCGGCGCTCGCGCCCGCTGTTCGGTTCGCGGACGACCAGGGCGAAGCGCTCCTCGAGCTCGATGGTCACCACCGCGGCGCCCTCGGCGGTCTCCGCGGCCGCGGCGGCGTAGGCCAGGCTGCCACGGGCCAGCACGCGGGTGGCCGCGGGCAGCGTCACCGTCGAGGTCGGGCGCGGGCCGCAGGCAGCGCCGATCGCGGCGCCGGCGATC
>SXJR01000066.1 GCA_005779305.1 Myxococcales bacterium
ACTACTTGCGCAGTGCATGATGGGTTGGTTTGAAACCGTGTCGAGCCCCAAAATCTCCGATTCAAGCAGACACAGCGAAACGTACGGTATCATACGCGACCGAGAGGTCGTAGCTGTTGAGCTTGAGCTCGTAACCGGGGCGATGGGGATGGTCGGCGTCGACCTGCATCACGAGGCTGGCCACGTCACCGCTGACGGTCAGCTTCCAGTGGTGGTAGCGATCGGGATGGGTCTCGAACACGGTCGGATCCATCTCGACGATCTAGCGTGGCCGGGCCGGCGGACGCAAGCAGTTTAGTGCTTGATGGGTCGTCAACAGTGCACTATAGTGCCGCCATGGCTAGCCGGGCGTCTCGCGGCGATTCCTTGCTCGCGCTCGTCGGTGCGCGGGTGCGGAGCACGCGCCAGCGGCTGGAGCTGTCGCGGCGGGCCCTGGCCGAACGCTCGGGCGTGAGCGAGCGCTTCCTGGCCCAGCTCGAGGGCGGCGAGGGCAACATCTCGCTGGCCCGCTTCGCCGACGTGGCGGCGGCGCTGGGCACCACGCCGGCCGAGCTCCTGGCCGGGCTCGCGCCCGATCCGCGGCGCAAGGCGGTGGCGCTGCTCGGCGTGCGCGGCGCCGGCAAGTCGACGGTGGGCGGCGAGCTGGCCCGGCGCCTGCGCGTGCCGTTCGTCGAGCTCGATCAGCAGATCGAGAAGAAGGCCGGCCTGACCCTGGGCGAGATCTTCGAGCTCCACGGCGAGGCCTACTACCGCAAGGTCGAGCGCGACGTGCTGCGCGCGCTGCTGGCCCGGGCCACGCCGATGGTGCTGGCCACTGGCGGATCGATCGTCAGTGACGCCGACAACTTCGCCTTCCTGCGCGGCCGCTGCCTCACGGTCTGGCTCAAGGCCCGCCCCGAGGATCACTGGAACCGCGTCATCCAGCAGGGCGACCAGCGGCCCATGGGCAAGAACCCCCACGCCTTCGCCGAGCTCGAGACCCTGCTCGGCGCGCGGGCCTCGCTGTACGCAAGCGCCCATCACACCGTCGACACGTCGAAGCGAGCGGTGGGCGCGGTGGTCGACGAGATCGCCGCGCTGGCGGCGGCGTAGGGTCAGTCGGCGAGCTCGGCGCGCCGCGTGCGCCAGCGAGTGACGAACTCGGGTGAGCGATCCGGCAGCTGCAAGGCGAGATGGGCGACCGGCTTGAGCAGGCACATGTAGACCACCGGGCTCAGCGGTGCCGCGTACGCGTGCTCGAAGAGCGCCGCCACGGCGTCGACACGGGCTGACGATCGACTCGCCACCTCGGTCAGGGCGACCAGCGCCGCCGTGCACGTCCAGTCGACCTGTCCGTCGACGTACCAGCGCAGGCGATCGATCACGGCGTCGCCGTCACCGGGGAGCCAGGCGAGGGCGAGCGCCGCCGCGACCTGGACATCGCGCCGCCAATCCCACGGCGGCGTGCCATCCGGAGCCGGCGGCGGATGAACCATGGCCGCCGCGAGCTCCGGGACCGCGCGCGCGTCGAGATCGCGCACCAGCTCGCCCGCGGCGTCGAACCAGTCGGCTCGCCGGTAGGGTCGGGACGCCAGCCGCCGCATTCGCTCGGCGATCTCGTCCGCAGGCGGCGAGATCGCCGGCACAGGTCGATGGTCGGGCTGGAATCGCCACAGCGCGGCCGCGCCGGCCACGCGCGGGCGGCGCGGATCGGGCGAAGGGATGTTCATCGACAGCGCCGGAGCCACACCGAACCGGCGCTCGCAGAAGGCCGCCATCTCGAAGATGGCGCTGGGGGCCTCGAAGCTGCTGATCGCCAGATCCACCGGTGCCGAGGTCAAGGAGCCGCTGGCGATCTGGCGGACGATGGCCATCACCGCCTCGACGGGCTCGGGCAGCCAGCGCTCGTATGGACGCACGCTGTGGAGCAATTCCCGAGCACGGGCCTCTCCTGAGTCCGCGCGTTGCTCCAGCACCTGACGATGCGCGTCGTCGCCGTCGACGAGCCAGCGGCAGTAAGCCAGCGAGGCCGGCGCCCAGTGCTCGCCCTCGCCCTGCGCGATGGCCTCCTGGTAGGCCGCGATCGCGGCTGGATAGTCACGGAGGTCGAGACTGACGTCACCGATGTCGAGCAGGATCGCCGCGTCGCTGCGGTCGCGCTGGCGCGCGTGTCGATACGCGTCGCGGGCGCCGTCGAGGTCGCCGTGGTCGCGACGAGACGCGCCCAGGTAGACGGCGGTCATGTATGACGGCGCACGAGCATCCTCGTCCTCCGCGACGGTGACCGCCTCGGCAGTCCGGCCGGCGCGCCGGAGCGCGCGGCCGTGCAGGCCGGCGAGGTGAGGCACGTCCGCGTGCTGGCGCCTGATCGTCGCGGTCACATCGGCGAGTTCGCCGCAGGCTACGCGTGCGATCGCAGGGGCTGCCTCGCGCGCTCCCTCGATCGCGTGTGACAGGGTGCCGGCGAGCCGCGTCGGATCGAGGCCCGCGACGAGCTGCTCGTCGCTGATCCAGGACGCCAGCCATCGCACGAACGGGAGGTCGGGTCGCACGCCGATGACCTGGCAGAGCAGGTTCATCGCGTGGTCGTGCTCGCCCAGCCGATGCTCGAGCCACGCTCGCGCCGCCGCTACTCCGTACGACGCGTCGCGCTGCAGCGGGAACAGCTCCGCCGGGGTCTTGCCACAGCCAGCCAGCCGCGCGAGCAGGGCGAGCCCGCTCTCGGCGAGCGGCTCGGCAGCGATCGCCCGCGCCACATGGAAGGCAGCGTGGCCGAGATCGTCGCGCTCCATGGCCTCCGCGGCGATCGCGAGATCCTGCTCCGGCGTCCGATCGTGTTGATGATCGCCCTCGCTCATCCGCGCCATGATGCCAGCTAGGTCAGCGGACCGGGAACCTCTCGCGGATCGATCGGCCCGTGCCGCCGCCAGCCGACGGTGAGCAGCCAGGTCTGCGGGTAGACCACCTGCAACGGCAGGCACCCCTCCGGCGGGATGAACGGCCCTTTCCGCTTCCAGCCGTCGAAGAGCACGCCGCTGGCGTACGGATCGATCGCGGCACGGCTCTGCGCGTACCCGGCGAGGTCCTCACGGTGCCGTCGCCAGTTGTTCAGAACATAGGCGATGGCGTGGCGGACCTGGCGCGGCGAGGTGAGCGGCTCGACGTGGTAGCGCTCGGGAAACACGTTCCCCTTGCGGGGAACGGGCTTCCCGCGATCGAGCGCCACGGCCGCGTTGAGGTGCTTCGCCGCCGAGATCTGGAGCCCCTGCATTCCTCGGCCAAGGGCCGCGGCGCTGTCGGCCTCACAGATCAGGTGAATGTGCTCGCGCTGGATGCTCACGTGGACCACGCGAAAGTCCGGGCGCACGAAGCTGGTCTTCAAGGCGCGGCGGATCGCCTGGTACGCACGCCGGCGCCGGAGCCCTCCGACCTCCTTCGCCACCCGCAAGGTCACGTGCACCGGCACGTTCTTCGAGAGAGTCGCCCGCAGCCGAACCCAGTTGCGGTGTCGGCCTGGCCCACGTGGGCGGCCCGCACCGGAGCGCTTCCCGCCCCGCCCGCGGTTCTCGAACAGGTCAATCTGTCGACTCCTTGCCGCCATTTGATTTACGACGATATTATCTCATATTGCCACATGGTCAAGTCCCATGTGGGACGAAGTACGGGGGTACATCCCTGATTGTGGGTCTGGAACGCCACCTGAACCCTACGCGGCCCGGATCGCGACCTCACGGCGCAGGGCGACTCGCGCGAACGCCGGCCGCAGGCGTCCGCCAAGGTGAAGTGCGCGCAGCGGCTGGCGAGCGTCGCCGATGGTAGTCGACGTGGGCGGACCGCCGCGAACGCCTCACTACGGTCGAACCCCGGTGAGGCCGGATGGCTCACTGCGAGCCCCACCGCGGCCCCCGGGTGTCGCATCATGTGGTCATGCGGATCGTCGCCGTCGCCGACACGCACCTGTTCCACGACGAACGCTTCGTGGTGCCCGACGGCGACGTGTTCGTGCACGCCGGTGACATGTGCCGGCGCGGCAACCTGGAGGAGCTGGCCGAGGCGGCGGCGTGGATCGCCGCCCTGCCCCATCGGCACAAGGTGATCGTCGCCGGCAACCACGACTGGGCGTTTCAGCGGCAAGCCAGCGAGGCCCGCGCGTTGCTCGCGTCACGCGTGGCCGGCGTGCAGTACCTCGAGGACGGCGGTGCCGAGATCGAGGGACTGCGCTTCTGGGGCAGCCCGTGGCAGCCGGAGTTCAACGACTGGGCCTTCAACCTGCCCCGCGGCGGCGCGGCGCTGCGCGCGGCGTGGAACCGCATCCCCGCCGGGCTCGATGTCCTGATCACGCACGGCCCGCCCGACGGCATCGGCGATCAGTCGGGGTGGGACGATGGCTCGCGCGCCGGCTGCGACGACCTGCGCGGCCGCGTGACGGTGGTGTCGCCGCGATTGCACCTGTTCGGCCACATCCACCAGGACGGCGGCTTCTGGCGCCTGGGCCCGACCGCCTTCGCCAACGTGACGACCTGGGAGTGCACGCGGGCCGCGACGGTGATCGACGTGGACGGCACGACGATCATGCCGGTGCAGGTGCCGCCGCGGACGCGCGCTCGCCGCTAGTCAGCCGCCAGGCCAGCGGCTACGCGACGTGCTTGTGCACCCAGCGCACGACCGGGGCGGCGCGGGTCGCTTGCTCGGCGAGCCACGTCGCGAAGGCCGGCTTGTGGATGAGGCCGCGCGGGATGGCGGGGAAGCTCAGCACGCAGCCCTTGTGGCGCAGGAGCTCGGACCGCGGGTGCTCGGGATCGATGCCGCGCGGCACCCGGGAGAGCACGTCGTGGGCGTCGAGGCCGAGCCCAGCCTTCGTGGCGGCGGCGACGAGCGCGGCGATCTCCTTGCCGGTCTTGTCGTCGGCGACCTGCTTGCGCCAGCGCGCGGTCTGCTCGGGCGTGAACGACCAGAAGCCGGCGCCGGCGTACTCCTCGAGGCCGAGCTGGACGTAGAGCGCCGCGCCCGACTCCATCACCGGCCCCGCCGACGTCGAGAGCAGCCCGCCCACGTGGGTCTTGTAGGGCGTCTTGTCCTTGCCGAAGCGCACGTCGCGGTGGATGCGGAACAGCTTGGGCTCGGCCAGCGGGATGCCCTTGTAGACCGTGGCCAGCTTGCCACGCACCTCGTCGAGCAAGGCCGTCATCGGCGCGACCCACTGCGCTTCGTACACATGCTTGTTGGCGTGGAACCACTCGCGGTTCATCTCGGCCGCGAGCTCGTGGAAGAACCCGGGCGCGTCCTTGGCGAATCCGGCAAACCTCGGCGGCGTGCCCTTCGTACGTGTTGCCATCGTGCCCGATGATATCGTGCGCGCCGATGCAGTGCCGTCCGACGCAGCTCGCCGTGGTGGTGACCCTGATCATCGCCGGCCTCGGCGCCGGCCTCGGCACCGGCTGCGGCGTCCCGACGGCTCGCTTCCCGACCGACGCCCAGACGGCGATCGCGCGGCGCGACATGCGCCGGATGGAGACGACGCAGTTCCTCCTCTACTACCCCGAGGGCAGGCGCGAGCTGGCCGAGCGGCTGGCGGCGCGGCTCGAGGGCTGCGCGACCGAGGTCCGGCGGCACGCGCGCATCGACAACCGGCACTCGCGCGAGAAGATGGTGATCGTCGTCCCCGAGGCGCCGTTCAACAACGCCTACGTCCTGCCGCCGGTGCTCGGGCTCGAGGACGTCTCGGTGGTGCCGACCGGCAACACGCTCGACTTCACGACCACGTTCGGGTTGCCGCCCAACCCCGGGCACGTCGGCTGCCACGAGATCGTCCACTACGTGCACGTGAAACAGATCGCCGGCCTGTGGGGCGCGTTGCGCACCGCGCTCGGCGATCTGATGTCGCCGCAGGTGGGTCTGGATCCCTGGTTCCTCGAGGGGCTCGCCACCTACTACGAGGCGCGGCTGTCACCGGGCTCCGGTCGCCCGCGCTGGCCGGTGTTCACCGGCATGTTCCACGCCGCCTACGCCGGCGGCGCGCTCGGCGGCGGCGACCTGAGCGAGCAGAAGCGCGGCGTGCCGATCGGCCATCACTACCTGGTCGGGACGATGTTCATCGAGTTCCTGGCCGAGACCTACGGCGAACCGGCGCTATGGCGGGTGATCGAGCTGCAGGCGAAGTCGACGTCGGTGATCCTGTCGGTCGACGGGCGGTTCGGCGAGGTCTACGGCAAGGGCCTGGGCGCGCTGGTCGGCGAGTTCCGGCGCTGGGTCGCCGAGCGCTACCCGGTGCGCGCCCGTCCGGCGGGCGAACGCGTGGTGCGCGGGCTCGGCGACGACGCGCGCTGGGCCTGGGGCCCCGGCGGCGAGGTCGCGGCGATCGACCAGGACATCGACGAACCAGCGCGCCTGCGGGTGTGGAGCGCGGACGGCGCCGAGCTCGAGAGCACGCGGCTGGTCGACCTCGTGCCGCCGCGGCGACAGGTGGTGGGCGCGCCGCTGCTCACCTCGGGCATGAGCTTCGCGAATGACGGCTCGTTGTGGTTCACCAGCGTCGATCTGGGCGGCACATACCAGACCACGCGGGTGTTCCGCTGGACCAGGGCCGGCGGGATCGACGAGGTCGCGCACGGGCTCGGTCCGGGCGGCGCGGTGTCTCCGGACGGACAGCGATACTTCCACATGGTCGTCGACGGCGATCGCTGGAGCCTGGCAGTGCGCGACGTCGGCAGCGGCGGCGGCGCCAGCAAGGTGCTGTGGGACGCGGCGCCGGGGCAGTTCGCGCTGCGGGTTCAGCCGTCGCGCGATGGCGCGCGGCTGGCGGTGAGCGTCTGGGACGGCACACGGTTCACAGTGTGGGTGCTGGACGCGGCGACCGGCGCGCGGATCGGCGAGCACGTGGGCTCGGGCGGCGGACCGGTGTACGACGCGGCGTTCGCCGATGACGGCCGGTTGATGCTGCTCGATGTCGTCGATGGGCGGTTCCAGGTCGCGGTGGTCGGCGCCGATGGGGCGCGGAGCGTGGTGACCGATGCGCCGTACGGCTTGCTCGAGGCGCGGGAGAAGGCCGGCGTGCTGCGGTTCCTGGCGCGGGACGGGTGGCGGTACACGCTGGATGAGGTGATCCTGCCGGCGGCGGCGAAGCCGGAAACCGAGACCGAGACCGAGACCGAGACCGAGACCGAGACCGAGACCGAGACCGAGACCGAAATCGGAGCCGCAACGGCACGCGCAGCCGCAGCCGCAACGGCACCCGCAACCGCAACCGCAACCGCACCCGCAACCGCAACCGCACCCGCAACGCCACCCGCAGGACCCACGACGACGTTCGTGGCGGATCGCGTGAAGGTGATCGACGATCGTCCCTACTCGCGATTCGATGGACTGTTCCGACCCACCCTGCACTCGTTCGCGTTGCTGGCCCCGGCGGTCGGAGCGACGCAGTTCGGCGCAGCGCTGTCGGGCGGTGATCGGCTGGACCTGGTGCGCTGGGCGATCGCGGGCTACATGCAGCCGAAGTACAGGGAGTGGTCGGGCGCGGGCGGCGTGATCTTGAACGACCTCGCGCCGTGGGTGGTCAGCGCCACGGCGCAGCGGCTCGCTTTCGTCGAAGATCTGACCATGGATGGCGGCGGCACGCCCGATCGCGATCTTCGGGACGCCCAGGCCAGCATCTCGCGGGTGTGGCGTGGCACGTACCTCGCGGGGGTGGGCGGGACCTACGCGTACCAGGAAGCCTTCGACGGCGCGCCCATCCTGCGGCTGTACGGACCCGCGGCGACGCTGGGCTACTCGGCCATCGACGGCACGCGGGCCAGCGGCGCCACGCGCGGATGGGCGCTCACGCTCGAGGGTGCCATGTTCCCGCGCGGCGACCAGCGCATGCTCGACGGGCGTGGCGAGCTCGACGTCTTCGTGCCGCTGCCGTTCACGCGCCGGCACGTGCTGCACGCCAACCTGCGCGGCCACGTCCAGCGCGACGCGCCGGGCCAGCTCATCCAGGTCGGCGGCGCCGCCAGTCTGCCCATCGTGTGGTCGGGCCCGGTCGATCCCGACGACGATCTGGCCGGCGACGGCATCCTCCCCGACTCGCACCGCTTCGTCGAGCCGCTGCGCGGCTTCGAAGATTTTGGTCTGCCCACCGCGCAGGTCGCGCTCGGCGATCTGTCGTGGCGCTACGCCCTGGTGATCGATCGCGGCCTGCCCAGCGTCGGGTTCTTGCCGGCGACGTTCCTGCGCGAGATCGACGTCGAACCGTTCCTCACCGGCGCGAGCTTCCACACCGCCGGAGCTACCGAGCGTCACCACGCCGCGTTCGGCGGTGTACTCAGCGTGCGCCTGTCGCTGTTCCGCGTGCCGCTCGCGGTGCAGTACCAGGTCACACGCCGCCTCACCGACGACAAGGGTTACCTCCAGCTCGTCATGATCGGACCCGGTTCATGAAAGCGCTCGTCATCCATCGTTATGGCGGCCCCGACGTGATGAAGGTCGAGGACCGGCCGGCACCAGCGGTCGGCGACCGCGACGTGCTCATCGACGTGCGCGCCGCGAGCCTCAACCCGGTCGACTTCAAGCTGCGCGAGGGCAAGGTCAAGCTGATAACCGACCCGCCCCGGCCGATCGGCCTGGGCTGCGACGTGGCGGGTGTGGTCGCCGCCACAGGCAAGGACGTCACACGGGTCCGCGCCGGCGACGAGGTGTTCGCCCGCCTGGAGAAGAGCCGCATGGGCGGCCTCGCCGAGCAGGTCGCGGCCCACGAGGACGTGGTCGCCATCAAGCCGCGCGGGCTCTCCTTCGCGGAGGCGTCGTCGATCCCGCTGGCCGGCCTGACCGCGCTGCAGGCGCTACGCGACGTCGCCGGCGTGAAGCCCGGCCAGCGCGTGCTGATCCACGCTGGCGCCGGCGGCGTCGGTTCGCTCGCCATCCAGATCGCCCGCCGCCTCGGCGCCCACGTGCTGGCCACCGGCAGCACCGGGAACCTCGAGCTCATCAAGAGCCTCGGCGCTCACGAGGCCGTCGACTACACGGTGGCCGGCGCGGTCGAGGCGGTGCGCGAGCTCGACGTCGTCCTCGACACCCTCGGCGGCGACTCCGAGAAGCGCTCGCTGGCCCAGGTCCGGCGCGGCGGCGTGGTCGTCGGCGTCGCCGGGATGCCCGACCTGCCCTTCGCCCGCACGTCGCTACCGGCGTGGGTCCGACCGGTCATCTGGCTGATCACCGCCGGCCGCCGGCGCGCCGCCAGGAAGGCGGGCGCCGAGTTCCGCTACCTCTTCATGCGTCCCGACGGCTCCCAGCTCGCCGAGCTTGGAGCCTGGATCGACGACGGCACGCTGAAGCCGCTGATCCACCGCACGTACCCCCTCACCGAGGTGGGTGAGGCCTTCGCCGAGCTCGAGCGCGGCCGGGCCCGCGGCAAGATCGTCGTCACGATCCCGTAGTCCGGGCCAGGACCTCGATGCGCCGCACGACCGTGGCCAGGAGCGCGGCGGCGAAGCCGGCCGACTCCTCGGTCACCACCGCCAGCCACACCGCGTGACCGCTGCGGGCGCGGGTGCCGCACAACCAGCACGCATCGAGCCTCGCCGTGATCGAGTTGGTCGGCTGTGACAGCTCGTGCTCGTCGATGGGGATGGCCGGCCCGAGGTCGACATCGAGGAACGTGGTCAGCTCGAGCGCGACCGCTGCCACCGCCGGATCGCGCAGCGGCCCGCGGCCGGAGATCGCGCCGACGCGATCGATCACGTAGCCGGCGCGCAGCTCGCCGGTCGCGTCGAGCGCCAGATCGATGGGTTCGAGCAAGCGATCGTCGCCGCGGCCAGGGATCACCGGCTTCAGGCGATCGACGCTCGACGTGGCCTGGCCGAGCGAGCGCATGGCCGCCGACATGGCGCCCAGGCCGCTGGTCGACGCGAACGCGGCGTAGACCCACTGATCGTTCCCGGCGGCGCGCCCGACCACGCCTCGCCCGGGCGCGCGCAGGATGACCTCCGAGGCCGAGGTGCGGGTGAGCGAGTCGGTGAGCGGGACCAGGAAGTCGGCCTTGCGGGCGTCGACCACGGCGCCCTCGTTGACGAGGCTGCCTCGCGGCGACGCGCCCGCCACCCAGTGGTGGCCGGGGACCAGCTCGACGATGCGCCGGGCCAGGCACATGCCGGCGCCGATGTCGGGAACGCCCTCGAGGCACTCGTCGATGGAGAAGGTCCAGCGCTCGTCGAAGACCTCGTCGCGAGGCAGGAACACGACCGGCGCGCCGACCAGCTCGGTCAGGCCGGCGAGCGCGTCGCTGATCTCGGCGCGCAGCGCCGCCGCGACATGCTCGGCCTGGGCCAGGCCCCAGGCCACCACGGTCTCGCCGAACCGCGCGCCGGTGCGGCGGCACTCGGCCGCCACGTCGTCGAGGGCGTCGTGGTCGAGGTTGGCGACTTCGATCAAGTAGTCGTTGAGCACCTTGCTGCTGCGGTTGCTGGTCCCCCAGGCCACGCGGCCCTGGTGGAGGAAGACGTGGACCTCGACGATCTGGTCGCACGCGATCAGCTCGCCGGTTGCCTTGCGCCCGGCCAGGGCGCGCAGGTGCTCGAAGGGGGCTGCCAGGCTCACGCCGCGATGGTACCGCGGCGGTGGCCGCGACGGCGACGGCCTGCGAACGCCACCACCAGCACGAGCGCGAGCGCCACGCTCATCGCCCTTCCGCCACCACCGGCACCTGCGCTACATCCACCCGAGGCGCTGGCATCGGGATCAACCCGGATCACCAGCGCCATCATGCCGAAGCGCGTGGAGCCGGCGGCCATCGCGAAGCTCTCGGTGAGCTCCACGGTCGTGGTCAGGGCTGGCGCGGTCACGTCGAACTCGAGCATGACGGTGGCGCCGGGCGCGACCTCGGCGTCGATCACCGCCGGGCGATCGGCCGCCGGCCACGAGGCCGCGGCGAAGTCGCTGGCGCGACCGGCAGGCTCGGCGGTCACCAAGGCGGTGCCGGCCGGCCAGGGCGACGTGCCGCTGTTGCGCAGGACCAGCGTGACGGTGGCCTGGACCCGCGGCGGCATCACCCGCGGCGCGTCGATCGAATCGATGGCCATCGCCAGGCCGCCGGGCGCACACGTCGGTCCCTGTGCGAAGCCCTCGGCCGGCGACACCTTGACCCTGGCCTCGGTGGCGGGACCCCACACGCCGTCCTCATCGATCACGTCGCCGGGGTTGTTTCGGTTCCACAGGCGCTGGAATGCCATCACGTCGGTGCCGCGGATGTCGGGCGACTGGGTGTGATCGAAGTGGACCGGATCGCCGGGCACGCTGTGATCCCACGCGTGATCGGCGAGCGTGGCGATCCACGCGCTGTAGTTGGACACGTCGAGTGCGCGCCCGCTCTCGTGGTTGCTGTTGCCGGGCACGGCGGCGGCGGTGATGCCGCAGCGCCCGAGCTGGAACCAGCGATAGAGGAGGTACTGCTGCACCACCGTGCGGTAGGCGCTGGTGACCTCGAGCGACATGCCGGCGCCGGCCTGCACGGCGGCGAGCAGATCCTCGCGCGCGGTCTCGCTGACGTAGGGCAGGACGGCCGAGCCGGCGAAGACGATGCCGTCACCCTCGGCGAACGGCACCAGCTGCCCCGGCCCCATGCAATCGACCTCGCCGGCGATCTGCCGCGACAGCTCGATCACCACCGCCGTCGCGCACGTCGTGGTCTCGTGATCCGCCACCATCGACGCGGCCTCGATCTGGGCCAGCTCGGGCGCCTCGCCACACGCGGCGGCGGCGAAGGCGATGCTGACGACAAACCCCGCGCGGCTCACGTCGGCGAGGATACCACCGGCTGCGCCCACCTGATGTACGCGTTCCAGAACAGCCCGTGGCGGACATCGATGTTGCCGGTCTGCCCGCCGACGTCGACCTCGCGCTGGAAGGAACCGAACGGCACGTACTGCGTGCGTGGTTGTCAAGCGCCGTTCACCGCTCTGAAACGTGTGCATTCGATCCGGATCACCACGATCCAGACGATCAGTGCCGCGCGGGGCCCGAAATCTGGACGCGTGGATCCGCGGCTGGTACCTCCGGACGGGCATGGCGGGCTCCATGGGTCCACGCCCACTGGCCACGAGGATCGGCAGCGCCGGGGCGCCGGCCATCCACCTGGCGGCGACGTCCTTGTGGATCGGCGACGAGGAGCTCGTCACCGCCACCATCCGGCTGTTCGCGGGCGCCGCCATCGAGGGCCACGCCCGCCGCGTACTGGAGAGCCTGGGCGCGGTCGATCTGGCCTGCCTCGACGACGTCGCCAGTGACGAGGCGGTCGACTACGCGGTGCGCCTCGACGCCGACGTGCACGCGCTGTGCGGGTTCACCGCCCACGCCGTGCCACAGCTGCGCGCGCTGGGCTGGCGCGTCGAGATCCCCGCCGACTATCCGTGGCAGACCGTCGAACCCGACGCGCCGCTGGTGGTGACGATCGACGACAGCGAGCGCGTCGACTGGTTCGGCATCGAGCTGGGCGTCGAGATCGACGGCCACCGCGTCGATCTCATGCCGGCGCTGCTCGAGCTTCTCGACGGCGCCGACAGCCTCGAACGGCTCACGCGCACGCCGCGCCGCTGCATCGCCGTGCCGCTGGGCGAGCGGCGATGGCTGCCGGTGCCGCCCGAACGCCTGCGCCTGCTGCTCGCCGTGCTCAAGGAGCTCTATCGCGCCGACGGCAAGCCGGGCGGCAAGCTGGGCGCGCCGCTGCGCCGCGCTGCCGCGCTGGCCGAGCTTGGCGTCGCGCTCCACGATCCGGTCCGCCCGCTGCGCTGGGAGGGGGCGACCCAGGTGCGCGATCGAGGCTACGAGCTGGCCATGGGCCCGCGCCCGCGCGACGTGATCGCCGCTGCACCGCCGGCCGGTCTGCGCGCCGAGCTGCGGCCGTACCAGCGCGAGGGGCTGACCTGGCTCCAGCACCTGCGAGCGTGCGGCGCCGGC
>SXJR01000444.1 GCA_005779305.1 Myxococcales bacterium
GGAATTACTGGGCGTAAAGCGTGTGTAGGCGGCCATGCAGGTCGGATGTGAAAGCCCAGGGCTCAACCCTGGAAGTGCACTCGAAACCTCATGGCTTGAGTATCGGAGAGGTTGGTGGAATTCTCGGTGTAGAGGTTGCCGGGCCAGTGGTAGCCCTCGAGCGCGGACCAGACCGCGTCGGCGATCCGCGGCACCGGCCGGCGTGCGCGCAAGGCTGCGTCCTCCACGAACGCGCGCACGAGCGGCGCCAGCTCCTCAGGTCGGTCGCGCAGCGGCGGAACCTGCACCGTCACGCCGGTCAGGCGATAGAAGAGGTCCTCACGGAAGCTGCCGGCCGCGACCGCCGCCTCGAGGTCGCGGTGGGTGGCGGCGACGAAGCGCACGTCGACGGTGCGCGGCTTGATGCTGCCGATCCGGGTCACCCGCCGGTCCTCGAGCACGCGCAAGAGCTTGACCTGGACCGCCAGGTCGAGCTCGCCGATCTCGTCGAGGAAGAGGGTCCCGCCGTCGGCGCTCTCGATCAGCCCTGGGCGATCGCGGACCGCACCCGTGAACGCCCCACGCTGGTGGCCGAACAGCTCGCTCTCGATCAGCGAGGCGGCGACCGCCGCGAGGTTGACCCGCACCAGCGGGGCCCGGGCCCGGGGCGACGAGCGGTGCAGCGCCTCGGCCACGAGCTCCTTGCCCACGCCGGTCTCGCCGCGCACCAGCACGGTCAGGTCGCCGGCTGCTAGCTTCTCGACGACGCCGAACAGCCGGCGCATGACCGGGGCGGCGATCACAGGTGATCGCGGCGATGCGCTGGCCGGACGTGCGTCGCTCACCGCGGCGCAGGCGGTGGCGAGGAGCTGGTGAGCCACGTGGCCGTCGCGCGGCCGGCACACCACCCCGACCCGCGCCTTGACCGGGACGCGGCGCAGTGCCTGACCCATACTCTGGGCGCGCCGCTCGGCTTCGTCGGGCCCCGTCTCGAGGAGGAGCGCCTCGTACTCGCCCGGCGTGTAGACGCCGAGCACGTCGCCCTCGCGGAGCTCGCCGGCGATGCGCTCCTCGATCAGGCCGCGCGGCGCCTCGGGCGGGCACGCGATGCGCACCACGGCCAGGCCAGCGCCGGTGGAATCGGCGCGCGCGCACTCGTCCTCGAGCCGGGCCTCGAAGTAGCCGTGGGTCCAGACCCGGTGCGAGCGACGTCGCTCGATGCCGCGCTGCACGATCACCAGCGCCGCGCCCACCTCGATGGTCTCGCCCGGCTCGATGGCCACCGGCTTGCCGCGGGTCAGCGCGCGCTCGCGCACGCGGGTGCCATTGGCGCTGCCCAGATCCTCGATCGCCAGGCGCTCGCCGAGCTGGAGCCGCGCATGGCGCCGCGAGATCGTCGCGCTGTCGATGCGGACGTCGCACTCCGCGCCACGGCCGATCACCAGCGTCCCGGCGCTCGGCATCGCATGGGTCGACACCTTCTGATCGAGGATCACCAGCAGGTGCGGTCGATCCGCATCGGCGAGCTGGTCCCGTGCCGTCGTGTCCCCCATGGCGTCACCGGAGCTTCGCGTGCGGAGAATTGCACTTCAAGCGCAGACATCAGTATGGCAACTACCTGAAACCGCTGACACGACGCCCGGCTCGCCCCGTGCTCCTGCCCTCTCCATGCGGATGGGGTGCCTGCTGCTGGTGTTCACGAGCGCGTGCGTATGCGAGGTCGAAGTCGCGCCTGCGACCGCGCCGGCGCTGGTGATCAACGAGGTCTCGACCGGAAACCCATCGGGCGATTGGTTCGAGGTGGTGAATGTCGGCGATACGCCGATCGATCTCTCGGACCTCGTCTTCGTCGATCGCCCCGGCGATTTCGTGCGCGCCCACCGCATGGACGACGTCTCGATCGCGCCCGGCGCCCACCACATCCAGCACGTGAGCCGTGAAGACCATGGCTTCACCCTCGGTGACGCCGACGCGCTCTGGATCCACATCTTCGACGATCGCGCCCTCGTCCATCACGTCCGCTGGCGCCGCGGCACATCTCGCTCCGGCGCCAGCTACAAGCGAACTACCCGTTCGCCCTGAGCCGGCCGCGCAGCGGCCGAGTCGAATGGCGCGCTCGCCTCAACCCGCCAGCCCGCGAAGGATGTCGAGACGGTTTGCGGGCGCATCGGGCGACAAGAAGTCCGGGATCGTGCGCTCGTTCCTCCGCGGCCGTCGCAAGAACTCGACGGGCCACTCCGCGACTCGCTCCTCACGCAAGTGGACGTAGTCACCCGGCGTCGGCTCGCTGATGTATTCGCGCTGTCGGACGAGCGCGAGCGGTTCCTCGGCGCCTGGCGTGCTGCTGGAAAGGTCGAGAGCCTCTCGATACGTCGCGAACGCGTGATAGCAGTCGGAGAGATCGGGCGCCCCGCGCTCCGCGTGACACCAGACTCTGTACTCGAGCACCTCGTCCCAGACGCATCCGCCCCCGGCCTTGGCCAGCGCAGGATAGGTCCCGACTCGCGTCGGATCGATGGCGTCCGGGTAGTCCTCGCGTGGCTTCATGACCGGGTCGTCGATCCTACGGCATTCGGCACCGCGCGGATTGACACACCTCCGGCGCCGCGCAGGCGGATTGACCAGCGCGCTCAGCCGTTGCGCGCCGCGTGGCGGCCGGCGATGTAGCCCCAGGTCATGCCACGCAGGTTGGACAGGCCGGACTGGTAGCCGGCGCCGGTGTCGAGGGCGGCGGCGGAGTTGCCGCAGGCGTAGAGGCCGGCGATGGCGTGGCCACGGACGTGTTTCACGCGGGCGAAGGCGTCGGTCTCGAGGCCGACCGAGTTCACGCCGACCCCGACGGGCGCGAGCTGGATGCCGTAGTACGGTCCCTTCTCGAGCGGGCCGAGGTTGGGATTGGGCCGGCTCTTGTCGCCGGTCATCATGGCCGCCCACGGGTACGCGCCGCGATTGAACGCCGGGTCCTTGCCCTCGCGGGCGCCGATGTTGAACTCGGCGATGGTCGCCTCGAGGACATCGCCGTCGACGCCGAGCTTGGCGGCCAGGGCGCGCGGCGTGTCGGCGCGGTGGAGGACCTCGTCGGGGACCTCCATGCCGGGCAGGTAGGTCGCGAAGGCGTACTTGTCGCGGTACTGCTGATCGAAGATCAGAAACGGTGGGTAGTTGGGGTGGTCCTGGGTGAGGCCGTCCCAGGCGTGGCACTTGGGCAGGTAGTCCCGGTAGAAGGACTCGTCCCCGAAGCGGACCCCGGCGCGGTTGACCCAGATGGCGTGCGGGTAGCCGCCCTCCCACGACGCGCGGAACAGCGGCTTGCCGTCGTGCTCCTCGCCGGGGATGCGGTAGCCGAAGAACATGCCGAGGTTGTGGTTGGGCACGCGTCCGAGCGACGCGCCGATCTCGCCGCCCAGCACGACGTTGTCGCCCTCCACCGACGGCTGGCACATCGAGTGCCACTCGGGGAGCTGCTCGTACTGCCTGGCCAGCTTCTTGTTCCAGTCGTAGCCGCCGATGGCCAGCACCAC
The DNA here is from genome assembly GCA_005779305.1 of Myxococcales bacterium. Taxonomy (GTDB): domain Bacteria; phylum Myxococcota_A; class Polyangia; order Haliangiales; family Haliangiaceae; genus UBA2376. The sequence continues at coordinate 3,501 of SXJR01000444.1, forward strand.
ACCGCGCCGCGCCTTCACCCGCCACGGCTTGCCCGCCTTCTCGGCGACGACGCCGACCACCCGACCCTGCTCGACGACCAGCGCGCGCACCGGCGTGTCGACGTGCGCGGGGATGGCGCGGTCGATCACGGCGGCCTTGAGGAAGTAGCCCATCATGCCCGGGCCCATGCCGCGCTGATCCTTGGCCAGGCGTTTGCCCATCAGCGCGAAGTTCCACTGCGTGATCGTCGCCAGCCCGCCCCACGCGAACAGCTCGTCGTGGATGATGCCGGGCGGCATGTGGGGCGTGCCGTAGGTCTTCTTCTGCCAGGGGCCGAGCTGAGCGCCGTCGAAGAGCTCGACCTCGAGGTAGCGGCCGGCGGCGGCGGTGCCGGGCGCGTGCGGGTAGTGGTAGTCCGGGAAGTTCTCGATGATCTTCCAGCGGACGCCGCACGTCTCCTCGGCCCAGCGGGCCACCACCGGCCCGGTCTCGAACAGGATCTTGGCCAGCTCGGGATCAGCGTAGCCGCCGGCGAGGAACGCGAGGTACGCGCGCGCCGCCTCGGGCGAGTCGGGCGTCCCCGCCGCCGCCATCTTGTGGTTGCAGCAGACGAAGACCTCACCACCCGAGTACGCGCACACGCCACCCAGCTTGCTGGCCTTCTCGAGAATGACTGTCTGCGCGCCATCATCGTGGGCGGCCATGGCCGCGGTGATGGCACCGAGGCCCGAGCCCACGGCGACCACATCGACTTCGAGATCCCAGCTCATGTTCGACCTCTCTGACGTCTGTCGCTCGGCTAGAGCTTGAAGATGCGCACCGCGTTGTCGCGCAGGAACCTGGGCCACACCGTGTCCTTGAGCGGCACGTCGGGCAGCTCCTTCCAGATGCGCTCGAGTGAGAGCCCCATCGGGAAGTAGCCGGCGTACATCACCTGATCACCGCCGCGGGTGTTGGCGAAGTCGATGATGTCGCGCGGGTAGTGGCGGGGCGCGAACGCGCTCGTCGAGTACGACAGGTTCGGGTACTTGAGCATCAGCTTGACCGCGAGGTCGGTCCACGGCTCGCCGCCGTGTCGCATCACGAACTTCAGCTCGGGGAAGAACCAGCACACCTCGTCGATGAGCTCGACCTTCTGCGGCGCCATGGGCAGGCGCGGCCCGGGCACGCCCACGCACACACAGATGGGCAGATCGAGCTCGACGCACTTGGCGTAGATCGGGAACCACTTCTTGTCGTCGATCGGCACCTGCGGGCACAGCCCCGACGGGAACGCGGTCACCGCCTTGATGCCGTGATCCCGGTGCATACGCACCAGGTCGCGCACGCCGTCCATGCCCCGGTTGGGGTTGGCCTGGTAGCTGCCGAAGAAGCGATCGGGGTGGCGCCGCACCGCCGCAGCGTTGGGCGTTTCGCTCCCGTCGAGGCCGACCATGGCCCGGGCGATGCCGTGCTTGTCCATCTCGGCGACCGTGTAGGCGACGTAGTCGTCCTGCGGGCCGACCTTGGGGATGTCCTTGAACATGTACTCGGCCGGCATCTCGAAGCGCTCGCGGCTGTCCTGGTCGAGGAACAGCGGCTTCATGAACTCGTACCAGCCACGCTGGTCCTCGCCCGGCACGTTGAGCATCAGATCGATCGCGCCGATCTGCTTGATGTCTGCGGCGGTTGCCATCAGGAGAGCGCGCCTCCGTCGGCGCGGACCTCGGTGCCGTTGATGTACCTCGCGTCGTCCGAGGCCAAGAACGCGATCACCGACGCCGCATGCTCGGGGCCGACGTAGGGGACCGGCGGCATGGCCCCGCGCAGGAGCTCGGGGTCGCCACCCTTGGGCAGGCGGAACTGGCCGTGCAGCGGCGTGGAGATACCGCCCGGGCACACGCAGTTGGCACGCAGGCCCTGCTTGGCGTACTCGACGGCGATCACGCGGGTCATCGAAAGGATGCCGCCCTTGGACGCGGCGTAGGCCGCCATCCACGGGTGCGAGCCGAGCGCCGCTGTCGACGAGGTGTTGACGATGTTGCCCCGGGTCTTGAGCAGGTGGGGGATGGCCGCGCGGCAGACCAGGAACGTCCCGGTCAGGTTGATGCGGATGATGCGATCCCAGTCGGCGAGCTTGAGCTCGTGGGTGTGATCGGCGCGGAGCACGCCGGCCACGTTGGCGAGCACGTCGAGGCGATCGTGCTTGGCGATCACCGCCGCCACCGCGTCCGCGACCTGCTGCTCGTCGCTGATGTCGCACGTCAGGTCGACGCCGGCGCCGGCGTTGACGTCGACGCCGAACACGGTGGCGCCCTCCTCGGCCAGCCGTACCGCGGCCGCCTTGCCGATGCCCGAGGCCGCGCCCGTGACCAGCGCCACCTTGCCTTCGAATCGCTTCATGTCGCCTGCTCCTCGCTCGTCGTCTCGTTGGTCTCGGGGTTCGGGTTCACGTAGAACTGGCGATACCAGCGACGCAGGGCGCCGATCGCGCCGTCGCCGTCGCACAAGGTCGGGCGGTCGCGCCAGACCTTGTTCTCCCAGATGGCGACGTCCTGGAGGAAGCCGACCTCGAGATTCCTGGCGTAACCCGCCGCGTACCGGTTCATCTTCTTCTCGTCGCCGATGTTCTTGAGCATCACGCCGAAGCGCAGGTGCAGGGTGTGCTCGTCGATGGGCGTGTGGGCGTTGATCAGCCGGTTGGGCAGGAACGACTCCATCTCGGTGACCTGGTAGGCCGGGCCGTAGTACGTCGCGGTGAGCTTGAAGCGGTCTTCACCGCCACCGACGGGATGAGCCACGCCGGTCGAGCGCTGGATCGCCATGTGGTCGACGAACTCGTTCTCGAAGGTCTCGAGGTCGGTGCCGTGCACCGCCGGGAAGTGGCCGCGGTCGGCGACGTTCTCGATGATCTCGCGCGGGTGGGTACGGATGGTCATGCGCGAGAGCGTCCACGGCGTCCACTCGGGCGAGCCGTGCTCGGCGATCACCGGGATCTCGTACGTGGGCGGACGGCCGAGGGCATCGTGCCAGACGAAGACCAGGCCGTTGCGCTCGCGCACCGCCCAGGCGTTGGTGCGCGCCCGCAGGAGGCTCTTCTCCTTGCGCTCGCTGCGGTCGTAGGGGATCTCGACGCAGCCGCCGTCGCCAGCGAAGCGCCAGGCGTGAAACGGACAGCGGATCGTGTCGCCGACCACGGTGCCGCCGACGCCGAGGTCGGCGCCCAGGTGCGGGCAGTGGGCGTCGAGCACGTTGAGGGCGCCGCTTTCGCCGCGGAACGCGACCAGCTTCTTGCCGAAGTAGGCCAGCGACAGCACCTTGCCAGCGGAGAGCTCGTCGGCCGAGGCGACGACGAACCAGCCCGTGGCGTAGCCGGGGAAGGGCTTGCTCACGACGCGCCCTCCTCCTCGGCGATGCCGCGGGCCCAGGCGTAGTCGGGCTTGCCGCTGGGCTGGCGCTCGACGGTGTCGACCAGCGCGAGCTGGCGCGGCACCTTGTAGCCGGCGATCAGCGTCCGGCAGTGCGCCTGGAGCGTGGCCAGATCAGGCGTGCAGCCCGGGCGCGGCTGGACGACGGCGGCCACCCGCTGCATCCAGCGCTCGTCGGCGACGCCGACCACCAGCGCGTCGAAGACGTCGGGGTGAGCCTTGAGCGCCTCCTCGACCTCCTCGGGGAAGACCTTTTCGCCGCCGGTGTTGATGCAGTTCGAGCCACGGCCGTAGACGGTGATGCGGCCGTCGCTCTCGACGGTGGCCATGTCGCCGGGCAGGGCGAAGCGCTTGCCGCCGATGGTCACGAAGCGCTCGGCGGTCTTGATCTCGTCCTTGTAGTAGCCGAGCGGGATGTGGCCGCCGCGGGCCAGCCGCCCGAGCTGGCCCGAACCCGGCACCAGTGGCTGGAAGTCGTCGTCGACCACCAGGCTGTGCTCGTCCATCGCGAAGCTGGGCCGGCCGTCGGCGCCGGTCTCCGAGCCAGGGAAGGCCGAGCCCTGGTGGCCGGTCTCGGTCGAGCCGAAGTTGTTGAGGATGAGCGCGTCGGGCAGGAGCTCCTGCAGGCGATCGCGCACCGCCGGCGACAGGATGGCGCCGGCCGAGGCGACGGCGAGCAGGCTCGACGTGTCGTAGGTGCCGGCCTCGAGGGCGTCGACGATCGGCCGGGCCATGGCGTCGCCGACCAGCGTGATCGTGGTGAGCTGCTCCTCGGCGATGAGCTCGACGCAGCGCCTGGCGTCGAAGCTGCGGCCAGGTTGGAGCACCAGCGGACCACCGGTGAACAGGCAGATCCAGGCGCCGAGCTGGGCAGCGCCGTGGATGAAGGGCGCCGCCGGCAAGAGCCGCATGGCGTTGTCGGGATCGCGGGCGTGCTCGGCGACCTGAGCGGGGGCGGTGACCGGATCACCACCGGGGCGGCCGCCCTGGAGGCCGGCGAAGAAGATGTCCTCGTGCCGCCACATCACGCCCTTGGGCTTGCCGGTGGTGCCGCCGGTGTAGATGACCCAGAGGTCGTCGCCCGAGCGCTCCGGGGACGGATCGCCGGGCGCACGACGGGGCGTGGCCTCGGCCAGCGCGGCCTCGTAGTCGCGGGCCTCGAGGCCGGGCACGTCGACGCCGGAGCCGTCGTCGACGGCGATGATGGTGGTGCCGGCGCGGATGCCGCGCACGGCCTCGGCGACCACGGGCAAGAGCTCGCGCTGGGTGATGACGCCGACCAGGTCGGCGTCGAGACACAACGGTCGCAGCTCGGCGGCGACGTAGCGGTAGTTGAGGTTGATGGGGACGGCGCGCAGCTTGAAGCACGCCACCATCGCCTCGACGAACTCGTGGCCGTTGTAGAGGTGGAGGCCGACGTGGTCGCGCGGGCCGACGCCGCGGCTGCGCAGGACCTCGGCCAGCCGCTCGGCTCGCTCGTCGAGCTCGGCGAAGGTCTGGCGTCGCGCGCCCGAGACCAAGGCCGTGCGCGCCGGCATGGCCTGGACCAGGGACTCGAACAAGTCGGCGATGTTGTAAGTCCCGGCCATCTCCGCTCCCGATAGAACGTGTTGCAAGGGGATGCTCTCGCCCCGGACGCAGCGTGTCAAGGACGTACTAGAACATGTTTCATTCTGGCCGCGCTCTGGTGTAGGGTCGCCGGCATGAGCTCGACCCCGACCGACGTCGGCTTCTGGAAGATCGCGCACGACCGCCCCGACTGGATCGCCGTGATCGAGCCCGATGGCACCGAGATCACCGCCGGCGCGCTCCTCGCCGGCGCCAACCGCCTGGTCCACGGCCTGCGCGCGCTCGGCCTCTCCGCCGGCGGCTGCATCGCCACCGTGCTCGACAACAGCGCGGCCATGATCGAGGCCTTCCTTGCCGCCCACCAGGCCGGCTGGTACATCACGCCGATCAACTGGCACCTGACGCCGGCCGAGATCGCCTACATCCTCGGCGACTGCGACGCCGCCGCGATCATCACCACGCCCCGCGTCGGCGACGCCGCCGCGCGGGCCTGTGCCGAGATCGACTTTCCGGACGCCGCGCGTTTCACCAGCGGGGGCGCCCTGCCCGGCTTCCGTCCGCTCGACGAGCTGAAGACCGGCCAGCCAGCGACCGCGCCCGAACAGCGCGCGGCTGGCGCGTCGATGACGTACACGTCGGGCACCACCGGTAAGCCCAAGGGCGTGAAGCGCCCGCTCGTGCCGGCGCCGCCCGAGATGGTCGCCACCCAGCAGGCGCTCTTCCTGTCGCTGTTCGGCGTGATGCCGGGCTCGCCCGGCGTGCACCTGGTCGGCGCGCCGCTCTACCACACCGCCGTGCTCAACTTCGCGACCAACCACCTGCACCTCGGCCACACCCTCGTGCTCGTCGACAAGTGGGAGCCGGAGGGGATGCTCCAGCTCGTCGAGCGCCGGCGCGTGACCTCGAGCCACATGGTGCCGACCCAGTTCAACCGCCTGCTCAAGCTGCCCGACGACGTGCGGGCGAGGTACGACGTCTCGTCCCTGTCGCACGTCATCCACAGCGCTGCGCCGTGCCCGGTCGACACCAAGAAGAAGATGCTGGCCTGGTGGGGCCCGTGCATCTACGAGTACTACGCCGCGTCCGAGGGCGGCGGCACCGCCTGCACGCCGGCCGAATGGCTGAAGAAGCCGGGCACCGTCGGCAAGCCGTGGCCGATCTCGGAGATCCGCATCCTCGACGACGAGCACAACCCGGTCGCCGCCGGCACCGCCGGGACGGTGTGGATCCGCATGGGCAACCACCGCTTCGAGTACCACCGCGACCAGAAGAAGACCGGTGACGCCTGGCGCGACGGCTTCTTCACCGTCGGCGACGCCGGCTACCTCGACGACGACGGCTACCTCTTCCTGTGCGAC
>SXJR01000445.1 GCA_005779305.1 Myxococcales bacterium
GCGCGCGCCAACGGCGGCTCGTACCACCTGCGCGAGCAGGAGGGCACCTTCCCGCTGCCCGAGGCCCAGCTCGATCGCTTCATGCTGCTCATCAAGGTGACGTACCCGACCGCCACCGAGGAGCGGGCCATGCTCGACCTGATGAGCCTCCCCGAGGCGCCGGTGCCCCGCGAGGTCTGCACCGTCGACCACATCAAGGCCGCGCGTCGCGTGGTCGGCAGCGTCTACATCGACGACAAGGTTCGCGACTACATCGTCCACCTGGTCCACGCCACCCGCGATCCCCGCGCCTACGGCCTGCACGAGCTGGCGCCGCTGATCGAGTACGGCGCCTCGCCGCGCGCCACCCTGTGCCTGGCGATCGCGGCCCGCGCCCACGCCTTCCTGCGCCACCGTCCATACGTCACGCCCGACGACATCAAGGCCATCGCCCACGACGTCCTCCGCCACCGCGTGGTCATCACCTACGAAGCTGAGGCCGAGGAGATCACGTCGGAGGACGTCATCCGCCGCGTCTTCGAGCACATCCCGGTCCCTTAGGGACCCCTTGCCCTTGCCCTTGCCCTTGCCCGTCCCCCTCTGAACCATGCGCATCGCCGCCAGCGAGCTCTTCCGCAAGGCCAAGAAGATCGAGATCGTGGCCCGTCGTCTCGTCGACGAGAAGCTGGCCGGCCAGTACCACTCGGTGTTCAAGGGCCGCGGGCTCATCTTCTCCGACGTCCGCCAGTACTACCCCGGCGACGACGTCCGCTCGATCGACTGGAACGTGTCGGCGCGCATGAACGTCGCCCACGTCAAGCAGTTCGTCGAGGAGCGCGACCGCACCGTCAACCTGGTCATCGACATGAGCGCGTCGATGTTCTTCGGCACGGTGTCGGCGTCGAAGCGTCAGATCGCCGCCGAACTGGCCGCGGTGGTGGCGTTCTCGGCCATCAAGAACAACGATCGGGTCGGCCTCTACCTCCTGACCGACAAGGTCGAGCTCTACGTCCCACCCAAGAAGGGCCGGCGTCACGTCCTGCGCGTGATCGGCGAGATCCTCGCGTTCGAGCCCCGGTCGCGCGGCACCGATCTCGAGGCCGGCCTCGACTTCCTGGGCAAGATCGCCCGACGCCGCTCGGTGGTGTTCTTCGTCAGCGACTTCCTCTCCGACGGCTGGGACCGGGCCATGCGGGTGACGGCCCAGCGCCACGAGCTGGTGCCGGTGGTGGTGTCGGACCCGGCCGAGCTGTCGTTGCCGGACGTGGGCCTGGTCACCGTCGAGGACTTCGAGAGCGGCGAGGTCCTCGAGTTCGACGCCAGCGGCTTCACCGTGCGCGAATACCGCCGCCGCCTGGAGCAGAAGCGTGAGGAGCGCGACGCCGCCTTGCGCCGCATGAACGTCGACGTGGTCGAGGTCCGGACCGACCGACCCTACATCGACGCCCTGGTCGCCTTCTTCCGCGCCCGCGCCCGGCGCCTGGCTCACGGATGAGGAGGCTCCCTCACGCGCTCGTGATCGTCGCCTTGGCCGCGGGCGTTGCCATGGCTCAGCCTTCGCCGCCACCGCCCCCGACCCCGCTGCCCGACGGCGACGCCGGGGTACCGGCGGCGGCGCCCGACGCCGGGCCCATCATCGTCGACGGCCCCGATCTGCTCGGCATGGCCCGGCCGCAGGCGTCGGCCGCGGCGGCGCCGTCGCGGGTGCGCCTGGGCGACACGCTCACGCTCTTCGTCGAGGTCGTCTACGACGAGAAGGTCACGGTCAACCTCCCGGCCACGCTCGATCTCGATCCCTACTTCGAGGAGACCCGCCGCAGCTCGTCCGACGAGCGCCGCACCGATGGCACCCGCAAGCGCACGTTCCAGGTCCAGCTCCGGGCCTGGGAGCTGGGCGATCTGCGCATCCCCCCCATCCAGGTCGGCTACACCGCCGGCGGCCGGCAGTCGTGGGTGGTGACCAACACCGTGCCCATCGAGGTCACCGGCAGTCTGTCCAACGTCGACGACAAGACCGCGCTCATGGACGACACGCCGCCGGTGCCGCTACGTCGACGCGACTACCGTGGGCCGATCGCCGCGATGGCCGTGGTGATCATGCTGGTCATCTTTCTGGTCGGGTGGCGCATCTATCGCCGGCCCCGCGCCGTGGCGCCGACCTTCACGTTCGTGGCGCCGGTGGCGGAGAAGGCGAGGTTGACTGGCCCCGCCGAGCGGGCGCTGGCGGCGATCGACGCGCTCGCCGCCAAGGGCACGCTGGTCACCGATCCGCGCGACGGCTACATCGAGCTGGTCGGTATCATGCGGACGTTCGCGGCCGAACAGTTCGGGGTGCCCATCGTCGATCGCACCACCGACGAGCTCCTGCGCTCGCTGGCCCGGCCCATGCCGAAAACGGCCCACACCCTGGCCCGGCGCTGGTTCGCGGGGTGCGATCTGGTCAAGTACGCCGCCGAGCGCCCGGAGAAGGACACCAGCGATCGCGATCTCTCCGCCGGTCGCGAAGTGATCGTCACGGCGGTGACACCTTCGCAGGAGGCCGCGCATGGGTAAGGTCATGCGCTTCCTGTTCCCCTACATCCTGCTGGTGCTCATCGGCGGACCGCTGGCGATCGGCATCGACACCTACCTCGACGACGCCGAGCGCCGCAACGAGCTCGACTGGCAGAACAAGGCCGCGTTCATCCTGCTCGCCGCCGGCGCGCTCCTGGCCTGGGTGCAGTTCCACCTGCGTCGCGAGCGCGGCGCGACCATGGCCTTCCCGCGCGTCGCCGAGCTCCGTCGCGCCGGCACCGGCTTTGTCTCCTACCTGGCGGTCCTGCCTGGGGTCCTGCGCATCATCGCCATCGCCGTGATCGGCGTCGGCCTGGCTCGCCCCCAGACCTACCGCACCTACGTCACCGAGACCGACTCGGTCGACATCATGATCGTCTTCGACATGTCCAAGTCGATGGAGGAGACCGACCTGCGCCGCGATCGCCTCGACGCGGCGCAGCGGGTGGTCCGCCGCTTCGCCGCCACCCGCCAAGGCGATCGCATCGGCCTCGTGGTCTTCGCCCAGCAGGCCATGCTGCAGTGCCCGCTGACCCTCGATGTGGAGCTCTTCGATCGCGTGGTCGCCGATCTGAAGATGGACGACATCCCGTCGCTGGGCACCGCCATCGGCGACGGCCTGGGCATGGGCCTGGCCTACCTGCGCCGTTCCGACGCCAAGTCCAAGGTCGTCATCCTGCTCTCCGACGGCGACAACAACGTCTCGACCCAGATGACGCCACAGCAGGCGGCGCAGGCCGCGTTCGATCTGAAGATCAAGGTCTTCACCGTGCTGGTCGGCTCGGACTCGCAGTGGGGCAGCTCGGTCAACCCGGCCACGCTGCGCAACATCGCCGAGATCACCGGCGGTCAGTTCTTCAAGGCCACCGACTGGACCGAGCTCCGCGACAGCTTCGCCGAGATGCGCAAGACCCTCGACAAGACCCGACGTCGCAAGGAGGAGCGCAAGAAGGACCGCGAGCTGTTCGTGCCGCTGGTCGCGCTCGCGGTCGGCCTCCTGTTCCTGGAGCTGATCCTGTCGGCGACCCGCTTCCGGAGGTTCCCGTGATGGAGGAGCTGGCCTTCGAGACCCCGGTGCTGGTGGGAGTGGCCGCGGCCATGCCGATCGTGATCGCGCTCATCGCGCTGGCCGATCGGGCGCGCCGCCGCGTTCTGCTCGGGCGGCTCGGCGAGTCGGCGGTGGTGCAGCGCATGATGGCGTCGGCGTCGCCGGCGCGGCGCCGGATCAAGCGGATCCTGTTCGCCCTCGGCGTGGCGCTGATCGTCCTGGCTGCGGCCCGGCCCCAGCTCCCCGGCCAGATGAAGCGCGGCACCGAGGGCCTCGACATGGTGATCGCCCTCGACGTGTCGAAGTCGATGTATGTCGATGACGTCGGCATGACCCGGGTCGAGAAAGCCCGAGCCGCCGCGGGCAAGCTCATCGACGCGCTACCCGGCGATCGGATCGCGCCCATGGTCTTCGCCGGCGCCGCCGCCCACTTCCCGCTCACTGACGACAAGGCGGTGTCCAAGCAGTTCCTCTCCGATCTCGGCGCCATCGATCTGCCGGTCGGCTCGGACGTCGGCGAGGCCCTCAAGGTGGCGTCGTGTCTGCTCCGGCCCGACGTCCAGGACGCGTGGAACGACGAGTGCGCCGGCGCCGGGGGCCGCGGCAAGGGCGGCGATCCGCTGCCCGGCGAAGAGGAAGAGGGCGACCTGCCCGAGACCAGCGAGGAGGTCGAGGTCGACGAGCGGGCCAAGGTGGTCTTGCTCATCACCGACGGCGCCGACGGCATCGGCGACGGCGACGACGCGATGCGCCCGCTCGAGGAGGTGCGCCGCGCCGTCAAGTTCGGCATCACCGTGATGGTGCTCGGCGTCGGTACCAGCAAGGGCGGCTCGGTGCCCGAGCTCGACTATCAGGGCAAGCCCAGCGGCAAGAAGTACGACCGCAACGGCAACGAGGTCACGTCGCGCCTCGATGCCGCGTCGCTGCGGCTCCTGGCCGAGGCCGGCGGTTCGTCGGCGCGCTACTTCGAGATGGGCACGTCCGAGTTCGACGTGCGAGACGTCATCAGCGCGCTGGCCACCCTCAAGCGGGGCGCCCTGCAGAAGAAGGACGAGAGGGTGATGGAGGAGCTCTATCACTTCTTCCTTTTCCCCGGCTTCCTGCTCCTGGTCATCGAGGCTTGTATCGGTACCCGCCGGCGGGTGCGCTACCCGGAGGCCCGCTGATGGCCAGGACGATGGCGACGCCGATGCCACGTGCGCAGGTCAATCGGCCGTGGCACGCTCGAGGGGTGATGCGCCGCTTGCGCCCGCTCCTCTTCGCCGCGCTGCTCCTGCCGCTCGGCGGCTGGGAGCCGCTGTGGCGGCCGGACCCCGATGTCGCTGAGGGCAACAAGGCCTACGCCGAGAAGCGCTACGACGACGCGGCTGCCGCCTACGAGCGCGCGCGGGGCTCGGGCGTCGACAGTGCCGGCCTCGAGTACGACCTCGGCACCGCGCAGATCGGTCGCGCCGATGCGCTCGGGGAGAAGAACCCGGCCGAGCGCGACAAGCTCTACGCCGAGGCCATGGATCACCTGGCCAAGGCGACCAAGGGCAAGGACGCCAAGGTGCGGGCCAAGGCCCACTACAACCGCGGCAACGTCCTGATGAAGACCAAGAAGCTCGAGCCCGCGATCGAGGCGTACAAGGACGCGCTTCGCGCCGATCCCCAGCTCGATAGCGCGCGGTTGAACCTCGAGCTGGCCCTGCGCCAGCGCGAGCGCGAGAAGCAGCAGCAACAGCAGCAGGGCCAGGGCCAGGGCCAGCAGGGTCAGGGCCAGGGCCAGCAGCAGCAGGGCCAGGGCCAGGGTCAGGACGGGCAGCAACAGCAGCAAGGCCAGGGGCAAGGCCAGGGCCAGCCGCAGCAGCAGGGCCAGGGCCAGCCGCAGCAGGGCCAGGGCCAGGGTCAGCAGGGCCAGGATCCGCAGCAAGGCCAGGGCCAGGGCCAGGGCCAGGGTCAGCAGCAGGGCCAGGGCCAGGGCCAGCAGGGGCAAGGGCAGCAGCCGCAGTGGCCGCGCGATGACACCGAGTACGACACGCCCGACGCGCCCGACGACACCAAGTTCCAGGATCTCGAGTCGATGTCGCGCCAGCAGCGCCGCGATCAGGTGCGCAACCGCCGCTCGAGCGGGAACACGCGCTACGACTACGACAAGGACTGGTAGGACGTGAAGCCAAGGGTCCTGGTCGTCGACGACGAGCCTGGAACCGTCGAGATGGTCCGGGCGCTCCTCGAGCAGGACGGCGCCGAGGTGACCGCGGTCGGCGACGGCCGCGACGCCATCACCCAGGCCCTGGGCGCGACCCAGGGCGGCCGCGGCTTCGACGTGGTGCTGCTCGACTATCACCTGCCTCACCTCACCGGCGGCGAGGTGATACGCGAGCTGGGCGCGCGCGGCGTCGACGCGCGGGTGGTGGTGATGTCCGGGATCGATCCCACCCGGGTCGCGGCCGAGACCATGCGGCTGGGCGCGTTCGACTTCGTGTCCAAGCCGCTGTCGCGGGCCGATCTGCGCGCCCGCGTCGAGCGCGCCTTCCGCGATCGCCGCCTGAGCGCGAAGGGCGACTCCGGCCGGCGGCCGCGCAAGAGCGACGTCATCATCGGCACCGGCGCATGGGTGAAGCAGCTCTACGAGCGCATCGGCATGGTGGCGAGCACTGACGTCACGGTCACCATCCACGGGCCGAGCGGCAACGGCAAGGAGCTGGTGGCGCGCACCATCCACAACCGGTCGCCGCGCTACGTGCGGCCGTTCGTGGTGGTGTGCTGCGCGGCCTTGCCGGCCACGCTGCTCGAGGACGAGCTGTTCGGACAC
>SXJR01000446.1 GCA_005779305.1 Myxococcales bacterium
CGAGCGCGTGGGCGGGGACTCTCGTTGACCATGACCCGCTCGCCGTCGGCCAGCCGGCGCTCGAGCATCCGGCGCGACACGTGGTAGGCGTCGACGGTGGTGATGCCCGGTGCACGCACGGTCAGCGGCGCGATCGTGGTCCGGCTGCGCAGCGCCTCGTAGAGGTGGTCGCCGTGGCCGTGGATCTGCGCGCTCGAGAGGGTCATGATCAACGAGAGTCCCCGCCCACGCGCTCGAGCGCCGGTGCAGAAGTCGTGGATCTCAGGCTGAGCATGTCGCCAGGAAGTCGTGGGTCCCGCGGTTGAAGAGGTCGGTGTGCTCGACCATCACCCAGTGACCGCAGCGGGAGAGCAGCGTCACCCGCGCATCCTTGCACGAACGGGCCAGGGTGACCGCGCCGGTCGATGGACAGAACTGATCGTCCATGCCCCACCAGCCGAGCACCGGGCAGGCCAGCTCGGGCAGCCGCGGCGCCAGGTGCGGCACGTGCAGGCTGGCCATCACCCGCTTGGGCTGGTCCTTGGCCACCGCCACCCGCTCGTCGATGGTCTCGTCCGAGAGCTGGGTTGGATCGAACAGCTGCAGCCCGAACACCGTGCGCATGGTGTCGCGGGTGATGCCGTCGGGGCCGAAGAACACCTTCATCATGGTGCGGATGCCGGCCATCTTCATGTAGGCCTCGCGCTCCTCGAGGCCGCCCGGCGCCATGAGCACGAGCTTGGCCACCCGCGCCGGCTCGTCGAGCGCGAGCTGCATCGCCACCGCGCCGCCGTGCGAGTTACCGACCACGAAGCAACGCTCGACGCCGAGCCGATCGAGCAGGCGGCGCACGCCGCCGGCGACGAAGTCGAGGGTGTAGTCAGTGTCGGGCTTGGACGAGAAGCCGAAGCCGAGGTTGTCGACCACGAGGTTACGGAAGCCGCGCTCGGCGAAGTACGGCACGTTCTTCTTGAAGTTGCTCCAGCCGCTCGCGCCGGGACCGGAGCCGTGCAGCCACACCAGCACCGGGCCGACTTCGGGCCCGATGTCGTGGAAGTGCATCTTCAGGCCGTCGCCGATGTCCTGGTACGTCCCTTCGGGCAGGCTCACGTGGTTCCCTCCGGCTTGGGCGGCTTGGGCCGCCGCGGCGCGTAACGCTCGGGCGGATGATGCCCCCATTCGCTGATGCGGTCGTGCACGGTCGGCTCCCAGGTGGCGTCGTCGACCAGCCGCCCGCCCCAGCCGTACTCGAACTGGAACCCCGACGGCGTGAAGGCGTAGAACGAGACCATGCGGTCGTTGGGATGACGGCCGATCATCTGCGCGATACGCACACCGGCGCCGACCGCGCGATCGAGCGCGGCGCCGACGTCGTCAAGGCTCTTCACCTCGAGCAGGAAGTGGTGCAGGCGCTTCTCCTGCTGCCCACCGAAGGCCAGCGAATGATGGCGGGCGTTGGTGTGCAGGAAGGTGATGTCGACCGGGTAGCCGTAGAACTGACAGACGATGCGGTCGCTCAGCCGGAAGCCGAGCAGCTCCTGGTAGAACGCCCCGGTCGCCGCCGGATCGGGCGCGTTGATCACCAGGTGCCCGAGGCCGTGCTCGTCGGCCACGAAGCCCGATCGCGCCAGCGACGACGTGAACGGCGCCTCGCCACGGGCCGGACCGAAGGCGATCTCGACGCGGATGCCGCCCGGATCGCGCAGGTGGATCAAGCGCACGACCTGGCGGGCCGCAGCCTCCTCCGCCGTGCCCTCGACGACGTCGTGACCGGCGCCGCGCAGGCGGGCGGCCACCGCCTCGAGCGCGGCCTCGTCGGCGACCTGCCAGCCGACCGCGGACAGATCGTCGGGCACGGCCCCTGGCGTCCCGCTGGTCACGAAGAAACGCTGGGCGTGACCGTCCATGCGCAGCGAGAAGCCGCCGGCCCAGCGCCGAGCCACCTCGAGGCCGAGCACCCCCGTGGCGAACGACTCCCACACCGCCAGATCGCCGACCTCGAACGCCAGGTAGCCGAGCTGCCCGATCACACGAAGTAGTCCGTGTTCTTCTGGCCGAGCAAGACTCCACCCAGGTTGCGAGCCGGCTTCTCGGGGTTGTTGGCGTAGTGGGCGCGCGCGGCATGAACATCGAGGAACGCGCGCTGGAGCGCGCTGCCGTCGAAGATGGCGCGGCCGCCGCTCTCGGTGAAGAGCGCGTCGACGACCTCGGCCGATCGCACCACCGCCATCGACGAGTCGACGCGGAACTTGAGCCGCCGCTCGAGCGGCAGCTCCTCCCCGGCCCGCACCTGGGCCATCATCTCGTCGAAGTTGCGGTGGATCTGGCCGCGCAGGTCCTCGATCACGCCGTGGGCCCGCGACGCCACGATCTGCGCCGACGGATCGAGCGCGACCTTGGCGCCGTCCGACGCGGCGATACGCGAGGCGGTGTTCTTGCGGTACGCATCGAGCGCGCCCTGGGCGATGCCGATCGCCGTGGTCGAGACCGAGCGGACGAAGACCTGGCCGAACGGCAGCCGGTACAGCGGCGCCTTGTTGATCTCGTTGCCCGGGCTCGAGCGCTTGTAGCCGTCGATGAGCTTGTGGGTGCGGTGTTCGGGGATGAAGCAGCCGTCGACGACGACGTCCTTCGAGCCCGTGCCCTTGAGCCCCATCACGTGCCAGTTGTCCTCGATGCGCCAGTCCTTCCGGGGCACCAGGAACGTGCGCATCTCGGGCGGACCGGCCTCGCCGGCGGGCGGCGGCACCATGCCGCCCAGGAACGCCCACTGCGCGTGGTCGCAGCCGCTCGAGAACGACCACCGCCCCGAGAGCAGGTAACCGCCGGGCTCGCGCGCCACCTTGCCGGTCGGCGCATACGAGCTGGAGATCAGCGTGCCGGTGTCCTCGCCCCAGACCTCCTCTTGGGCCTCGAGCGGGAACAGCGCCAGCTGCCAGGCGTGGACGCCGAGCACGCCGAGCACCCACGCGCTCGACGCGCAGGCGGCACCGACGGTCGCCTGGACGTCGAAGAACACCTGGGGATCGACCTCGAACCCGCCCCAGCGCGCGGGCTGGAGCATGCGGAAGAAGCCGGCGTCGCGAAAGGCGGCGATGGTGGCGTCGGGGACGCGACGGAGGCGATCCGCCTCCGTGACTCGCTCCGCCAGCGCCGGTTGCATCGCGACCGCGCGCGCGCGCAGCTCGGCAGGGCTGGGACCGGGCGCCGCGGTCGAGCTCACGGCGCGCTCCGCTTGCCTGGGGTGAACGTCACCGGGATCGACTTCACGCCGTTGATGAAGTTGGAGCGCAGGCGACGGACCGGGCCGGCCAGCTCGATGTCGGGCATGCGGGCCAGGATCTCCTCGAACATCACCTTGATCTCGAGGCGGGCCAGGTTGAGGCCGAGGCACGAGTGCTGACCGATGCCGAAGGCGATGTGGTCGTTGGGATCGCGGCCGACGTCGAAGGTCTGGGGGTCGGTGAAGACGTCCTCGTCCCGGTTGGCCGACGAGTAGAAGAGCACGACCTTGTCGTTCTCCTTGATCTGCTCGCCGTGCAGCACGACATCCTTGGTCGCGGTGCGGCGGAAGTGGATGACCGGGGTCACCCAGCGCAGCATCTCCTCCACGCCGCTGTTCAGGAGCGCCGGCTCGGCCAGGAGCCGCGCCCGCTGCTTGGGGTTGTCGATGAGGGCCAGCATACCGCCCGAGATCAGGTTGCGCGTGGTCTCGTTGCCGGCGACGGCCAGGAGCAGGAAGAAGGCGTCGAACTCCATCTCGGTGAGCTGCTCGCCGTCGACGACGGCGTTGACCAGCACCGAGGTCAGGTCCTTGCCGTCCCCGCCCTTCTTGCCCTCGGCGAGGTTGTTGGCGTAGCCCCACATCTCCATCGCCGCCATCTGGGCGTCCTCGAGCGAGGTCTGGAACTCGGGGTCGTCGAAGCCGATCAGGCGATTGGACCAGTCGAAGACCAGGTGACGGTCCTCCTGGGGCACCCCCATGATGTCGGCGATCACCACCAGCGGCAGCTCGGCGGCGATGCGAGTCACGAAGTCGCAGCTGCCCTCCTCGATGACGTTGTCGACGATCTCGCGCGCCGCCCGCCGGATGTACTCCTCCATACGGGCGATCATGCGGGGCGTGAACCCGGTCGAGGTCAGGCGCCGGAACTTGTTGTGCTGCGGCGGATCCATGTTGACCATCAACATGCGGATCACGTCGAGGGAGTCGGGCGGGTAGTCCTTGATGTTGGTGCCGCCGCGCCACGACGAGTACGTGCCGGGGTCCTTGGAGATGGCGACGATGTCGCTGTACTTGGTGACGGCCCAGAACCCGAGCCCGTCGGGGGGCTCGGCCTGGAAGCTCACCGGCTTCTCGGCGCGGAGCACACGAAAGGCCTCGTGCGGCACCCCCGCGACGTAGATATCGGGATCGAAGATGTCCAGGTTCTTGGTCCCCATCGACGGTGAATAGAACATGTTTCAACGAGGGTGACAAGCGCGATTAGAACGTGTTCTACTCCCGCCATGGACAGCAGCCCTGCCAACCTGCTCGTCGAGCGGGACGGCCATGTCGTCACCGTCACGATGAACCGGCCCGAGGCCCGCAACGCCCTCGATCTGCAGATGCTCGCCCGCCTCGCCGATACCTGGGATCTCGTCGACAGCGACCCCGAGGTGCGCTGCGTGATCCTGACCGGCGCCGGCGGCCACTTCTGCTCGGGGTCGGATCTCAAGCAGATGCACAACCCGCCCCAGGACGAGTGGGCGGCCCGCTTCAAGGCCGATCCCGATCTGCACTGGAAGGCGTTCCTGCGCCACCGCCGCCTGGCCAAGCCCCTCATCGCCGCGGTCGAGGGCTACGCCATCGCCGGCGGCACCGAGATCCTGCAGGCCACGGATATCCGGGTCGCCGGCCAGTCGTCGAAGTTCGGCGTGTCGGAGGTGCGCTGGGGCCTGTTCCCGCTGGGCGGCTCGACCGTCCGCCTGCGCCGACAGATCCCGTACACCATGGCCATGGACATCCTCCTCACCGGCCGCCACCTCGGCGCCGAGGAGGCGAAGTCGATCGGGCTCATCGGCCGGGTGGTCCCCGACGGCACCGCCCTCGCCGAGGCCCGGAAGATCGCCGCCGACATCGCCGCCAACGGCCCCTACGCCGTACAGATGATCAAGAAGTCGGTCCAGGACACCGAGGGCCTGCCCGAGGCCGAGGCGCTCAAGATCGAGCTCGAGCTGGGCTGGAAGGTCTTCACCTCCGAGGACGCCAAGGAAGGCCCGCGCGCCTTCGCCGAGAAGCGCAAGCCCGACTTCAAGGGCCGTTGATCCAGCCGGCCTCCGACGCGGGTATGCTGCGCGCCATGAGCGCCCGCCGCTTCCAGGCCATCGCCGACGACGTCGTCCTCGGCGAAGGCGCCACCGTCCACGAGTTCGTGAACCTCTACGGCTGCACCATCGGCGCCCACACCCGGGTCGGCGCGTTCGTCGAGATCCAGCGTGGCGCCACCATCGGCGCTGCCTGCAAGATCTCGACGCACACCTTCATCTGCTCGGGTGTCCACATCGGCGACCGCGCTTTCGTCGGGCACGGCGTGACGTTCGTGAACGACAAGCACCCGCGGGCCTGCAACCCCGACGGCACGCCGATGGGACCCGAGGACTGGACGATGGTGGAGACCTGGCTCGAGGACGAGGTCTCGATCGGCTCGGGCGCCACCATCCTGTGCGGCGTCCGGATCGGCAAGGGCGCTACCGTCGGCGCCGGCGCCGTGGTCACCCGTGACGTGCCGCCGGGCGCCACCGTGGTCGGCAACCCAGCCCGCGTCGTGCGCCGGCCGTGATGGACTCACTCTCGATCGTGATCCCGGCCTACAACGAGGCGGGATCGATCGCCGCCACCCTCAGCGACGCCCTCGCCGTGGGGCCGCGGGTCAGCCACCGCCTCGAGGTGGTCGTGTGCGATGACGGCTCGCGCGACGACACCGCCGCGATCGTACGCACCGCCGCCGCCGCCGATCCCCGGGTGCGCCTCATCGGGCGGCGCACGAACGCTGGCATCGAGGCCTCGATCCGAGCGCTCTACGCCAGCGCGGACTCGGCCTGGGTGTTCCTCAACGCCGCCGATCGCCAGTGGCCGATGAGCTCGCTCGAGCCGATGGCCGCAGCGGTCGCGGACGGCGCCGACCTGGTGATCGGGGTTCGCCGCAACAAGCGCGCCGTGTACTCGCCCTACCGCCGGGTGCTGTCGTGGAGCTTCGAGCACGTCGTGCGCCGGCTTGGCGCCCCCAGCGCCGACCCCGGCTCGATCAAGCTGGGGCGCCGCGAGCTGCTCGCCGCCGCGGTGGTCGCCGACGGCGTGTTCGCCGAGGGTGAGCGAGTGATCCGCGCCGCGCGCACCGGCGCTCGCATCGTCGAGGTGCCGGTCGAGTTCCACCGCCGGGGCAGCGGCGTCGCCCTGGGCGCACGCCGCGCCGTGGTCGCGCGCGCCGCGCTCGATGTCGTCGCCGTCACCGTATCGCTGGTCACAGGCTGGCCGCGACCGTCGCCGCCGCGCATCGACCTCGACACGGAGTGATCGGGCCCGGGCCTTGACCGGATCGCGGGCCGCATGTGAGGGTCCCGGCGTGTCCCACCCTGCGAAGATCTCGGTCGGGGTCATCGGCTTCGGCTACTGGGGTCCGAACCTCGTCCGCAACTTCTCGACCTGCGCGCTGACCCAGGTGAAGGCGGTCGCCGACCGCTCGCCCGAGCGCCGCCGGGCCGTGACCGCCCAGTTCCCGTGGATCGCGACGGTCGAGGACGCCGATCAGCTCATCGCCGACCCCGCCATCGACGCGATCGTGATCGCCACCCCGCTGCACACCCACGCCGAGATGGCGCGGGCCGCCCTGCTCGCCGGCCAACACGTGCTGGTCGAGAAGCCCATGGCGCGCTCGGTGGCCGAGGCCGAGGCCCTGGTGGCCCTGGCCCGCGAGCGAGACCGCGTGCTCATGGTCGACCACACGTTCGTGTACACCGGCGCCGTCCGCAAGATCCGCGCGCTGGTCGAGTCCGGCGAGCTCGGCAAGGTCCTGTACTTCGACTCGGTCCGCATCAACCTCGGGTTGTTCCAGCCCGACTCCAACGTGATCTGGGATCTGGCGCCCCACGACCTCTCGATCATCGATCACGTACTGCGCGCCGAGCCGCGCTGGGTCTCGGCCGTCGGCGCCGCCCACTACAAGACGCCCGAGAACCTGGCCTACCTGACCATCGGCTACGACGACAACCTGCTGGCTCACGTCCACGTCAACTGGGTCGCGCCGGTGAAGACCCGGCGCATCACGATCGCCGGCACCCGGCGCATGGTGGTCTGGGACGACACTTCGCCGGTCGAGCCAGTCAAGATCTACGAGAGCTCGGTCGACGTCGAGCGCATCGACCGCGAGTCGGCGTACCAGCTCAACGTGCAATACCGAACCGGGGACGTGCTCGTGCCCAAGCTCGAGGGCGGCGAGGCCCTCGGCCTGGTCGCCAGCACGTTCGCTCGGGCGTGCCGCGACGGGACGCCCTCGCCCAGCGATGGCGCCGCCGGCCTGCGCGTGGTGCGGCTGATCGAAGCGGCGCAGCAGTCGCTGGGCCGCGAGGGTGCCCGCGTCGCGCTCTGACCCGCCCGACTGGAGAACCATCGTGTCCGCACCTGCCATCCCCTTCGTCGATCTGGTCGCCGGCATCGCGCCGGTCGAGCACGAATACGTCGCCGCCTTCCGCGCCCTCCTGCGCACCGGCGCCTTCATCGGCGGTGCCGCGGTCGCGGACTTCGAGGCCGCGTTCGCGCGTCACGCCGGGCTCGCGCACGCGGTCGCGGTCAAGACCGGCACCGACGCCCTGCTCCTGGCGCTGCGCGCGTCCAGAAACAGCACCATGAATATTTCGTGGCCGAGGCCGCGCATTTTGAGTTGCAGGAAATCGCGCACCGCCTGCGGCGAATTCAGCGCATCACCCTGCCGCATTTCCTCGCCCAGTGCGCGCTTGGCCATTTCCAGCACCGCCTGGAGTTGCGCGTATTTGGCCGGCCCCATGCCGTGAATCGAGCTGAACGCGACAAGATCGGAG
>SXJR01000447.1 GCA_005779305.1 Myxococcales bacterium
GTGAGATCGATGGGGCTGGGGGCGCGTCTAGATGAGGATGAACCGCCGGCTATCCGTCGTGTCCGTCCTGGTGGTGCTGGCTGGCTGCGGAACCACGTCACGCGCACCGGCCGAGCACGCCCCGCCGCCGGACTCGACGGCCGTGGAGATCGACCCGCCCGGCGCCCCGATGCCGCCCACCGCGGTTCCGGGTTGCCCCGCCGACCCGGCCTCGGCGACCGCTGACCAGAACCTGCTGGCGATGGTGTCCCAGGGCGAAGCCTTGCCCGATCATGTCGGTCCCGATGCGGCCCGAGCCATCTTCGCCGATCTCGATCGCGAGCCGGCGCGCTACCTCGATCGCTTCGAGTGCCGGTTCGTGTCGCAGTCCCCGGGGCCCGGCTACGACTCGCTCCTGCTGGCGGTCCCGCTCTGGCGCCTGCGCAAACACGACCGCGACCGTGTGGAGCTCCTCGCTTCCCGTGTCGTCTACCGCTACGAGGAGCTGTCGCGCACGCCGCCCGATCCGTCGCTCGATCCGTCGTTCGCCCAGCGGGTCGCGCAGCGCGTCGCCACCATGAGCTTCATCCGTGACGGCCTGGATGTCGCCACCGGCCCGCGCTGGGTCAAGGTCCCGACCGCCGGCTTCACCGCGTGTACGACCGCCTCACCCGATGGCACCGCCGCCATCCACGTCACCCGCGCGTGCACCTGCGGCGAGACGCTGTCGTGCCGTGCCACCACCGCCGCGTCGGGCGCGCTCGAGCTCGCGGTTCACTACGATCCCGACTCCCCGGCCAGGTGCACCGACTGCTACCCGACCTCGACCAGCTGCACGCTGCCCTCGCCTTCGCCGCGCACGCTGCCGCCGGTCTGCTAGCGCCACGATTGGTCGGCGCGAACGACATCGGTTGGCGTCGCGGCGCTCTGACCGCGGCCAAACGGCCGAGATCACGCTGCAACCGCATGGTCCGGGCCGTGCAATTCCGTCGGCGAATGAAGCCACTCAGCGTCATTTTCCTCTGCACTGTCCTCGCCGCCTGTGGGTCGGGCGGCCCGTCGGGCACGCTCGAAGACCGGGCGTGCAAGAACCACATGAGCCAGCGCGCCCGCAGCAAGATGGCGAACGGCAAGCCGGAGCTCGACAAGTGCCTGGCCGCGCTGACCGCGCTGAAGCCGCGCGTCCAGGAGACCGGCTACCTGTGCACGACCAGCTGCCTGCAGTGGAGCACGGCCGACGTGCCGAAGGCCGAGACCTGCGCGCGCAACTGCGAGCTCAGCCATCCCAGGGACGGCGTGGACAAGGACTCGTCGGCGTTCAAGGACGCGACGCTCGCGCTCTGGGACCGGGGCCTGATCGGCGACAGCCCGTCGCTCCGCGAGGCCGTGCAGGCGCTGAATCGCGGCGAGGACGAGCAGGCGGCGAAGGAGATGGTCGAGAAGCTCAAGGCGCACGACGCGTGCGAGCCCGAATGTGACGGCTCCACCGAGAAGGTGGCCTGTATCGACCGATGTCTGAAGAAGGCCGGGTTCTAGGCCGTCCTGCCGCCGCGCCCCTGGCGCGCAGAGGCTGAGCAGCTCCGCCAGCGGGCCCTCCAGCGAGATGGTGGCGCCCGCCGCGTCGGGCACGGACGTCAGGCCGAGTTGTCGGGCGGCGAGCGTGAAGCGAGGGTGATCGTCAGCGCCGGCGCAGGTACGCGTCCAGACTGTGGCGCCCGGGCCGGTGGGTCATCAGGTGGATACACACCCCGAACAGGCAGATGTTCTTCACGAAGTTGCTGCGCTGGTAGACCGTCCACAGCCAGGTGCAGTCGCCAGCCCGCGCTGGCGGCTCGCCGACCAGACCGGGCGCGTGCACGATCGCGGTCACCGCGATCAGGAACACGGCCAGGACGGTCGCCCCGACGTCGACCTTGTAGCCGGCCGCGATCGACGTCCCGCCGGCGAGCAGCACCACGCCCGAGGCGATCGAGACCAGCCGTTTGGGCCCCAGCCAGTCGGGGATGAAGGTCTGGAGCAGCGCATCGCTGAGCAGGTGCTCCATCCCCAGCCCGATGAAGATGGTGCTGAACAGCACCCGGAAGATCAGGTCGGACGTGTCCTCGTGGATCGGCAGCACGCCGCCAGTATCGCCCTACTGGAGCGCCTCGTCGCCGATGAGCGTCCGGGCGGCGGACAGCAGGTTGATGTCGGTGGTGCCGGCGCCCAGCTCGAGGAGCTTGGCGTCGCGGGCCAGCTTCTCGATGTGGTACTCCTCCATGTAGCCGTAGCCGCCGTGGATCTGCAACGCGGTGAGCGCGGCCTCGACCGCGAGCTGGCTGCACTGGGCCTTGCTGGCGTTGACGAAGGCGCTGTCGTGGACCTTGGCCTTCTGCATCCACGCCGTCCGGTAGACCACGTTCTCGACCGTGCGCAGCTTGATGTAGAGGTCGGCGATCTTGAGCTGCACCGCCTGAAAGGCGCCGATCGGCCGCCCGAACTGCCGGCGCTCGCGCACGTAGGCGACGCTCTGGTCGTAGCAGCGCTCGATGATGCCCCAGGCCATGGCCGGAATGCCCGAGCGCTCGTTGCCAAGGCTCTCCTTGGTGTCGGACCGGCCGGCCCGGCCCTTCTCGCGTCCGCCCAGCAGGTGATCGCCGCCGACCTTGACGTCGTCGAAGAAGATCTCCGACGTTGGTGAGTCGCGCATGCCCATCTTCTTGAACGGCGCGCCGACCGTGAAGCCCGGCATGCCCTTCTCCAGCACGAACGTCGACACCCCCTGCTGCTCACGCGGCTCGCCGCGATCGATACGGGCGTAGACCACGAAGAGGTCGGCGCCCGGGCCGTTGGTGATGAAGGTCTTCGAGCCCTTCAGCAGATAGCCCGCCGACGGATCGTCACCCAGAGGCCGCGCCGTCGTTGTCATCGAGCCGAACGCGTCGGAGCCGGCGCCGGGCTCGGTCAGGCACCACGAGCCGATCTTGTCGACGGTGACCAGGGGCAGGCCCCAGCGCTCGACCTGGTCGGCGGTGCCCTTCTGCAAGATCGCGCCGCCGGCCAGGCCCATCGACACGCCCCAGCCCATGGCGAAGCCCGGCGACACCCGCGACAGCTCCTTGATGAAGACCGCCATCATCATCGGTTCGCCGCCCAGCGATCCGCCCAGGCCGCCGCCCTCCTCGGGCGGCTTGCCCTCGGCCTCGGCGGCGCGCAGCTTGCCGATCCGCTTCTTCACCGCTGCCTCGGCCATGGCCGAGAGCCCGAAGGTCTTGGCCATGTCCCGCATCAGCGGGAACGGCGGCTCGGTCCCGGCCTCGAGCGCGGGGATGCGCGGCGCGAGCGTCTTCTCGCACCACTGCCGCACCATCTTCTCGACCATCCGGCTCTGCTCGTCGAGTGCAAACATGACCCGACGGTAGCACCTCGCCCCTTTCGCCCTGCCCGCCGATCCTTTCTTGGTATGTCGCTCGCAGGTCCCCGCGGTCAGCGAAACGGCCCGCCGCCCGTATCACCGGAGAGCCGGCGCGCGAAGGGGCCGTCGGGGTGGGCCAGCGACAGCCCGGTGGTCCGCGCCACCTGAGCTCCAGCGTCGTCGCCGCGCGCTGTCAGCACGCGGGCCAGGTGCTCGTACGCCGACGCGCTCTCGGGCCGGAGCGCGACCCGCGCCCGCGCCGCATTCTCGGCAGCGTCGATCGACCTCGCCGCCAGCGCCGCCACCGTCATCACCGCCAGCCGCTCGGCGCGGACATCGTCCTCGAACGAGCCGGCCGGCAGGGCATCGCAGGCGTGTCCGAGCTCGGTGGCGCGCGCTCGCAAGGCCGCCACCGTGTCCTTGTCGAGCCCGCCGCGCTCGACCTGGGCGAAGGCCTCGTGTAGCCCGTGCAAGATCGCATCGACGCCGGACAGCTGCGTGCGATCGATGGTGGCCAGCGCGACCAGCGCCTCCTCGTGGCTGCCCTGATCGCTCAGCAGCCCGGCCAGGTTGAGCACGTCGGTCGTGGTCCGCTCGGCGACGGGGATGGCCCGCGTCGCCGCGACCGCGGTCTCCAGATCGTCGATCGCTGCTGCTGCGGCCACGACCCGGCGCAACGCCGCCGGGTGGCGTCGCTCCAGCTCGATCACCGCGCGTAGTGCCGGCCGCACCCGGGCGTGCGCCGCCTGCCGCCCTTGCACGAGCACGCTGGCCAGCAGCGCGCCGCCGAAGTAGCTACGCTGCTCGTCGTTGTAGGCCTCGTCGTCGAGGATCTGCTCGCACAGCCCGAGGCACTCGTCGCAGATGTAGACCGACGGGCCGGCGACCAGCTTGCGGATCTCGCGCCGGTGCTTGCCGCAGAACGAGCAGTTGACGTCGGGCTCGACCTCCGACCTCCGCCCGCGACCGAAGACGCGTTTGATCCAGGACATGCCCTGCCCGCTCAGCGCATCGCATCGCCCAGCCGCACGACCTCTTCGTCGGACAGACCGCTCGCCGCCTCGATCGTGACGCTCGCCGCTTTGCCGGTGCCGGTCTCGGTGGCGTCGACGTGGAGGATGCCGTCGGCGTCGAGGTTGAACTGGACCTCGACGCGGGTGGCGCCGCGCGGTCCGGCCTTGAGATCGCCCAGGACGAAGCGACCCAGCCGCCGGTTCTTCGACGCCTGGGCGGAGGAGCCCTGGTAGACCTCGATGCCGACGTAGGTCTGGTTGTCCTCGGTGGTCGCGAACACCTTGCGCTCACGGGTCGGGATGCTGGTGTTGGCGCGGATGATGACGCTCATCTTGTCACCGGCGACCTTCACGCCCAGATCGTGGGGCGTGACGTCGAGGAGCACCACCTCCTGCAACTCGCCGCCGATCACGCCCGAGTGCACGGCCGCGCCCATGGCCACGCTCTCGTCGGGGTTGACCGCTTTGTGCGGATGCTTGCCGAAGATCTCGACCACGCGGTCCTGGACCACCGGCATCCGGGTCATGCCGCCGACCAGGAGGACCTGATCGATATCGGCGGTGGTGCAGCGGGCTGCCTCGAGCGCGATCGCGCACGGCTCGTCGAGCCGGGCCAGCAACTCCTTGCACGCACGCTCGAGCTCGCCCCGGGAGAGGGTCCGGGTCAGGTGCATCGGGCCGGCCGGGCCGATGGCGATGAAGGGGAGGTTGACGTCGGTGTTCATCGACGACGACAGCTCGACCTTGGCCTGCTCGGCCGACTCCTTGAGGCGCTGCAGGGCCACCGCGTCGCCGCGAAGGTCGAGGTTGTGGGCGGCCAGGAACTCGTCGGCGAGGAGCTCGATCAGGGCACGGTCGAAGTCGTCCCCGCCCAGCGTGGTGTCGCCGCTGGTGGCCAGCACCTCGAACACCCCGTTCTCGATGGCCAGGATCGAGATGTCGAAGGGGCCGCCGCCCAGGTCGAACTCCGCCACCCGTTGATCGGCGCGGTGCTGGACCCCGTA
>SXJR01000448.1 GCA_005779305.1 Myxococcales bacterium
GATGCGCGACGTGCCGAGCGACACACACGCCAGCGCCATGAGCTGCGCCTGCATGTCGGTGGGGACGCCGGGGTGCGGCTCGGTGGTGACGTCGACCCCGCGCAGGCGACCCGTGGCGCCCGCGGAGACCCAGTCGGGCCCGACCTCGACGGTGGCGCCGGCCTCGCGGAGCACGTGCAGCACGGGCTCGAGGTCGGCGGGGCGCACCCCTTCGCACCGGACGTTGCCGCGGGTGATGACCCCCGCCACCAGGTAGGTGCCGGCCTCGATGCGGTCGGGCAGGATGGCGTGAGGCTGCGCGGCGGGGCGCAGGCTCGGCACGCCGTGCACGACGATGCGGGACGTGCCCGCCCCCTCGATCTTCGCGCCGCAGCCGACGAGGAAGCGGGCCAGGTCCTCGACCTCGGGCTCGGCCGCCGCGTTGTCCATCACCGTGGTGCCCTCGGCGAGCACCGCGGCCATCAGCACGTTCTCGGTGCCGGTGACGGTGACCACGTCGAACGCGAACTCCCGCCCCACCAGCTTGTCGACCCGGCCGTGGACGTAGCCGCCCTCGAGCTCGAAGCGGCAACCGAGCGCTTCGAGGCCCTTGAGGTGCTGGTCGATCGGACGCATGCCGATGGCGCAGCCGCCGGGCAACGAGACGTGGGCTTCACCGCAGCGGGCCAGGAGCGGACCGAGCGCGAGCACACTCGCGCGCATCTTGCGCACCAGGTCGTACGGGGCCTCGCAGAAGGCCACCCGGGAGGTGTCGATGCGCGAAACCGGCCCGTTGGTGAGCGACGGGCAGCCGATACGGCCGAGCAGCGACAACATCGACGAGGTGTCGACCAGCTCGGGCACGTTGGCCAGCCGGTGTTCGCCCGGGGCCACGACGGTGGCGATGAGGATGGGCAAGGAGGCGTTCTTGGCGCCGGAGACGGGAACGGTGCCGCGGAGGGGGCGGCCGCCGTCGATGAGCAGGGTGTCCATGGTGGGGTCCGAGGCGGGCGGGGAGCGGGTGGAACAGCGCCGAGTATTCGACGCACCCAGGGCAAGCAAGGGGTGTGCCAGGAGGAGATCTGCGGGGCGGCACCCCGCGACCGGCCACACGTCGGGAAGGGTCCGGCGGGCGCCGCGCGCTGGTGGGGATAATCCCTCCTTCGGTGAGCTACGCCCGTCGTCCTCGACTCCGCGGCCAGGACCTCCGCTCGGTCGACCCGGCGGGGCTTCAGCTTGCCGGAATGGACCTTCGCGGCTGCGACCTGAGCGGCGTGGACCTCGCGGGGTTCGACCTCCGCGGCGCCGACCTCCGCGGGGCCCGCCTGGACGGCGCCACGCTGCACGGCGCCGATCTCCGCGACGCGCGCCTCGGCGCGGCCTCGCTGGCCCACGCCGACGCGGGCGGCGCCCGGTTCGATCGCAGCGAAGGCTACGAGCTGGTGGCCCCTGGCCTCGACGCCCGGGACGCGTCGTTCGTCGGCGCGGACTGGGCGCGGGCGCGGCTCCCCGGTGCGAAGCTGGGCGGCGCCTGCCTGACCGGCGCGCGTTTCGACGGGGCCGACCTCGCTTCGGTCGACCTGTCCCCGGCGTACGCCCCCTCGGGGATGTCGGTCGCGACCGCGCCGGGAGGCACGACGGCAACGCCGCGCTCACTGCCGGCCGTCGCGAGCCCGCTCACCAGCGGCGTATGCACGAGCTGATCGGTCGCGCGCACGACGAGCAGCGCGCCCGCGTGAGCGGCCTCGGCCCACCACGCCGCGATCGCCGGGCGGTCGCGCGCGATCAGCACGCGCTGCGCACCGGCGCGGACGCAGACACGACGCGCGCGCTCGGCCAGGGTCAGTCCGACCACGCGGGCGTCGGCACCTGGCGCGTCGGCTAGCACGATGGCGTCGAGCACGGGCCGCGTACTCTGCGAGGTGACGGCCGGCGGGTCAAGAACCAGCAACCTGCGGCATTCATTACGTTCACCCGCCTCGGGATTGACACCCAGGTGGCAGGTTTCGGTCAACCAGGGCACCTACTCCCGCCCCAAGTGACCACTTTTCAACACCCCTTGTGACCTAACCCGTCGAAATCCCGTCGCGTACGCCGCTTGCAACGGGCCGGGCTCGAATCATGAAGGCTGCCATCCTCGCTGCCGGCTGCGCGACCCGGCTTCGTCCCTACTCGGACGACACCCCCAAGACGCTGCTCCCGGTCGCCGGCGTGCCCATCCTGCGGCGCACGATCACCAGCCTCATGCGGTGCGGCTTCGATCAGTTCGTGATCGGCACCGGCTACCTCGAGCACATGGTTCGTGATTCGGTGGCGGACTGGTTTCCCGACCTCGACGTCGAGTTCGTCACCAACCCGATCTTCCGCACCACCAACAACGCGTACTCGCTGTCGCTGCTCCGCCCGCACCTCGAGCGCGATCCCTTCATCCTCCTCGACGGCGACGTGGTCTTCGACGTGTCGGTCGTCGAGGCGCTCCTGTCGCGCGGCCCCGACTGCCTCGCGGTCCGTTCGGTCGGTGGCATCGGCCTCGAAGAGGTCAAGGTCACCGCCGATCGCAACGATCGCGTGCTCGCCATCGGCAAGCACGTGCCGGTGCGCGGCGCGATGGGCGAGTCGGTCGGCATCGAGCTGTTCAGCGCGTCATCGTCGCGCAAGCTGTTCGACGCGCTCGACAACCGCGTCCACGGCCAGGGCCTGGTCAACGAGTACTACGAGGCCTCGTTCCAGGAGATCATCGACCAGGGCGCCAGCCTCTACGGCGTCGACATCGGTCACATGTACGCGACCGAGGTCGACACCATCGAAGACCTCCTCGCCGCGAACGCCCGTCTCGCCGGCCGCCCGGCGTTCGACGTGGCCCGCAGCGACCTCCGCCTGGCTGTCTGAACCGGTTAGCTCACGACCGTTGCTCCCGGCCCCGGTTAATGGGCACCATCGGGGCCATGAGCAGGTTGCGGTTGTTCAGCCTCCTCGCCGGCGGCCTCCTCGGCTGCGCCACCGCCGGCGACGGCGGTAGCAACCCCGACGGCCGCGGCGGCACCATCGACGCGCCAGGCGGCACCATCGACGCGCCCGGTGGCACCATCGACGCGCCCGGCGGCACCATCGACGCGGCGGGCGGGCCCATCGACGCCCCCGCGCAACAGACCATCACGCTGCAGCAGATGACGTCGACGGCGATCGTCGCGGGCTCGCCGTCGTGCAACGTCACCGCCACCGGGGTCACTCGCGAGAACAGCTATTACCGCGTGTTCCGCCTGTCCGACTTCGGCGTCATTCGCCCGTTCACGGCCCAGCGCGTCGACTTCGGCGTCGAGGAGGCCAACTCCGGCGTCGGCACGACGCAGGCCGTCCAGGTCCGCCTTCACACCCTCAACGGCGCGCTGCTCACCGCCAACCTGACGCCGATCGCCGGCCAGACCGTGACGGTCAACGACGGCACCAGCGTGGTGCTGCCGGTCGCGCTGTCACCGGCGCCGGTGATCCAACCCAGCGCGACGCTGGTGGTCGAGGTCAACGTCCCCGACGGCATGGCCGCGGGCAACGTCTTCTTCATCGGCTCCAACGCCACCGCCGAGACCGGGCCGTCCTACATCAAGGCCACGGCCTGTACGGTCAACGAGCCGGCGACGATGGCGTCGATCAACTTCCCCAACGCCCACGTCGTCCTGACCGTCACCGGCGTGTTCTGAGCGCGGCGTAGCTGGCCGCTCGATCACGGGCGATCTCGTCGAGCGCGGCGGCGATGGCCACGCCATCGGCGCGCACGCGCGCCAGGTTGGCGGCGGCCACCGCGGCCGACGGCTCGACCCGCGGCGGCGCGGCCGTGCCGGCGAGCACGGCGAGCTGTTCGGCGGGCGGAAGGGTCGGGCTGGTGCGGCGGAACGAGGCCAGGGTCTCGTGCCGCACCGCCTGCAGCATGGGATCGGGTGAACGGCGCAGCCACGGCACCAGCCGCTCGGCGGTGGCCTCGTCGCGATCGACGTCGGGATGAAAGTCGGCGAGCGCCAGCACCGCGGCGCGTGGACCGGCGAGTAGCTCGTCGCGCAGGCGGCGCAGCGTCCGGGCGTCGCCGTCGAGCCGCGGCATCACCACCAGCCCGATCGTCGCGCGCGGATCGGCCAGGAAGGCGTCGAGCGCGGCGCCGGCCGCATGAGGATCGACGACGGCGACGAGCACCTCGCCGCGCGTGCGGGCCGGCTCGGCCCAGGGACACAGCCCGAAGCGCTCGACGACCTCGATCTGATACCGGGTCAGAAGCCGTCTGGTCTCGCGCTCGAGCGCCGGATCCACCACGTCATCTTACTCGCCGACCACCCCGCCTACCCGCCGAAAACCCCAGGATCGACCACACTTGCCCTGCTACGCTCGACGCAACCGGCGCCCCCGCCGCGTGTCTTTCCGGACGTGCCCACCGTGCCTCGTCTCCTCCGCCTCGCCGTCGCGTGTAGCGTGCTCCTCGCCTCGAGCGCGGGCGCCGACACCCTCCGTCCGCGCAAGGTGCGCGGCAAGGCCAAGGGTCCCGATGTGGCGGCCGCCGTGGCCAGCGGCGACGCCACCCGCCTGTGCAAGACCGCCATCGAGCTCGGCAAGGCCGGCGATCACGTGCGCGCCGGGCTGCTGGTGGGAGCCTGCGAACGGGTGAGCGCCGACGCCGTTCTCGCCGACGAGGCCAAGAAGACCCGCATCGCGGTCAGCCGCGCCGCCACCGCCGGCGACTGGTCCAAGGTCGAGCTGGTGATCAAGACCGAGGGCGCGACCGCGATCATCGACGCCTACCCGGAGATCCCGCTCACCGCCGGCACCTGGCGGCTGCCGCCCGGCACCTACCTGGTCACCGCGCGCACCTCGGGTGGTGCCACCGGATCGGAGCTGGTGCTGAAGGAAGGCAACCGCTCGCTGGTCGTGCTCGAGCCGCCGCCGGCCCCGCCGCCCGTGCGCCACAAGACCGTCGACTTCACCACCGGCGAGCCCATGCCGCCGCCGGTGGTGGGCCCACCCAGGATCGAGCACGAGTCGCTCATCCCCGAGCGCTATCGCAAGGGGCTGGGTAAGACCAGAAAGTGACTCGCGGGTCGCCTTGACGCAGCCGCAGGTGCCGGATTGCCCGGTGGATTGCCCGGTTCATCGTGCCGATCGAGGACGTCCTGAAATCCCGAGGGGTGCGCGAATTCCTGACGGCCTGGAGGTGGTGATCCGGAACGCCGGATGCCGGCGGAGTTCTCGCGGACGGCGAATCGCCGCGCGCCCACGCCGCGCTCAGGCGCCCTCGAGCGCCTCGATCACCTTGCCGCCGGCAAACGCCTGCAAGCTGGCCCGGGCGAACCCGCGCAGCGCGTCGGGAGATGCCACGCCGGAGGCGGCGAGCTGTTTGGCCACGGCGCCGATGCGCTCCGAGCCAGTGCTCTGGTGGGCCCAGAGCAGGCGCTTCCAGCCGTCGTCGCCGGCCCGGCCGATTGTGGCGGCGTTGTCGTCGGCCCACTGCGAATCGCCGGCCACCAGACCGTTGAGCAGCATGGTCCGCGGCGCCGGCTCGAGCGCCAGCTTTCGCGTCAGCGCGACGGCGGTCGCATCGACCGACCGGCCGGAGGAGTCGCGAACCAGCAGGCGCCGGCCCAGCGTGTCGCCCAGCCGCGTGGCCAGCGTCCAGCGCGAACGGTTGGGATCGGGCTGGTCGGCGAAGAGCGCCGGCTGCGCGGCGGCGACCTCGGCCACGCGCTCGGCGCCAACCGCGTTGCCGAACAGACCGAAGAACGAAAGCGCGCGGCCGCGCAGCTCGGGGCTCGGATCGTCGAGCAGGCGCGAGACGGCCCGCGCCAGCTCGGGTTGCCTGGTGCTGCCGGTGAGCATCAAGTAGACCCGGGTCAACAGCGACTGATCGCCCATGTCGCGGCGGCCCAGGTCGCCGATGTGCGCGCGCACAACGGCGTCCCAGTCGGGCTCGGCCTCGATCGTGGTGCCGTCGAGGGTGAGCGGCAGCTCGGCGGTGGGGTGACCATCGCAGCGCCAGGGAAGGACCCGATCGGTGGGATCGGGATTGTCGCTCACCATCGGCCGCTCGTTGCTCTCCGCCCAGTAAACGCAGCGGCAGGTGTAGAAGCGCGAGACGACCGGCTTGGACTCGTTCTTCAGCAGGTCACTGCGGCCCGTCAACGACGTCAGCGCGAAGATGTCCGCCGGCGAGGCGCCCGACGCGGGCAGCCGGCCCACGACCTGGCGCACCTGCTGACCGCAGGAGGTGCAGCGCAGGTTGCTGCAGCCGAGCTCGCGCAGCGGGGGGAAGAAGAACTCGGCGGGGTGCTCACCGAGCGGAATCTCGGCGCCGACGACGTGGCCGCCGTGCACGCAGCGGTTGAGATGGGAATCGCTCACGGGGGCTCGACCTAGATCATGGGCTTGGAGAGTTCGCCCGCGCCCCAGGCAGCGAGCAGATCATCGGGCACGGGCGCCACCGGATAGTACATGCCCGGCGAGTAGCTGCAGTCGCCGTGACCGGCGCACGCGGTCATGATCTCGTGGAAGCTGTGGCCGCGCTGGAGCGGGAAGAAGCCGAGCATGGCCAGACGCACGTGCGAGTGCGGCACCGGCGCGCCCAGCAGGGTGTTGGCGTTCATGAACCGCTCGCTGGTCCCTGAGGGACCGCCGCGCAGCGGCATGCTGGCGTCGCGCGCCATCTTGATCCACGGGTGGTCCTCGTTGAGCACGTTGGCCATGTCGCCGCGAAGCCCGGGCTGGTACTCGGGCCCGAGCGGGTTGACGCCCTTCTCCTCGCGGTGGCTGAGCAGCGCCGCGTCCTTCTGCGAGTGCCTGGTCATGGCCGCGTCGCTGGTGACGGCGTGATCCTGGCGCAGCTCGTGCGACCACGCGCGCGGGTCCAGCTCGCCGCCGGGGGTCATGGTGATGCCCCGGGCCTTGAGCGCCGACACGACCTCGGCGTCGGTCTCCAGGTCGTCGACGGCGATGCCCTTCTGCCGGGCGAAGCCGCGAAGCAGCTTGCTCTCGAGCTCCTCGACCGGGATCGGCGCGAGCTTCTTGTCGTACTCGGGGCCGATCTTCTTGTTCTTCTCGTCCATCACCGTGTTGCCGGCGCCGGCCCCCTGGACGAAGTGCTTGGAGCTGGTCTGGCCGGCCTCGAGCATCTCGGTGCGCTTGTCGAGGATCTTCTGGTCCGTCTCCGGGCCCCAGTTCACCCTCTCGAGGATCTGCCTGACCACATCCTCGTCGTTCTTGAGCACGTCGGCGCCCCAGTTGAAGGTGATGAACGAGTTGAGCAGATTCACCCGCTCGCGCAGGTTGCCGTTGTTGAGGAAGACCGCCTTGAGGGTGGCGAAGTGCGTGCCCACACGGCCGCCGAAGCGAAGGATGTCATCACCGTCGAGCGCCACGCCGAGCTTCTTGACGATCGCCTTGAGCCGCTCGGCCGCGTCGGGGCCGCCCTTCATGATCACGCTGGCCTTGGCCTCCATCCAGTCCCAGGCCATGCGGCACATCTGCTCCATGGCCGCGTTGGACTCGGGAGCCGAGTGACCGTAGGTGGCCAGCTTGTCCTCGAAGGCCAGCCGTTTGGGCTCGAGGGCGGGATCGGCGGCCTTGGCGCTGGGATTGGTCTCGAGCCCGACCGCGTCACCATGCCCCAGCGCGAGCCCGGTGAACGTGTTCCCGAACGTCTGGTGCATCACCTCGAGCGCGGCGTTGCGCTGCCCGCCGCGCAGGCCGTTCACGTAGCGGCCGACCGCCTCGGGACCGCCCTGCGATGCGAGCTTCTGCAGGCGGGTCGCCAGGTCGGCGTCGACCTGCTGCGCGACGACCGCGCCTTCACCCGGTCCGCCCTCGACTTGTGCTTCGTGCTGGCGCGCGTGCGTCACGGTCGTCTCCTCGCTGCGGAGCATGAACCCCTCGGGCATTGTACGGTGGGCGGGCCCCGGATCTTCCGCGTCGCGTTCCAGGAGCGTAACCGACCGGAAGTACGCAACTTATGATCCGGACTTCATTCGGCTACAGCAGTGCCCGGCGCCGGGGACGTGCGTCGACGAGCTGGTGATGAGCTCCAGTGGGTCGCGTGCGCGAGGACCAGCGGCAGGGTGGGGCGCGTCATCGCGCGCTCATTCGCCGACCTGTGGCCGCTCCGGCTTGCCCCGATCGGCCAATCGCTGGGCCGCGGCGGCCACGGCCGACGACGGGGGCGGCCGATCTCGATCCACGGGCACCACTCGAAGAAGTAGGATCCGTGGTGCTACGGTCGGCGAGATGCTGCCGGTAGGACGCTTCGCGCCGTCGACCACCGGTGAGGCCCATCCCGGCACGCTGCTCGCTGCGCTCCTGGCGTGGCTCGACGTGCGTGCCGCCGGCGGCCGCATCGTGCTGCGCCTGGAGAACCTCGATCACACGCGCTGTCGCCCGGAGTGGGCCACGCAGATGATCGACGACCTGGCCTGGTTCGGGCTCGACTGGGACGAGGTCGTCGATCAAGCCGCGCGGCGCGCCGATCACGAGGCCGCGCTCGATCGCCTGGCCGCCGCCGGTCGGCTCTATCCATGCGCTTGCTCGCGCCGCGATCGCGCCGGCGGTCGGCGCGCGCCCGACGGCGGCTGGGCCTACCCCAACACCTGCCGCGGGCGCGCCCTGCCACCCGGAGGCTGGCGCGCTTCGACCGAGCCGCTGCGGGCCCAGCTCGACGACGGCCCGATGACACTCGTCGACGAGGGCGGCCTCGATCTGTCCCAGGATCCGGCGGCGGAGATGGGCGATCCCGTGGTGCTCCGGCGCGATGGCGTGATCGCCTACCAGCTCGTGGTCGTCGTCGACGACGCGGCCAGCGGGGTCACCCGCGTGGTGCGCGGCAAGGACATCGCGCCGTCGTCGGCGACCCAGGTCGCGCTGCAACGCGTGCTCGGCGTGCCCACGCCGGTGTACCGCCACCATCTGCTGCTGGTGGCGGCGCACGGCGACAAGCTGGCCAAGCTGCACGGCTCTGCGCCGGCCAGCGAGCTGCGCGCGCGCTACCGCGGCGACGAGCTGTGCGGGCTGCTGGCGCGTGCGGTGGGTCTCAGCGCCGACGACACGCCGCTCGGGCCTGCGGATCTCGTGCGAGACTTCTCGTGGTCGCGCGTCGAGACTCGCGACCTGGTGACCACATGGGACGGCACGCTCCGCTTCGCCACCTGATCGCGGCCGCCGCGCAGGTCGCGACGATCGCCGCGATCGCCGCCGGCTGCGTCGCCGACGACGGCAGCGGCACCGGGTGCCCCGAGGTACCCGGCACCTTCGCCCTGACCGCGCCCGGCGGCGCCAGCGAGCTGGTCCCCGGCGGCAGCGTCGGCCTGGCCTGGTCACCGATCACGGCCGCCGGCGCCGTGGCCGGCTTCGTGCTCGTCGAGGGCCCGCGCCGGGTCGCGGTCAGCGGTCAGATCGATCTCGGCCTCGGCGGCGTCGACGTCGCGCTCGACGCCAGCGGCGGCTCGATCCCGCTGGGCATCTATCGCATCGAGGCCACCTTCGGCGGCTGCGCCACGACGTCGACCGTGTACGACGGTGGCCCGCTGCGCCTGATCTACGCTCAGGGCCTCGATTTCAGCGACGACCAGCTCGCCATCGACGGCAACCAGACGCCGCGCGACCTCGCCTTCATCACGGTCTCGCTGTCGACCATCGACGTCGAGCTGCGCGTCGATCCCACGCCCGAGAATCCCGACGACGGCGACGAGCTCGCCTTCGCCCGCACCACCGTCCCCGGCGAGCTGGTGCGCATGACCCGGCGCCTCGCCTTCACCGGCGACGACCTCGACGGGCTGCCCATCCCGGGCGGCACCTACGGCGTGGTCGCCCACGTCAGCGCGCACATGGGCACCGTCACCTACGACGTGCGCGGTCCCGCGCTGGACTGGACGCCGTGAGAACGCCCTGAAACGGCGCCCGGATCTGATCGGACGGACGCAAAGTTGACAAAGTTGACACCGTCCCCTGTCACACGCCGGCGCGGCTGCCGGGGACGCGCAGGGTCTCGTTGCGGCGCACGCGCATCGACCAGGAGGGCCGGCTGCGCTCGCGGCCGCCGATCTGGGTCCAGGCGTAGTCGGCGTCGCCGGGGCGGTGATCCATGTGGATGAAGTTCTGCTTGGGGTACCAGCCGAGGCCGAGCTCGGTGTTGGTGGCCCAGACGTAGTCGCGCACCTCGGTCATCTTCACGCCCTTGATGCGGAAGTCGATGGCGCGGGCCTGGCGGTGACGCGAGGTGCGACGATCGACGCGACGGTAGGCGGAGACCAGCTCGATGGTCTGGCCGGGCCAGTGCGCCGAGACGTCGGCGAGCATGGCGAGCGAGCCCTGATCGATCTCGTGGCTGTGCCCGGTGCGCTTGCACCGGAACATGCGATCGATCTCCTTGCGCGTCGCGTCGTCCACCGTGCCGTCGCGACCGATCCGGAAGGTCCGGAACTCGCGATGGTTCACGTCGAACACCGGGACCGCCACGGTGGCGTCGTCCGCCGCTTGCTC
The DNA here is from genome assembly GCA_005779305.1 of Myxococcales bacterium. Taxonomy (GTDB): domain Bacteria; phylum Myxococcota_A; class Polyangia; order Haliangiales; family Haliangiaceae; genus UBA2376. The sequence continues at coordinate 10,477 of SXJR01000448.1, forward strand.
GGTCAGCTGGAGGGCAGCCTGATCGGCCGCGTCCACCACCGAAGGCGGGGTGGTCGCGGCCGATGCAGCTGACAGCCAGCCGATCGCAGCGAGAGGAAGCAGTGAGAACAACATGGCTGACCTGATACTTATCAACATGCGTGCCACGCCGTCGATCGTGAACCCGGCTCCAATCGCTCACGATCCTGATGACTTGCCCGTCGCCGCAAGTCGCCACCGATGACACAATGGCACGACCCTCCGGAATCCGGTGGCCACCAACCGGAATCCGGAGGACGATGCCCCGGCCGGTTGGGATGCTTTTCGACATGCCGCGTCGTCGTGACACCACCCAGCAGATCGACCTGCTCGAGCCTCCGGTGGCCCGATGGGTCAGCGTGGTCGCTCCGGACGGCACGGTCGAGCGCGAGCCCCTGGGCCGGCGACGCCTGCGCATCGGCAGCGGCAGCGACGTCGATCTGATGGTGGCCGATCAGCACGTGTCACGGCTTCACTGCGAGCTCGAGCCGACACCGGTGGGCGTGGTGCTGCGCGATCTGGGCTCGACCAACGGGACGTTCGTAGGCGGCGCCGCCATCCGCGAGGTGATCCTGGCGCCCGGCGTGGTCGCGGTGCTGGGATCGACCCGCCTGTTCGTCGAGACCGACGCGCCGGTCGCCGAGCTGCTGCGCTTCGGCAGCGCGGTCTCCTCGAGCCTGTCGATGGGCGCGGTGTTCTCGATGCTCGAGAAGCTGGCGGCGAGCGAGGTGACCGTCCTGCTCACCGGCGAGACCGTCACCGGCAAGGACGTTCTCGCACGCGCGGTCCACGAGCAGAGCCCGCGCAACTCGTGCCCACTGGTGGTGTTCGACTGCGGCGCGGTGACCGCCACGCTGATCGAGAGCGAGCTGTTCGGTCACGAGAAA
>SXJR01000449.1 GCA_005779305.1 Myxococcales bacterium
CGCCTCGCGCTGTGGCTACTGCTGGAGCTACCTCGAACCGCATTCGTGATCGGAACCGAGCGCCTCAGAGATCCGGCGGAAGCGCACCGACGCCAAGCATGGCGCGCGCCGTCGCCGGCAGCACGCGGTCGGCCACCATGCGGTGGGTGAGCAGGGTCTCGACGTCACGCAGCGCGTTGCCGAGGACGCTGCCGGTGCGCACGCTGGCCCCGCCACCGGCGTGAAAGGCGGCGCGCACGACCTCGGCGGCGCGGGCGGCGGCGAAGCTGGCCGCCAGCCGTAGCTGCCCGCGTACCGTCGGCGACACCTCGCCACGCGCGGCAGCGTCGTGGGTGAGGACCGCGGTCTCTCGCAGGTAAGCCCGGGCGCTGCCGAGCTGCGCGGTCAGCTCGGCGTGACGCGCGAACGCCGCGGTTGGCGCCTCGGCCCCGATGCCACGGCCGAGATGATCGAGCGCCGCCCGGGCGATGCCGAGCGCGCAGCCGGCGATCCCGAGCGCGAGCACCCCGAACAGCGGTGCTCGTGCCAGCGCGCCCGCCGGCCACGGCTGCCGGTCGAAGACCGACGTGATCCGCGCCGGCGCGACCACCACGTTCTCGATGATCAGATCGTGGCTGCCGGTGCCGGCGAGCCCGAGGGTGTCCCAGTTGTCGACGATCCGGGCCTCGGCGGCCGGCACGAAACACACCACGTGGCGGCGCTCGGCGAGGGCGCCGACCGCGAGCCAGCGCGCATGGCGGCAGCCCGAGGCCCACGACCACCGTCCGCTCAGCCGAGATAGCCCGTCCTCCTCGATCACCCGGCCCATGGGCGCGAAGATGCCGGCGAAGAATGGCGCCGGCGCCCCCGGCCACAGCGCCTCGGCGGTCGCGCGCGGCAGATAGCCGGCCAGGAGCGTCGACGTCGACGCCGTCATCACGCACCAGGCGGTCGCCGAGTCCCCGGCCGCGAGGGTCTCGAGCAGCTCGAGGTACTCGACCGGCGCCAGCTCGGCGCCACCGAGCTCGCGCGGCACCAGCGCCGCGAACACGTCCGCCTCCTGCAACGCGGCCACCACCTCGTCGTCGAGGTGGCGCTGCTGGTCGTGCGACGGGCGATGGCGGGCGAGCGTGGGGGCGAGCGCGCGGACGCGCTCGAGGAGGGGCGAGGCAGGCGCGAGCATGGGCGGACGATACGCTACCGCGGGGCGATCCCGAGCTCGCGGCGGACGTCGTCGATCGGGCGGCCGACGTGCGGCCAGTAGTCCCAGTCGGTGAGGTCGACGGCGCAGGCCATGCCGCGGGCGTAGGCCCGGGCCGCGCGCTTGGCGTCGAAGGCGCCCTTGCTCACGCCAAGGTAATCGTCGCCGAGGACCGGGAACCCGAGGTGGAAGATCATCGTGGTCGCGAAGATGAGGAAGAACGGATCGCGCTTCATGTAGCCGGCCTCGAACGCGGCCTGCTCGATCTCGCCGGCGGGATCGGTGTCGTGATCGCCGAGGAGGTGGCCCATGTCGTGGACGACCTGCCACGGGAATCCGAAGGGCTCACCGGGCATGGCGAACTTGCGCGAGGTGAGGTGGGTCCAGTACTCGCGGCCAAGCGTGCCCTCGGGCAGGAGGCCGAGCTGCTTGTAGCGCCACGCTAGCTCGGGATCGGTGGCCTTGCCGAAGCGGGGGCCGAAGGCCTTCCAGATGCCGCGCAGGCCCCCTTCCTTCCAGGCCTCGGGCAACACCTTCTGCGCGAAGTAGCTGCGGCGGACCACGTCGAGCTTCATGCGGGCGCGGTGGCCGTCGACGTACTGGTGCAGGTTCTTGACCCGCGGTTCGTCGATGTCCCAGGCCGCCGCGAAGCGATCGATCACGTCGAGCTCCGGCCGATCGACCTCCTGATCCATCAGCGCCATGAGCAGCATGGCCTCGAGCAGGCGCGTGCGGTCGCGCTCGTCGACCACCACCGCGCCGGCCTCCTCGGGTGCGATCGGCGCCAGCTCGGCGACGGGCACGTCAACCGCCAGCACCTGCGCCGCTGCCTCGAGCAGGTCGCGCTCGCTGTCGTGAAGGCCGCGGCTGGCCTGCGCCACCGTCTTGAGCGCGCGCAGCACCACCTCCGCCACCGGTCGCTCCACGATCGTCGTCGGCATCCGCCGAGCTTACATCTCGAAGGGCGGGATCACGCGGCCGTCGAGGTCGGTGAAGCCGTATTCGGTGGCGAGGTCGCCGGCCATGAGGACGGCGCCGGTCTTCTGGTGGACGTCGGGGTCGGCGGCCAGGGCGGCGACAGCGCGGCCGAGGTAGCGCGGTGACTCCGTGCGTGCGAGCGGCGGCACGTCGCGCCAGTGGGCCTCGTCGGTCTTGAAGGCGGCGAGGATGATCTCGGTGCGCATCCAGCCCGGGGCCACCGCGAGCGAGGTGACGCCGTGCGGGCGCAGCTCCTCGGCGACGTCGAAGGCCAGGCGGTTCATCGTGCTCTTGGCCAGGTCGTAGAACAGGTTGCCCCTGATGTACGTGCCGCGGTCCCAGAACGTGGTGGTGACGATCAAGCCGCGTTGCTGGCGGGCGAACACCGGCGCGGCGGCGTGGCAGGTGACGACGTGGTTGCGCACGCCGTGGTCGAACATCGAGCGCCAGTGGTCGAGCGACAGCTCCCAGAACGGCTTGCTCAGCTCGTCGCCGACCAGGGTCTCGTGGCCGCCCCACGCGTTGTTGACCAGGACGTCGATGCGGCCGGCCTCGCCCTCGACGCGCGCCACCAGCGCGCGCACCTGCGCAGGATCGCCGTGGTCGCAGCACACCGCGATGCCGCGCCCACCGGCGGCGGTGACCTCCTCGGCGACGTCCTCGATGGTGCCGGGGATGACCGGCAGCGACATCTCGGTGAGCAGCCGCGCGTAGTCGGGCGCCGGCGCCCCGCGGCTGGTCCGCCCGGTGACGTACACCGTCGCGCCGGCGGCGCCGAGCTCGACGGCGATGCCGCGGCCGCCGCCCCGGCTGGCGCCGGTGACGATGGCGATCCGATCGCGCAGGGGCTTCATGGCCGGCATCCTACTGTGGCGCGGGGCCGTCGATCGTTGTGAGTTCGGCCCGCTCGGCCGGTGTGCGCTGGCCCGCCGGTCACAATCCAGGCCCTCCGTCTCGGTCATCTCGAGGGCAGGACATGAACCAGCAGGAACGCCGTCGGCAGTCGAGCAGCACCAACTCCGCGTCTCCGGTCCAGCGCGTGGCCGGCAAGCGGTCGCGGTCCGACGGCCTGGCGGCGGCGGTGATGGCGGAGGTCGAGGCCGACGCGACAGACGTTCCGGTCGGCGCCCTCCAGCTCCGCGCGGCACCGCCGCCGGACGCCCGGCCCGGTGCGGCGACAGCGGCGGGCGTCTACGACGATCCGTTCGGGCTGCACCTTGGCGGCTCGGCCGCGCACGCCACCGCCGAGCGCGGCGTCGCCGGCAGCGGCGGACCCCTGCCGCACCTCGACACGATCCAGGCGTCGTTCGGTCGCCACGACGTCTCCGGCGTCTCCGCGCACGTCGGCGGCGCCGCGACCCAGGCCTCGGTCGCGCTCGGCGCCGAGGCTTACGCGACCGGCACCAAGATCGCGTTCGGCTCGGCGCCGTCGCTTCACACCGCCGCCCACGAGGCCGCCCACGTCGTGCAGCAGCGGCAGGGCGTCTCGCTCAAGGGTGGCATGGGCGAGCAGGGGGATCCCTACGAGCAACACGCCGATCGGGTCGCCGACGCGGTCGTCGCCGGCCGCAGCGCCGAGTCCTTGCTCGATCACGGCCCCGGCGGCGGCGGCCGCACCGCGGTGATCCAGAAGGAGGACAAGCCCGGTGCTGCGGCACCTCCTGCGGGCGCACCCGCAGCGCCCGCTGCCGCGCCGCCGGCGCCGCCGCCCGACACCGAGGGCGACAAGCTGCGCAAGGCGGTCCTCGCCGCCGCCGAGAAGCGGCTGAAGGAGAAGACCAACATCGTGTCCCAGGCCAGGATCGACGACATCCGGTCAGGCATGGTCCAGATCAAGCTCGGCAAGATCTTCGGCGAGACGATCTCGCTCAAACTCCCGCTCGGCACGCCGATGAAGAACTTCACCACGTGCATCGAGTTCGCGGGACAGACCTTCGGCGACGGCACCAAGGCGGTGGGGCAGGGCGCCAAGGACCAGACCAACCTGGCCAGGCTGTTGCCCCAGTTCTTGATGATGATGAACAAGGAGATCGAGCTCCACACGTCGCTCGAGGCGTTTCAGAAGAGCATCCACAACTTCGACAAGCCCATCGCCGACACCGCCAAGCGGCAAGCGGACATGAAGAAGGAGATCAAGGACCTCAAGGGCAAGCAGAACAGCGGCAACAAGCAGGCCGACATCCAGACCAACACCCTGCTCAAGACCAAGGAGGACGCGCTCAGGCAGGTCGACGCCGCCATGGCCAAGATCGAGAAGTCGAGGAAGGGCATCCAGGACAAGATCGACAAGCTCCAGAAGGACCTCACCGCGATCGACGCGAAGGACGACGCGTGGATCAAGCCGCAGCCCGGCCTCAAGAACGGTCGTCCCAAGCCCGGCGAGTACATCCTGAGCGGTGCCGCCTCGGCCCAGCCCTATGGCGTCAAGGCCGATACCAAGGTCACGCTTGCCAAGGGTTCCTTCAAGCACATCGCGGTCTTCAAGTCGAAGGTCGCGATCGATCCGCCGACGTTCAAGCCGCCCGCCAAGAAGGGGCAGCCCGCGGGCCCGGCGCAGCCGCGGCCCGGCAAGTGGGAGGAGTGGACCACCATCGACGGCGGTGGCCTCGAGGCCAAGGAATCGAAGATCGTCATCTGCCTCGACGACCTCCTCACTTTCCACCAGAAGCCCGAGGGCTCGTGGGCGGTGGCCCAGTCCCAGCTGATTGGCTGGATCGACATGAACACGCTGGTCAGCGATGGCCGCAAGCCGGGTGGCGTGGCGCCGGCACCGGCGGTAGCGGCGGCGCCTGCGGCACCGGCCGCGCCGGCCCCGAAGGTGCCAGCGGCGACGCCGTGATCAACGCAGACCGGCGCGGGCCAGTGGCTTCTACTGCGAGCGCGACCTGCGTCGCGGGCCCAGGTCGCGCCGACCTGCCCGTGAACGGATAGAATCGCCTGACTCCGTGAGGCTGGACGATCAGCACATCATCGTCGTCGGCGGTGCGATCGGCGGTGCCGTCACCGCGCTCCTGCTGGCCGGCGCGGGCGGGCGCGTCACGGTGCTCGAGCGCGTGGCCCAGCCCCGCGCCATCGGCGCCGGCATCGGCATCGCCGAGAACGCGCGCTGGTCGACGCCGCGGCGTGCTCCAGGAAACTCCGGATTCACTGCGAGCGATCGCGGCACCGTAGTACCAGCTGTGCAGGTCCGCACACCTGTTCGCCACGACGACGGCTGGAGCCGAAACTCGCGCTCGCCGAACGCCCTTTACGATCGCGGCACAGGAAGTTCTCAGCCTGTCCACAGGGGTGTCGGTAGCCAGAACACGCATCAGTGGGTGGCGTCGGCGGAGAACCGCGCGCTTGCGACGTCCGCGAGCGTGGCACACCGACTGCAAATAGGAATCCTCGTTCGGCGGTCGTAACGGACCACGGATGAAGGCGGGCCTCGTGCTCGTCGACGGGGCAACCCGGCGGCGAGGGCAGGCCAGAAAGCTCGAACGGGAGGATGAACTAGGGATAGCTCGTCAACGAGATCAGTCGAAACACGCTGCAGGTCAGCGGCCGGGGCACAGCGAGCACCGGACGTCAAAGCCCGAGCGTAGGAAGTCGTAACGACGCTTCCAGGACTGGTCGAGTGAAGCCCGAAGGAGCGAAGCGCAGGAGGGGACGCGGGTATCTGCCGGAGCTAAACACTCCGCGGGTGCTGCGGATCTCGGCTCGGATCAAGACCTCGAGGTCGACGTGCAGTCTGCTGGCGTCATCGGGCAACCGGTGACAGGCGGGCGGTACCAACGGCGAGGAGGGACGGGCCACCGACGAGGTGGTCTGGCTGGGTCGGGGGAGGAACCCCCTGGAGCGCGAAACCTGGACGTGGCAGCAGGATGAAACAAGCCTGCAAGGCACTGCGAGGAGCAAGCCGTCGAGAGCGTGTGAAACGCTGAGGGCGGAACAGAGGTGGGCTCGGGATGCTCACCGGATCGTGGACTCGCAGGGCTGACGTCGCGAAGAGGTAAGGAAACCCCAAGGAAGGCGCCCGCGGCACGCGGGCCGACGTAGGCACGACGAACTCAGGAGGAGAGCCAAGCTCACGAGAGGATGAACCCGGATTCTTCACCGAAGACGGGGGACGGTATCGACGAAAGACCACCTCGGTCCGCCCGAAATGGCGAGGCAACGGTGGGAGCGGTGCAACCCAGAAGCGCCGCTACGAAGATACAGACAACACTCTGTAGAGCAGCCAGCTCCATGTGAGGCAGCCATCGCGGCGGTGACGCAACGGTGGCTCGGTGCAGACGAACTGGATCGCGAACCTTCGAAGGGGAAACGTCACGCTCGGCGGCCGGTTACGGCCGCCGAACACATTTTCGGCGCCCGTGGCCGACGCTCAGGCGTCGGCCGGCGCTTCGTGGTGATGGGGCTGGTCGTGGCGATCGTGGGCGTGGTCGCCGCTCGGCGGCGGCGACGTCTCCTCGCCGTCGGCGTCGCTGGCCGACGGGTTCATGATCTGATCCCAGCTTCGCGTGCCCAGCTCGGTGACGAGCTTGATGTCGCTGTCCAGGCTGCCGGTGATCGGCCCGACGTTGGGCAGGCCCAGCACCAGGCGCTTCAGGAAGGCGCTGTGCTTGTCCACCGACGCGTGCGCCGCGGTGCGTTCCGCCTCGGTCGAGTGATCGGCTTCGAACGTGGCGAGATCGGCCTCATTGCGCGGTAGACTCCCCTTGGCGTTGCGGAGTCGGCGGCAGACACCTTCGGCGAGCGCCAGATCGATGTCGGAGACCGGTTGCTTCGCCGGGTCGCGAGACCGCGAATCGACGTCGCTCTTCTCGTGGATCGTCAAGGCCATCAACGGCGACCAGAAGCCCAGCATCGTCGAGTAGCGCTTCTTGTCGAACTTCTCCTTCCAGAGGCGCGGGTTGACGCGCACGTCGCGAACGAAGCTCGTGACGTCGATGCCGTGGCTCCACGCCTCGCGCAGCTCCGTGGCGCACGCGCGCTGGGCCTGCATCGCGTCGGTGAGCGGTGCCGCGGTGACCCCGCCGACGGTCGCGCCGGCGGGGATGAAGGTCACACCGGCGAATGAGGGCTCGATGGCCAGGATCCGTCGGGGAACGACCTCGTAATGGGCGGCGTTGGTCAGCTTGACGCTGGTCGCTTCGGTCTTGAACGCGTCGCCCGAGCCGATGTAGTTGCCGGCATCGTGGATCTCGGAGTTCCCGGCGTGCATCGCCTCGTGGATGATGAGGCCGATCGACTCGGCGGCGTCGGGGTTGTCGATGGTGCCGGGCGAGACGACGATCTTCTCGTGATACGTCGCGTAGCCACCCAGCCCCACTTCGCCGGCAAATCCCGAACGGTCCGACAGGACCTCGTCGTCGCGCAGCATGTGCTTGAGCTCGCGACGGGCCTTGGCGTACTTGCGCTTGGCGGTCGCGACGTGCGCTGCTCCGAATACATCCTCGACATCCCCGTCGCGGCTGCCGCTGGCGATCTCGTCGAAGACCTTGTTGGCGTTGGTAACCAGCTTGCGCAGGTTGGCCTTGTCGTCGCTGCCGCGCCGGGCACCGCTCTCGACCTGCTTTGGATCGCCCATCGCCAGGTCGGGAGCGATCGTGGCCAGCGCCTTGGTCTTGCGCACGAGGAGCTCGCCCGGCTCGACGGGCTCGTCCTTGGGTAGCCCGTCGAAGGCTTCGCGCATGTACGCCTTGAAGAGCTCGGTGCCGTTGTTCGCGTCCCGGGCACGCAGGCTGGCCTCGGCCCGCTCGATGACCAGCTTGAGTCCCTTGCGGTGGGCATCGAGGTTGGCCGGCTCGTCGCCGAGAGGTGGTGTGTTGACGAGCGGTTCGACGTTGCCCGGCACGCGACGCATCTGTACCGCGGCGGTGGGCGCGGCTCCGCCCCCACCGGGCAGGAGGTCGGCACTCGACGCGCCGCCGACCACGCGATCGGCGACCGCATCGGCCTGACGCTCGTACGCGTCGCCTTCCGCGCCAACGCCGTTCGAGAGCGAGACGCCGCTGCGCTGCTGCACCACGTGCGCCGCCTCGTGGGCGGCGGTGTGCAGTTCGGGCGCTTGCTGGAACGCGACTCGGTCCCCCGTGGCGTAGGCCGCGGCGCCGATGTCCGCCGCGGCCTGTCCGGCGTCGCCACCGACGCCGGCGCGCACGCCTGACAGATCGTGCTCGGCACCGAAGGAAGCCTGGATCCGATCGAGGTGGGGTAGGGAGGCGTTGCCACTGGCGACGCCAGCGGCGGCCGTCTCCTGCACATTGGCCTTGAGCATCACATCGAGGAACGGCAACCCACCGCCGCCCGCCGGCTTGCGCTGGACGACGAGCGACTCGGTGAGCGTGCGCTTGCCGACCTCGACCGCGGACGTCGAGGTCGACGCGTCGTCGTCTCGGCCACGGCGATCGCGATCACGGCTCAAGCACGTTCTCCACGCGCGGCAACGGCCGAGCCCACGCATCGTGCTCGAGCCTCGAGGTCAGCGATTCGAGGACCACCTTCACGGGGGCGCCGTCGGTCGAGATCGCTTTTCCCGTCGCGCGAGCATGGAGGCCATCGCCGCTTCCGAGCACGAGCCAGTGACCGGGGGCGAGCCCGTCGGCAGCGAACGCGTAACGCGCGAAGTCATCCGCCTCGCGCCATTCGCAGAGGAGCACCGGCGCGGTCAACGACGCGTGACCGCGGGGCCGCGCGAGCACGCACCGGAGGGTCATCGCGGGCGCGCGCGCCGGCGCCTGACCCTCGCGCACTTCGGGGCAGACCGATTCATCGGCCGTGAGGGCGACGTCGACCTCTCCGTCGCGCAGCCCGTACTGGCCGCGGAACCCCTGCTGGAGGCTGAACCGCTGGTCCTGGCTGACGCTGGTGCCGTCGACACTCAGCGCATGGCGCCAGCCCTGACACACGGTCGCGCTTGCGTCCGCACCGAGGTCCAGGACCAGTGACGCGTTCGAGCGATGCGACACGTGGTTCCGCGCGTGTGCTCCCCACATGTTTCGCTGGACCAGCACGGCGTATCGGCCGGGCACGAACCCGATCGGTTCGAACGTCGTTCCGAGATCGATGTTCGGTACGGGGCCCGGCGTCGGCGTGCCGGCCGGAGCGTCGAGGCTCATGGCGTCCTTCGCATCGGATGGTGACGGTCGCTCAGGCACACGGTCAGGTGATCTTCCGCAAGCGAACGCCGTCAGCCACACCACGTGCAGGCGCAGATCCATGGTTGTTCGTTCGCTCCGTTGTCGCACGCATGGTGGGCCGGTTGGCCCAGCATCATACGAGATTCGATGGGGCGGCCTTCCCGCCGCCCTCGGATTCCTGAGGGGCGGCGCGCGCAAGTGTGCGACCTGGCGCGGTTGGCGAGCCGGCGCGAGCCGTGCAAGATCGACGGGGATGCGTCGCTTGCTCGCGCCATTGTTTGCCTGCTTGCTGGGCTCGTGCACGCTCGATCTGGGCGACGACGACGGCGATCCGGGCAGCGGGCGGCAGTGCGGTGGGTTCGCCGGCTTCACCTGCGACGACGACGAGTACTGCGACTACACGTTCGACGACTGCGGGATCGCCGATGGCGGCGGCTTCTGTACCGAGCGGCCGCGGATCTGCCCGGAGATCTACCAGCCGGTGCGCGGCAGCGACGGTGAGATCTACGGCAACGCGTGCGAGGCCCACGCCAGCGGCGTCGATGACTGCGGACCCGCGCGCTGAAGGCGTCGAGGCCACGATAGACTCACGGTCGTGGCCGAAGCCGACGTTTGCCCGTGTGGCTCGACGCTGGCGGTGCCGGCCTGCTGCGGTCGCTTCCTGGCCGGCGCGCCGGCGCCCACCGCGCTCGAGCTCATGCGCTCGCGTTACACCGCGTACACGCGCGGCGCGATCGACTACCTGATCGAGACCCACGATCCCGAGACCCGCGGTGGGCTCGACGTCGCCGCGGCGACCGCGTGGTCGCGTGACACCGTCTGGGCTGGCCTCGAGATCGTCTCGGTCAGCGCCGGTGGTGTCGACGACGAGACCGGCATCGTCGAGTTCATCGCCCGCGGCGCCACCCGCGGCGTGGCCTTCGCTCACCGCGAGCGCTCGCGCTTCCGCCGCGCCGAGGGCCGCTGGGTCTACGTCGACGGTGTCACCCCGCCCGCGGCGGCCACGGCGACGCCCGGCCGCGACGAGCCGTGCCCGTGCGGTAGCGGCAAGAGGTACAAGAAGTGCCACGGGTTGGTTCGCAGGTGAGGATGACGTGAATTGACTGGTCAACCCCGCGATTCGTGGCGATCATGGTCCTCATGAAGGGCACCGTCCGCGCTGCGCTCCTGCTGGTCGCCATCGCCGGGACCGCGTCCGCTGATCCGGCGACGCCGCCGGCGTCGCCCGCGCCGGCCGCGCCCGCGCCCGTAGTCACCACGCCGGCGCCGCCGTCCTCGGTGATGCCTTCGTCGTTCCTGCTGGCCCCGCCGACGCCGCGGCCCCGCGTGCTGTCCATGCGCATCGACGCGGCCCGCGTCGCCTCCGAGCAGTTCCAGGAGAGCTGGCGCTACCCCGAGCCCGGCCCGATCTTCGGCTACGAGCGCGGTTTCTGGTTCACCGGCGCCGGTCACTACCGTCCGCGCACCGCGCGGTCGGCCGCGTTGCACGGCGGCTCGATCGCCGCGACCATCATCGGCGAGATCCTGATGGCCGCCGATTCGCCGCTCGCCGGGGTGGGCGCGATGCTCACCGGCGCCACGCTCGACGCGGCCGCGGCCGAGGCCGACGGCGCCGCCGAGGGCCGCCGCTAGCTTCGTCGATGCTCGGGCTCGCCGACACCGGCGGATGGGTGAGCCTGCTGCGACGCGACCCCGACGCGTTCAACACCGAGCGCGCGCGTCACGGGCCCGGGGCCGGCGTGGTGCTGCGCGACGCGGACCTCGGCCTGGCCGATCTGCGAGGCGCGAACCTCCAGGAGACCGATCTCACCGGCGCCGATCTCACCGGCGCGCGCGCCGACGGGCGACAGCTCACCCGCTGTCGGCTCGAGGGCGCCCGGCTCACCGGCGTCGAGGTCGAGCCGTTCTGGCAGCCGCTGCTGGCGCAGATCGAGATCCTGTGGCGCGGCGCGGCGGCCTGGAACGCGTTCCGACAGGACGCGCGGCCCGCCATCTTCGACAGCGTCGACTTCAGCCACGCCGACCTGGGCGAGGCCGACCTCGGCGACATGGTCTTCACCAGCAGCCGTTTCGACGGCGCCACGCTCGGGCGCTGCCGGCTGTTCGATACCGCCTTTCGCGGCGCGTCGCTCGTCGGCGCACGGTTCGACGGCGCCAGCGCCTTCGCCGTGGGGTTCCACGACGCGGTGCTCACCGGGGCGCGTTTCGACGGGGCCCTGCTCGAGCGCTGCGCCTTCACCGGCGCCGACGCCGCCGGCGCGTCCTTCGTCGGCGTGACGGCGATCGGTGGCGAGTGGGGCCGCCTGCGCGCCATCGACGCCTGCTTCGACCAGGCGACGCTGACCGAGACCCTGCTCTTCGACGCCGATCTCTCGCACGCGAGCTTCCGTCAGGCTCGCTTGCGCGACTGTCACGTGACCGGCGCCCGCTTCGACGGCTGCGACTTCGCCGGCGGCGAGCCGCCTACCGATACTCGATGACGTAGGTCGCCGAGACCGCGCCCGAGGTGGCGGGCAGGGTCTCGCCCAGCGGCGGGATGGTGAGGCCGACGCCGCTCACGCTCACGGTGAACGGGCCGGCCGAGCGGCCGTTGAAGTTCTCGACCCAGTACTGGTACTGGCCGAGCGGCGCGCTCTCGGTGAAGACCACGTTCTCGACGTGGGACCCGGCGCTGCAGTTCGACACGCACTGATCGACGTCGAGCGTCCCACCGTCGCCGGTGGTCGACTGCCAGTAGATGTGGCTGCCGCGCGGCGTCATCACGTGCAGATCGAAGTCGGAGTCGACGCTCCACGCCAGGGTGAAGCGCAGCACGCCGTCGCCGACGCAGAACTCGTTGAAGCAGATCGAGCCCTCGACGCACTCCTCGTCGCCGGAGCAGGCCTCGCCCGGCATCTTGTCGCCGCCTCCTCCGTCGCTGGTCGACGCCGCCAGCGCGAGCACACCCAGACCCAGGCCGATGACCCTGATCGCGAATTCCCCCATGCTCCGACGGTATCAAGCTCCGCTCGGCGCGCGGGTTAGGTCTCGGGTAGCGCACCATGCAACCATGGCAAGCACGATGATGACCCGGCCGCCACCCGCCGAGCTCGCCGCCGCCGTCGAGCGCCTGCGCGACGCGCGGACGCGTCGGGATCAGGCGGACGTCGAACACGAGCACGCCAGCGGACACGAGAAGGCCGAGACCTACGCGCCGACAGAGTACTGGCGAGCCGAGGTCTCCGCCGCCCATGCCGCCTGGCGCGCGCTGGCCGGGCCCGATGCACCGGAACCCACATGATCGGGTCGGGGATGTAGGCTGGATCGATGGAGTCCGCGTGGGACGTCCGTGTGGGATGGCGTCTGCGGTGGCAATGGAAGGGGCCACTGCTCATGTCGTTCATGTTCATGCCAGCGACGTACCTCTCCACCGTGGCGCCGATCGACGGGGTCTTCGGGCTCCCGGAGTCGTGGGTCATCGGGTCGCTGTTCGCGGTCCCGGTGGTGGTCGCGATCGTCACGGTGCTGTGGTGGTCGCGCCCGGGTGAGGGTCGCCTCCGGTACCACGACGGTGTCCTCGAGCTCGATCCGGGCAACGACGTTGGATGGGGACGGCGCCGCCCGCGCCGGCGACGCTTTCACCTCCGCGCGATCCGCCTCGAGCTCGCGCCCGACGGCACGGGTTGCACGATGATCGCGGTCACCACCGGTCGTCGCTGGACGATCCGGATGTCGGGCGCCGGCAACGCCGACCTCGTGGTCGCGCCCGACGCCTGGCTGTCCCTGTGGCGTGTCCTCGACGACGCCGTCCCCGACCCCGCGCGCGGCCCGCTGATGGACGACCTCGTGATCAGCGCCGCGGCTCGTCCGCAGCCGGTCGGGCGCCGCGCTCGCCGGTCGTCCACTTCGCATCACGAATTCACACCCAGGGACGGCAACCTGATCATGGGGGTCGGGGCGGTGTGCCTGCTCGGCGGCGGCATCGCCTACGCGATCGTGGGTGCGTTCACCGCGCTACCGATGACCTTTGGCTTGATCGGGGCCACCTCCGTCGTCGGAGGCTTCTTGCACCGGCTGGGCCTGATCAAGCTCGACGAGTGGTGACCCGCCTGGTCGACAGGCGCCAGGTGCCGGCGATGCCGACCTCGACGTCGGTGGTGATGTCCTCGTCGAGCGGGTGGGCCATGGCGATCGCGAAGGCCTTGCCGGGAGCCTCGAACCAGGCGGCATCGCGGGCGCCGTCGCGCATGACCGAGCGACGGATCAGCGTGGGTGGCAGGTCGACGCCAGGAGGGATCTCGACGTACGGGGTCGGCGACACGATCTCGTTGTCGCCGACGCGCCAGACCCGGGCGACGCCGCACAGCCAGCCGCACAACCCGCGCCCGGTGGCGCCGAGGGCGAGGACCGAGACCACCAGATCCTCGTGCTTCGCGATCTCGGCGGCGAGCCGGGCCGCGTACGCCGCGCAGGCCTCGGGGGTGATCGCGTCCGGCGGTGGCAACCGGGCCAGCTCGGCGAGCCGAGCCTCCGCGTACGGGTAATAGGCGATCCGCAGCAGCACGACGCCGTCGGGTGGCACGGCGAGCACCGCGTAGGCCTGGTCGTGCGTGCTGGTGATCTCGAGCCGCAGCCCCATGGGCAGGTCGGGTCGGCCGGTGCGGGCGCGGGCCTCGGCGATCATCGCCAGGACCTCGCGGTCGTCGTGGAAACGCGCGAAGTCGTCGTCGCTGGCGACGTCCTCGGCGTCCTCGGGCTGGACCGCGAGCACCGCGCGCAGGTCAGCCAGCATGCCGTCGCGATCCCCCCGCAGCGCACAGGCGCAGGCGCGGTTGTAGCGGCCGAGGAGATCGTCGGGCGCGATCGCGTCGGCGGACTCCGGGGTCGAGGCGGTGCGGTCGTCGAGGTCGTCGCCGGGCCACGCGTCGACGTAGTTGCGGAGCGCCAGCGGAGCCGCGACCTCCTCGGGCGCCGCGACGAAGGCGTCGGGATCGTAGAGGCGCCAGGCGGTGCTGGTGTAGAGCAGATCGAGGTAGCGCAGCGACTTGCCGTAGACGGTCGCGATCCCCAGCGAGACCGCGTCCTGGTCGGGCCGCACGGTCACCCGGTCGACATCGCCGGACAGGATCAGGCCGTCCTCGGCGTAGCGCGAACCGATCGAGAAGCCGCGGGTCGGGTGGACGTGGCGGAACAGGTAGAGCCCGTTGGAGTCGTCGTGGCAGAACACGGAGTAGGTCCCGGCCTCCGACCAGGCGTCGAGGAAGTACCCGCGTTCGAGCACGCGGTCGCTGTCGCGGGTGGTGCCGAAGATCATCAGCCAGGCGCCACACTCTCTGGCCCAGGTCGCGTCGTTGAGGCGGACGTAGATCGCGGGCAGGTCGAGCTGCGACGCCAGGTCGAACGCCGCGGTGCGCGCGAGGTCGAGCACGGTGTCGCGATCCCAGTCGCTGACCGGGAACGCGAAGAAACACTGGCGGTAGGACACGGGCTGTCGTGATTGTAGGCCGGGTGAGGATCGCGTGAAGCGCCCGAGCGCGATGTGGCGTTCGTCGCTATGCTGGGTGCGATGGACGCCGCCAGGTCGATGGAAGGCACCCGCTCGCAGCGGGCCTGGGCGGCGGTGGACTGGACCGGCGCGGTGCCACAGGCGGAGCTGATCGCCGTCGAGCACTACGCCGTCGCCGGCCTGGCCTCGCTCGACCCGGCCGCGCGCGTCCGCTTCAGCCACCTGGCGACGTGCCACACGTGCGAGCTGTTCATCCACTTCGAGCGATACCTGATCGAGTACGTCGAGCGCCACGCCCACGCCTTGCCCGGCGGTGCGCGGCGGTGGCGCTGGTTCATCGACGAGGAGCGCCGGCACGCCGCGGCATTCCGGCGGCTCCTGACCCGCATCCGGCCCGAGCTGTACCCGGCCGGTGAGCCGCGCTTCATGCGCTGGACCCGCGCCGACGACGCCCTGGTCGCGGTGACACGCCCGGTGCCGTTCTTCCTCCTGGCCGCGCTGTTCGAGGAGATCACGCTGTGGATGCCGCGGTTGATGGCGGAGGCGCCGGTGCACGACCCGACGCTGCTCGAGGTCATGGCCCTGCACGCCGATGAGGAGCGCCGCCACATCGCCCTCGATCAGTGGGTGCTGCGCGACGCCCGCGATCACATGTCGCCGTGGCGCGTGCGGGTCGACGTCTGGTCGACGCTGCCGCTGCTGGTCCACTGCGACCGCCGGGCCCGCGCCGGCTGGCGCCGCATGATCGACCAGCTCGCCGCCGAGACCGGGATCGACGCGAACGTGTTCGAGGCGCGCGGCGCGTCGCTGTCGGACCGGCGCGGGATGGCCAGCTTCGCGGCCCAGCTGCGCACGCTCGAGCTGGCGGGCGGCGCCGGCCTGGCCTCCTTGCTCGAGCGAGTCGCCGCGCGGTGAGCACCGCCGGTGCCGCCTACGTCCGCGACGCCCGCGGCGTGCGCGACGCGATGATCGCGCTGATCGAGCAGGCCGAGCGCTCGATCGTGCTGCAGATGTACCTGTTCGCGGCCAACGGGCACCTCTCGCTGGTGCGGCCGCGGGCCGAGGCCGCCCGCCACGCCGGCGTCGTCGCCGATGCCCTGATTGCGCGACAGCGCCGCTCCCCCGCGATGCCGATCGTGGTCGTGCTCGACAGCAACACCCCCGACGATCCGGCGCTGGTGGTCACGCCCTCGACCCTGATCGCGGCGCGCCTGCGCGAGGCGGGGGTGGTCGTGCTCACCGCCAACCTGTTCCACAACCGGTTCGATCGGGGGCGTTGGTTTCCGGTCGCCGCGCGCCTGCATCACCGCCAGGCCCAGATCCCGGCCGAGCGCTGGGTCGAGGCCCAGCATCGCTGGCAGGTGATCCACAACGTCGAGGATCACCGCAAGAACCTGGTGATCGACGAGGGCGCCCGGGCGCTGGTGACCTCGCACAACCTGATCGACGTCGCCCACGACTGGCACGAGAACGCGTTCATCGTCGTCGGCGCCGCGGCGCGCACCGTCTTCGCCCAGGCCCAGGAGGCGCTGGCGCGCGCGCTCGAGATCCCGCAGCGGCTCGAGGCGCGGCCACGCCAGCGGGTGTGCGAGCTCGCGGCGGCACCAGGTGGCGCCGGTGACGGCCGGGGCGAGGACGGCGGTGACGACGGCGGCGACGCCGCGGTCCTCGCCAGCGAGGAGATCCGTCCGCGGTTCGAGGCGGTGATCGACGCCGCCGGACCCGGCGCCGAGCTCGATCTCGCCACCGCGTACTTCTCCGATCTCCGGGTGTGGCACCGCCTGGTCGCCGCCGCCGGCCGCGGCGCCCACGTTCGCGTCCTCGTCGACGACCTGGTCGCGCTGCCCTTGCCGCGGCTCCACGCCGCCGTCGTCCGCGGTCTCGCCAACCGCGCCGTGCTCGACGCCGCCCGCACCACCCACGTGCCCGGTCTCGAGCTGCGGGTGTTCCACTCGGCAGCCGGCGCCATGATGCACCTGAAGACGCTGATCCGCCGCGGTCCCGACCCGGTCGTCATCGGCGGCCAGTGCAACGCGACGCCGAACTCGTTCAACGGCGCCTGGACCGAGACCGACGTCGAGGTCACCAGCCCGGCCGTGGTCGCGGCAGCGAGCGCGCACGTGGACTGGTTGTGGACCCACCCGGCGAGCCGCGCGCTGCCTCCACCCGGGCCGTGGTTCGGTCCCCAGCGCCGGCTCGCGGCGGCGGCGCTGGCCGGCTTCGCCCTGGTCGGGCTCGCGCCGTGACCGACGTGGTGGCGCCGACGCCGCTCACGTTCGTCGAGCGAATGTCGGCCGCCTCGGGCGTCGAGATCTTCGTGAAGCGCGACGACCGCACCCACGCGGCCTACGGCGGCAGCAAGGTGCGCAAGCTGGTCGGGCTCCTGCGCCACGCCGGCGCGCGAGGCGCGACCGACCTGGTGACGTTCGGCGCGGCCGGCTCGACCCACGTGCTGGCCACGACGGTGCACGGTCGGGCCGCCGGATTCGAGGTCCACGGCGTGCTGATCCCGCAATGGGACACCGAGGTCGCCCGGGCGGTGCTGGTCGCGACCCTGGCGGCCGGCGCGCACCTCTATCCGGTGGGCGGCGAGCTGGCCGTGGTCGCGCGTGCCGCGCGGTTGTGGTGGTCGCTGCGTCGCGCCGGTCGCCGTCCCTGTGTGATCGCGCCGGGCGGCACGTCGCGCGCCGGCGTCGCCGGCTGCGTCGCCGGTGGCGACGAGCTACGCGGCCAGATCGTCGACGGGTTGATGCCTCAGCCTGACGCGGTGGTCTGCGCGCTGGGCTCGGGCGGGCTCACCGCCGGACTGGCCGTGGCCATGGCGCGCGGCACGCCGGAGTGTCGCGTCATCGGGGTGCAGGCCCGTCACGGCTGGGCCACGCGGCCGTTCGCGGTGCGGCGCTGGTCGCGCAAGCTCGCGGTCGATCGCCGGGAGGCTCGCCGCGCCGCCGCGCTGATAGACGTCGTCGACGGGGCCGGCGCCGGCTACGGTGCGCCCAGCGGCGACGGCGAGCGCGCGGCGGCGCGCCTGGCCGAGGACGGCGTCGTCGC
>SXJR01000450.1 GCA_005779305.1 Myxococcales bacterium
GCCGAGCCCGACCGCGGCCACGGCCAGCGCGACCCGCCGCCGGCGCGCCGCCGGATCGCGCGCCAGCTCGGCGAGGAGCTGATCGACCGAGGCGAAACGGTCGCGGGCCTCGGGCGACAGCGCCCGGACCAGCGGTCGGCGCAGCCACGCCGGCACGTCGCGATCGCGGGGCGGCGGACGGACCCGATGGGCCAGTGCGTTGGCGGCGACCTCGTCGACGTATTTGCCCTCGAACGGTCGCTCGCCGTAGAGCGTCTCGTAGAGCGCGACCGCGAACGCGTACTGATCGACGCGGGCATCGTGGGCGCCCGGCCGGCGTTGTTCGGGTGCCATGTACGACGGCGTCCCCATCACCTTGCTGGCCATCACCCGCGGCCCGTCGCCCCCGCCGTTGCCAGCGCCCTTCTCGCTCGGGCGGTCGAGCGGCTCGCTCTGGTCCGACGTCGTCATGCTGATCGTGTCCTGCGTGTCGTGGCTCTCCGTCGACTCGCCCATGCGGGCCAGGCCGAAATCGAGGACACGGACCCGGCCGTCACGGCCGATCATGACGTTGCCCGGCTTGAAGTCGCGGTGGACGATGCCGGCGGCGTGGGCCGCGGTCAGGCCGCGGCCGGCGGCGTCGAAGACCGCGAGGATCTCGCGGCGCGTGCGCGGCTGCTTGCGCCACTCGCCGAGGGTCTGGCCGTCGACCAGCTCCATGGCGATGAACACACCGCCGGCGAAGCTGCCGGCGTCGTGGACCGCGCACACGTTGGGGTGGGAGACGCGGGCCATGGCCTTGGCCTCGGCGATCAGGCGCTCGCGCCCGTCACCGGTGACGTCGCGCACCAGCTTGAGCGCGATCCGGCGATCGAGCTCGGGATCATAGGCGAGGTAGACCGCGCCCATCCCGCCCTTGCCGAGCAGGTCGACGAGCACGTAGCGGCCGATCAACGTGCCGCGGGCGTACTCGGCCAGCCCGCCGGTGCGTCCCCGCGGCGGGGCGGTGACGGTCGCTGGCTCGTCATCGCCCATCCGCGGAGCTTACGATGATCAGCGCTTGCCGACGATGCCCCACGCACGGAGCCGGGCGAGCAGCGCACCGCGCGACATGCCGAGGCGTCGCGCCGCCTCGCTCTGGTTTCCGCCGACCGTGGCCAGCGCGGCACCGATGCGCGGCTCGAGCTCGCGGCCGCCGGGAGGTCGTGACCTCCAGCGCGAGCAACCGCGGCGAGGCCACGCCGGTCTCGGAGGTCTCCTCGCTCACCCCCCGACCTTCGGCGCGAATTCGATCGAATACAGGAGGAGGTCGGTCAGCGCCCCCGACAGGTTGGGGAAGACCATGTGGGCCGGCAGGGTGGCGCCGCGGCGGAGGCCGCACTTCTCGAGGACGCGGATGCTGGCCGCGTTGTCGGGGTGGCAGCCGGCCTCGACCCGAGGCAAGCCGTTCTCGCGCGCCAGGGCGAGCATGGCCTGGGTGGCCTCGGTGGCGTAGCCGTGGCCCCAGTGCGAACGCGCGATGATGTAGCCGGTGGCGGCGGGGGCGTCGTCGTCGAGGTGGAGACCGGTCGAGCCGATCACGGCACCGTCCAGCTCGACGAGGAAGGTGCCGGTGCCGCGGGCCTCGAACTCCTCGGCCCGCGACTTCAGGAACGCGCGGGTCATGCCGCGCGAGGTGTGGCGGGGCCAGCCCATGTACTTCACCACCGCCGGGTCGCTGGCGTAGGCGTACACGGCCTCCAGATCGTCGAGCGCCGGCGGCCGCAACCGCAACCGCGCCGTCCGGATCTCCGGCCGGATCATGGCGACGCCGGGCTCAGGCCTTGGTCGGGCCGGCCCACTCGGACATCGACGGCATCTGGCGCTGGAGCAGACCGTTCACCCGGTAGACCTTGAGCTCCTCGGCCTTGCCCTTCACCTTCACCGGCGGCAGCGCGGTGGCGTCGATGCGGTCGGCGACGTAGCGGAACGTGTTCTCGGAGATGATGACCTCCCCCGAGCTGGCGACGTTGACCAGGCGCGAGGCGACGTTCATGGCGTCGCCGATGGCGGTGTACTGGAGGGCGCGGGTCGAGCCGATCGACCCGGTAATCACCTTGCCGGTGTTGATGCCGATGCCGATGCGGATCGACGACTGGCCCTCGGCGGCGCGGGTGCGATTGAACTCCTCGAGGCCCTGCATCATCATGAGCGCGCACGCGACCGCCTTGAAGGGCGCGTCGTCGAGGGGGATGGGGGCGCCGAACAGGCCGATGATCTCGTCGCCGACGAACTTGTCGAGGGTGCCCTGGTACTGGAAGAGCACGTCGACCATGACCTCGAAGTACTCGTTGAGCGTGTTCACGACCTCTTCGGGCGGGCGCCCGTCGGACATCGTGGTGAAGCCGCGGATGTCCGAGAACAACATCGTGATCTCGGAGACCCGGCCGCCCTTCTCGATGGTGAGCTGGCCCTTGAGCACCTGCTCGACGACCGACTGGGGGATGAGGCGCGACAGCTGACCGCGGTCGCGGGCCTCCTTCTCGATGCGCAAGGCCAGGCGCGCGTTCTGGATGGCGATGGCGGCCTGGGCGGCCATGCCGGTGCAGATCTGCAGGTCCTTCTCGGTGAACGCGTTCGAGGTGAACAGCGAGTCGAGGTGCATGAGCCCGAGGATCTCGGTGCCGTGCAGGAGCGGCAGGGTCATCGTCGAGCGGATGCCCTGCATGATGATCGAGTGGGCGCCGCTGAAGCGCGAGTCCATGGTCGCGTCCGACGACAGCACCGCGGCGCGGTTGGTCATGACCTCGGCCATCACCGTGCGCGACAAGACGATGTTGCTGTCGCCCTTGCCGTTGCGGGTCTTCACGTAGCGCGGCACCAGCTCGCCGGTCGGGGAGTCAGCGAGCAGGATGGCGCCGCGATCGGCGCCGACCAGCTCGAAGGCCTTGTCGAGGATCTTGGGGAGCAGCTTCTCGAGGTCGAGCTCGCTGCCGACCGCGCGGGCCAGCTCGTGGCCGATGCGCAGGCGCTCGTAGTCGCGGCGTAGCACCTTCTCGTCGGTGATCTGGCGCTCCTGCATGAAGTCGCCGGTCGACGCCTGGATACGCTGCCGGATGTGGCTCTCGGTCAGCCCGGGCGCGATCGTGACCCGATGGACCGGCTCCTGCTGGCTCGGGCGATCCACGAACAGGATGCGCGTCGAGCCCATGGTGACTTCGTCGCCATCCTGGAGGTACTGCTCACCGACTCGTTCACCGCGGTAGAAGGTGCCGTTGAGCGAGCGCAGGTCGCGGAGCAGAAAGCGCCCATCGCCGGAGCGCTGGATCTGCGCATGCTCCTTCGAGATGATTCGATCCAGGATCTGGATCGTGTTGTCAGGATGACGGCCGAGGGTGTTGAAAGCCCCCAGCTCGAATTCCTGGCGCTCGTCTCCCGAGATGACGATCAGCTTGGCCATGCAAATCCTGAGCGCTTTCGATGGTATGCCACCGGCGTTCCGCGATTCAAGCCGCTGCCGCACGTCGGCGCTCGGATCGGACGATCACAAGAGCACATTCGCCGTTTCGGCGACGCGGGCGGGCTGGAAAACCACCGCCGGCCTCTTGCATCCGGAGCGCCGAGCTATATACTCCAAACCCTTCGCGAAAGTGGCGGAATTGGTAGACGCGCTGGATTCAGGTTCCAGTGGGTAACTCCGTGGGGGTTCGAGTCCCCCCTTTCGCACGCAGAGCTGGCCACCGAGAGGTGGCCATTCTCGTTCCGGACTGATCAGTTCGCACAGGCAATCTGATCGCGTCCGCGCCAAGTTGCCGGTTCCACGGGCAAGCGCGCGGGCGCGGCGCTTGCTGTAGCAGCGGTGAATGCGCCAGTACCGCTCGTCCCAGCAGGCCGTCGACGACACCGATCTGCCCGCTGCGTTCGCGCCCGGGAAGCGCGCGCGCACGGACGACCTGGCACCGTCGCGCAGGGAGACGGCACCCGTCGGCTGGCTCGGCGGCGAACCGGCGGACTCCGCCGCCACCTCGGCCGCCGATCCGGCGGCGGTATCGATGTCCGGCGACGAGAGCTTCGTCGACAGCCTCGTGGGCCCCGATCGAGCCACGCCGCTCCAGGGTGCGGCCTCGTCGTGGGGCGAGCGGCTCGGCGTCGATCTCGCCGCCGTTCGCGTGCACCAGGGCGGAGCCGCGTCGACGAAGGTCGAGGCCCACGGCGCACGCGCGATGGCCGACGGCGACGACATCTTCCTCGGTGCCGGCGAGCGCCCCGACGATCTCGAGCTCCTGGGTCACGAGGTCGCCCACGTCGCCCAGACGCGCGGCGGCGCGGTCTCGGGGGCGCGGGCCAAGCTCGCGACGGATGCCGGGCTCGATCGCATCGAGCGCGAGGCCGATCGCGCCGGTCACGCCCTGGCCCACAGCTCGGGCGCGGTGGACGTCGCCGTGGCAGCGCCGGCGAGGCCGCACTTCGAAAAGAAGCCAGCCGAGTCCGGCAACGCGGCCACCTTCCGCGTCGCCCTGCGCTCACTCGGCGCGGAGGCGTCGCAGGTCTACATCGAGCTCGACGGCATGGACGATGGCCCGGCCAAGGAGTCGCGCCGGATCTACACGCTCGCGCGCATCAACAGCGATCTCATGCTGATGGCCAACAAGGCCACCGCCTTGACCACCGAGGAGCGCGAGGCCTTGGCCCCGAGCATGGGCTTCGTGGTCCAGCGCGCGGGGCGACTCGCCCCCACCAGCGGCACCCGCCCCACCCTCGCGCAGATCAAGGGCCTCCTCGAAAGCTGGGCCGGTCGCAAGTTCGGCTACAACGCGCCCAACCGCGCCGAGAGCGATCCGGAAGAGACCCTCGAGGTGGTGGCGTCGTGCCTCACCGACGCCGAGAACCAGCTCGCCGAGGCCGTCGCGGCCAGCACGCCGAGTGGAGGGAAGAGCACCGCCACCGCCGACGCCTCGGGCAACCTGGGCATCGCACGCCTGGTGGCGGCGCGTTACCTCATGCGCGGCGCGGTGGGAAGCGACGACATCGCGGAGCGCGAGAAGCTCCAGCCTCTGGTCAAGAAGCTCGTCAAGCACACCAAGGTCCTGCAGAGCCGCTACGGCAAGGGGCCACGGGTGCGCGAGCTGCGTGTGCGCCTGTCGGACGTGTGCGAGCAGGTCTACCTCGATCGCCTGGTCGACGAGGGCATGGACCAGATCCTCACCGAGGAGACGTTTGCGGGACGTGGCTACGATGAAAAACAGCTCGCGCGCTTCAACGCCGCGGTCGAGCTCTGGCGCGAGGCGCTGCGCAGTCAGTACAAGTTCCAGGAGCTCGCGGCCGAGGAGATCAAGGACGAATCCAAGGTGGTCGACCCGCCGAAGAAGCCTCCGCTGTGGCAGACCCTGGCGCTGGCTGCGCTGAAGGGCGCGACCGGCGGCGCGGTCGGCATCGTGATCGATATGGTCGCCGACGGCGCGATCGGCACCGACAAAGAGCTCGAGAACGTCAAGGGCGGCAAGGGGTTCAAGTCGATCCTGGGCGACGCGGTCAAGGGCGTCGCCGGTGAGGTCATCGACCTGGCGTTCGAAGAGGCGTCGAGCGGCGAGGACATCAAGAGCGGCGCCGAGGGCGGCACGGCGCGAAGCGGAGGTGGCGGTACGTCGACCGATCCCAAGACCGCCTTCTTCGCCGGACAGACCCGGGCCCTGGCCAAGGCGCAAGGGCACGCCCAGACCGCCGCGATCAAGAAGGTGCTGGCGCTACACACGACCGACGCCTTCGCGTCGGATCCCGAGAGCGCCATCCGCATGATCGAGAGCTACGCGGCCGCGGTCCCCGCCGCCGAGTCTGATATCAGCAACGAGCAACGGGCGCACACGCGGGCGAAGTTCGCCGCGTTCCTCGTCGGCAACACCTACCTCGACGACGCGGTCGCGGTGAAGACGCCTGAGGCCTACAATGGCTTCGACCTCGAGAACGTGCACAACATCGCGGGCATGGTGTCGATGGAGTTCCGGCGCGGCGCCACGCCCGATGACCCGGTGAAGGTCACCTCGGCGTGGATCAAAGGCGTGAACAAGCCCATGCGCGACCAGCTCGTCGAGATGGAGCTGGCGACCATGGGCGTACCCATGCGCGCCCGTGGAATCGTGAAGGGCGGCGGCGAGGTGGGTGTCGCGTCGGTCGTCAGCGACCAAGGGCATCACGTCGCGACGGGCACAGGCCCGGCCGTCGCCTGGCTGGTCGCCAAGGGTGGTGGCGACGCCGATAACCGCGAGGCTGCCTACGAGGCCGCCGCCAGGAAGATCCTCGACGAAGAGATCGGTACGAAGTCGCTGAAGGACCACGGCGTGGAGCTCGACGACTGAGGGCTCGGATGGACTACCCTGGGGTGACATGACCATCCGCGTGGCGCCCGCCGTCGTCGAGGATTGGGCTCGTACCCGCGACCTCCGCCTCGCCGCCCTGGCCGACGCCCCCGACGCCTTCGGGTCGACCCTCGCCCAGGAGCACGACCAGCCCGAACCCTTCTGGCGCCGGCGCCTCGAACGCGAAGCCGCGACCACGCTCCTCGCGTTCCTCGACGGGCGCGACGCCGGCCTGAGTGTGGTGGCAGCCACCGACGAAGACCCGAGAACGGCAGGTATCTACTCGGTCTGGGTGGCGCCGTTCGCGCGCGGCCGTGGCGTCGGCGATGCCCTGCTCGTGGCCGCGGTCGAGGACGCGAGAACGCGCGGCTTCCACAACGTCATCCTCGAGGTCGGCGAGCACAACCTCGCCGCCCAGGCGCTCTACGCCCGCCACGGCTTCGTGCCGACCGGCCTGCGAACGCACCTGCCGCCGCCCCGCCAGCACGTGCCGGAGATCCGGCTGGCGCTCCAGCTCGCGGCCGTCACTGACTCGAACCTGGCGAGATGATCGCGCGCCCGATGAGGGCTCCGCGCGACCGAGCACTCGCGCTACGCACACCCTGGGGCTCGGGCTCGGATTCGGGCTCGGATCCGGGTTCGGATCCGGGCCCGGTCCCAGCTCAGCCGATCGTGATGCCCATCTGCTGGCGTACCGCGAAGTACTCCTCGGAGATCGAGTACAGGACGAGCTCCTTGATCTTGTCCTTCACCTGCGGACCACCGACGGTGACCGGCTCGGCCGAGACCATCCGCGAGGCGACCTCGAGATCGCCGCACACCACGAAGCCGGCGCGGTGCGAGGTCCCGTCGACGGCGTGGCCCCACCTGGCCAGATCCACCGAGGGTGCGGCCTGGACGAAGCGCTGGACCACGGCGCCCAGCTGCTCGAAGACGGCCGGGTTGAGCCGGCGCTGGATCTCCGGCGCGTACTGCTGCGACACCATCGCCGCGATGTCCTGCGGCAACGGGAAGTCACGACGCACCAGGTGAATCGCCGACAGGAGCGCGACCTTGAGCTCGGTGTTGGTCGGTAGCAGCAGCTTCAGGTAGTACTCCGGCCGCATGAAGGTCAGGCGGCGGGCCGAGAGGAACGCGATCTCGCGCTCGGTCTTGCCCTGGAGCAGGTGCGGGCGCACCACGAAGGCCGGACACAGCTCGCTCTTCTCGGCGAAGTTGGCGAGCTGGATGTCCGCCGGCTTGGCGTCCTCGATGAGGAACACCTCGGGGATGGGCACCCCGAGCACCTGGGCCACGTAGTAGAACAGCTTCGAGAACATCAGCTGATCGGTGGCGAGCTGGCGCTTGTCCTTGCGCTTGATGTTCAGCTCCTTGTGCGGGTAGGCCTTGAACGCGGCCACACCGCTCCACACCGCCCCGAGGATCGACGAGATGTAACGGTTCTCGTCGGGGTGGACCAGCTTGCCCCAGGACTCCGGGGTCATGACCGACTTGGCCTTGACCAGCCCGCGCGGCTTGTACTGCTCGTAGAACTGCAGCTGCTCGGGCTCGGCCTTCTTGAGGAAGGCCAGGGTCGCGCACATGCACCAGGTCTTGTCGTACTGGTGGGCGTCCTTGTAGATGCTGTACAGCGCCTTGTACGAGTCGTACTTGAACGGCTCGTCGCGCAGCATCTTCATGTGCACGCCGATCGCCTTGTCGGCGTAGTCGGCGCCGGCCCGCACGTACAGCTCGGCCAGGATCTCGGCGCGCTCCTTGTTGTTGGGATCCAGCTCCTGAGCCACCTCGAACGCCTGGATGGAGCTCTGGAAGTGGTTGAGGCGCGACCGGTAGATCTCGCCCAGGGCGTGGAGCAGCGAGACCCGCAGCGAGTGGTACGGGTCGGACTCGCCGCTGTCGGACTGGGGCAGGCGCTTGATCATCGCCCGGTAGGCTCGCTCCTGCGCCTTCCAGTCCTTCTTGGTGGTGAGGATCTTGTCGATGTCGGCGAAGCCCTTGAGCGCTCGCGGCAGGTAGGCCTTGGGCAGCTTCAGCGGATCGATGAAGAAGCTGTCGAGGGCGCGGTTGTAGAAGTCGATGGCCTCGTCGGACGCCTTGAGCTCGTCACGGGCGATGGTGCCGGCCGCCAGGTAGTAGCTGCCCTTGCGGATGGCGTCGGTCTCGAGCGCGATGAACCGCTCGATGGTCTCGACCACCTTCTTCCACTGCTTGGTCTCGGTGTAGAGGTCGAGGACCTTCTGCAGGAGCGCGTGGTCCTCGGGCGAGATCTCGACCGCCTCGAGGAACGCCGCGATCGACTTCTGCGAGTTCTGCAGCTTGTCGTGATAGATGTTGCCGATCTCGGTCAACAGCGCGACCCGCTCGTTGTCGTCCGAGGTGGCCATGATTCCGCGCTTGGCGTGAACCACGGCCTCCCAGTCGTTCTGGGCGGTCTGCAACGCCACCACCGCCTCGAGGGTCTCGCGGTGGGTCGGATCGATCTCCAGCGCCTTCTCGAACATGTTGAGCGCCTTCTTGCGCTCCCCGAGGTTCTGGCGAACCATGCCGAGCCGGTAGTAGATGCGGACGACCTCGCCTTCGGCCTGGCTGTCGCGGTGCTGGACCAGGATGGTCTGGTAGATCTTCCCGGCGCCGTCCCACTCGTTCATCTTGAACAAGAGGTCGGCCCGGCCGATCAACGTCGGCAGGTACGTCGAGTCGATGTTGTAGGCCGACTCGTAGTGGCGCAGGGCGCGATCGAAGTCACCCTGCTCGTCGGCAGCGCGAGCCGCGCGGTAGTACAGCTCGTTGAGCTCGCGCGGATCGGGCCGGGTCTGGGCGACCTTGCGCACCAGCATCTCGATCACCGGTGACAGCGGCGCCCACTCGCGGGCCTGGAAGTACAGGTCGGCGAGCGGCTTGCCGGCCTCGACGTGCTCGGGGTCGAGCGCGATCACGGCGGCGTACAGCTGCTTGGCCGCCTCGGGCTCGCGCAGGCGTTCGTAGTAGATGCGCGCCGCCTCGTGCAGGAGGCGGACCTTGTCGAGGACGACCGGGGTGACGTTCTCGGCCCGCACCATCATCTGGGCGGCCTTCAGCCAGTCACCGCGATCCGAGTAGAGGCGAGTCAACGCCTCCATGGTCGCGACGTGGCTCTGCTCGACGGCGAGGCCGCGCAAGAAGTTGGACTCGGCGCCGGCGGCGTCGCCGACCTGGCCGTACTGGATCCGGCCGATCCGGCAGTACAGGTCGACCTGCTTGCGGGTGTCCTCGGTCAGGGTCACGGCCTGCGTCATCACGTCGATGGCGCGGTCCCATTCCTGGATCCGCTCGTACAGGCGGCCGAGGGCGTCGAGCGCGCGCGGTTCGTCGGGATCGAACGACAACACGTCGGTGTACGACTCGATGGAGCGATCGAAGTCCTGGAGCTGCTGCTCGTACGTGGCGCCCATGGCGCAGTACAGGTCGACCCGGGTCGCCACGTCGGTGGTGTTGTCGATGTGGTTCCGGTACGTCTCGACCAGAGCCTCCCAGCGACCGGCCTGGTAGTAGAGGCGGGACAGCTCGCGGTAGGCCGAGTAGTTGCGCGGGTCGAGGGCGACAATCTTCTCGAGGCACTCGGCGGCGCGATCGAGCTTGGAGAAGCGCTCCTCCCAGGCCGAGGCCATGCGCTCGTACAGCGACACGCGCTCGGCATCGGTGGGCGACGCGTCCTGCTGGGCCTCGAGGACCTCGAGGTACTTCTCGGACTGACCGGTCTTCTCGTAGAGCTGCTCGAGGGCGCGCAACGCCGGCAGGTTGGCCGGGTCGATCTCGAGGACGCTCTGGTAGCTGCCGATGGCCTGACCGGCGTCGTACAGCCGCAGGTCCCAGATCTGGCCGATCTCGAGGCGGAGGCGGATGACCTCGCGCTCGTCGCCGCCGCTGGACCCGCTCTGCTCGAGCGCGGCGCGGCGGTTGAGCACGTCGATCAGCGGCTCCCACATCTGGTGGAAGCGGTAGAGCCGATCGAGCGAGGTCAGCACCGGAGACGCGGTCGGGTCGTTGGCCATCGCCTGCTGGTAGGCGTTGATGGCCTGGCCCTGATCCATGATCTGGTTCTCGAGCAGCTCGCCGAGGTTGAAGTACACGTCGGCGCGCTTGATCGGATCCTGCTCGCTCGCGGCCTGGCGAGACAGAGTCTCGACCAGCTCGCCCCACGAGCCGCGCTTGCGCTGCAACTCGGACAGGGCGGCCAGCGCGTTGACGTGGGCCGGATCGATCCGCAGGGCCTGCGACACCGAGTGGATCGCGTACTCGATGTGGGCCAGGTGCTCGCCGTACCAGCGCCCGATCTTCACCCACAGATCCGCCGCCTGGCTGCGGTTGGTGTTCTCGAGATCGCGGACCTGGTTGGTGTACTCGCCGAGCAGCTCTTGCCACCGGTTGGTGGCGGTGGCGAGCCGCTCGAGCTCCTTGGACACGCCTTCGTGGCCGAAGTCCCGCTTGAAGGCTTCCTCGAGGATGACGTAGGCGTTGTCCTGATCGCCGAGCTCCTGCTCGTAGATCTTGGCGACGCCGCACAGGAGGCTGATCTGCTCCTGGACGTCCTCGCGCAGGCCAGCCCGCTCGAGCAGGATCTCGGCCAGCTGCTCCCACTTGTACTGCTGGCGATAGATCGCCTCCAGCCGCTCCGACGCCGTGACGTTGGTGACGTCCATGGCGCGGACCCGCTCGTAGACCTCGGCGGCCTTCTCGAAGTTCTCGACCTTCTCTTCCCAGGTTGCCGCCGCCTGCAAGAGGTTCTCGATCCGCTGCGGGACGTCCTCGAGGACGAGGGCCCGCTTCTCGAGCACCTCGATGGCCTCTTCCCAGCGCGCCTCGCGCGTGAACAGGCCCTCGAGGGCCGCCATCGAGCGGAAGTCGCTGGCGTCGATCGACAGGACCGAGCGCCAGGCGTCGACCGCCTCGTCGACCCGCCCCAGTACGTCGCCCTCGAGGCGACCGAGCTCGGCCCACAGCTCGATGACCTGATCCTCGTCGATCTTGCCCTGCTCCTGACCGACATCGATGATGCGGCGGATGGTCTGGGACAGCTCGTCCCAGCTCTGCAGCGAGCGATACAGCTCGGAGAGCGCGCGCAGGGTCTCGAGGTCAGACGCGTCGAGCCGATCGGCGCACAGCCAGGCGTCGAGCGCCGAGCGCTCGCGGCCGAGCTTCTCGGCCCAGACCCGGCCAAGGCGCTTGTAGAGCACGATCTGCTCGCCGTCCGAAGGCGCGACGGCGACCTGGCGTTCCAGGGTCTCGACCAGGTCTTCCCAGCGCTCGCGCCGGACGTGCAGCTCGGCCATGGCGCCGAGCGCCATCGGATCTTCGCCGCGGATGTCCAGCACCTTGGCCCACAGGTCGACGGCGCGGGCCTCGTCATTCAACGCCTCGGACGAGATCCGCGCCATGCGGGCGTAGGTCTCCGCCATCTCGTCGTCGCCATCAGCGACGTCGATCATCTTCTCGTAGACGGCGTGCAGCTCCTTCCACTGCTCGCGGCGGAAGTAGATCTGCTCCTCGGCCTCGAGAGCCCGGCGGTTGCGGCTCTCCTGCTCGAGGACGGCCTGATAGCAGGCCAGCGACTCGTCGAGATCGCCCAGCGCATCGGAGAAGATCGCGCCGCGGCGGAACCACAGCTCGAGCTGCTCGTCGGGATCCAGCGTGATCTCGATGCGGCGGCGCAGCACCTCGACCAGCTCGTCGTACATGCCCGCGCCCAGGTACAGGCGATCGAGCGCGGCCAGCGCGTCGGGATCCTTGGGATCGATCTCGAGCACGCGCAGGTGGGTCTCGACCGCGCGATGGGCGTCGCGCAGCTCGAACTCGTGGACGCGGGCCAGCCGCAGGAGCGTGACCCGGCGGACCTCGCGGTCCTGGTGCTTCTCGAGCGCGCGGGTGTACACCGCGACCAGCTCGTCCCAGGCGCCGGCCTCGCGGGCCAGGCGCTCGGCCTCCTCGACGCCGCGCTCGCTGCGCGGATCCTCGACCACGGCCTCGCCCCACCAGGTGGCGGCGCGGCCGACGTCGTACAGCCTCGACTCGGCCAGCTCGGCCAGACGCTGGTGCATGGCGACGCGGTCGACGGATGCGGTCAGCTTACCGAGCTGGACCTCGTAGATGCGGTGCAGCTTCTCGAACTCGCCCGCGGTCTCGTACAGCGGCTCGAGCACCTGGCCGATCTCGACCTGGTTGTGACCGTCGAGGAACAGCATCTCGAGGGCAGCCAGGGTCGGGGCGTGCGTCGGCGACCCGGTCAGGATCTCGCGGTAGACGTCGATCGCGCCCTTCTTGTCGTCGAGGGGCTGCTCGAGGGTCTGGCCCAGGCGGAACTGGAGGGCGACGACCTCGTCGTCGGCCTCGGCCAGCTGGATCTCGCGGCGCAAGATCTCGGACAGCTCCTTCCAGCGCGCGGTGCCGGTGTACAGGCGATCGAGCGATAGCACCGCCGCCTTGTTGTCGAACTCGACCTCGAGGATGCGCCGGAACGTGGCGATCGCACGGTCGACGTCGGACAGCTCCTGCTCGTAGATGCGGGCCAGCCGCGACAGCAGGTCGACCTGGCGAGGGACGTCGAGCGACTTCTCCGACTCCTGGGTGTAGAGCGCGGCCAGATCCGACCACTGACCGGTCAGATCGGCGAGGCGCTCGAGGTGGCCCAGGGTCAGTTCGTTTCCCGGATCGTCGCGCAACGCGCGCGACAGGGCCGCGAACGCGGCACGCGGGTTGTCGAGGCGCTGCTCCTGCAGCGCGGTCATGCGGTGGAGGATCTCGACGCGGGCGTGCGGATCCTCGGTGTGGGTGACGATGACCTCGAGGACCTCGACCAGCTTGGCGAACTCGCCCGAGACCTCGTAGATGGGCTCGAGCACGCGGGCGGCCAGCACCGGCTCGCCCTCCTTCTTCTTCACCAGCCCGTCGAGAGCGGTCAGGGTCTCGCCGTGCGACGGCTCCATCTGGAGCGCCTCGCGGTAGCTCTCGATGGCGCGGGCCTGATCGCCGAGGCGGGTCTGCCACAGCTGTCCGATGCGATACTTGAGGGCGACGGTCTCGGCGGTCTCGTGACCCTCGATCTCGGCGACCTCGACCTGACGCTCCAGGTTGGCGAGCAGGTCGTACCAGCGTTCGCCCAGCCCGTAGAGGCGGTCGAGGGCCTGGATGGCCGGGGTCTCGTTCGAGTCGATGTCGAGGATGGCCTGGTAGGTCTCGATGGCCTTGCCGACGTCCTTGAGCTCCTGGTCGTAGACCTGGCCCAGGACGTAGAGCATCCGCGTCTTCTCCTGCGGATCCTCGGCCAGATCGGCCTTCTTGGCGTAGACGTCCTTGAGCGGCTCCCAGCGCTCGAGCCGGATGTACAGGCGCTCGAGGGCGTCCATGGCCGGCATGTCGACGTCGTCGACGGTGAGCACGTGGCGGAAGGTCGCCACCGCGGCGTCGGAATCGGTGAGGACCTCCTCCTCGATCTGGGCTGCGCGGTAGAGTAGCCGCTTGCGCTCGACGAGATCGAGCAGGATGTCGGCCTTGCGCTTGAGGGCGCCGACCAGCTTGGGCCAGTCGCCGTTGCGCTCGTGGATGGCCTGGATCGCGCTGGCCGCGTCGACCGAGCCGGGCGCCACGCCGAGCACGCGGTCGTAGGTGCGGACCGCCGAGGCGTCGTCGCCGAGCTCGAGCTCGAAGATCTGGGCCTCCTTGAAGAGCAACGCGACCTTGAGGTCCTCTTCGTTGGAGTCCTTGGCCACCTGATCGTAGAGCTCGACCAGGTCCTTCCAGCGCGCCAGCACGCGCGACAGGCGCTCGAGCTGCTGCTGGGTGTTCTCGTGACGGGGATCTTCGCGCAGGGCGCGGGCGTGGGTGTCCATCGCCTTGCCGGGGTCGTCGCCGCCGACCTCGTAGAGCTCGGCGATCTCGTGCAGCAGCTCGATCTTGCGGACCGGATCGAAGGCGTGCCGGACCATGATCTCGTAGACGCCGATCTGCTTGGCCCAGTCGCCGGCGTGCTTGTAGATCGGCTCGAGGATCGTGGCGATCGTGAGCTCGTGCTCCTTGCCGGCCGGGTGGCCGAGCAGACGCTCGAGGGCGGTCACCGCTTCGGTGTTGCGGGCGTCGAGCTCGAGCACCTGACGGTAGGTCTCGATGGCCTGAGCCAGCTCGCGCAGGTGGGTCTCGCGCAGTTGCGCCAGTCGCGTCAGCAGCAGCACCCGCTCGCGATCACCTTCCGGACCATCTGGGCACAGCACCAGCTGGCGGCCGAGGTTGTCGGCGAGGTCCTGCCACCGCTGACCGCCGACGAACAGGCGGTCGAGGGCGCGCAGGGCTGCGATCGAGTCGCCGTCCTGACCCAGCACCTCCTGATACGCGCCGATCGCCTCGGCGGGCTGGCCGAGCATCTCCTCGTGGATCGAGGCGATCTGGAACAAGATCCGCATCCGGTCCTGCGGGTCCTCCGCGATCTCGGCCTTCTTGCGATAAACCTCGAGCAGCTCGGGGTACTGCTCGTCGCGCGCGAAGATGGCCTCGAGGGCGGCGAGCGCCTCGAGATCGTCGGGCTCGCGATCGAGCGCGCGCTTGAAGAACTTCACGGCCAGATCGCTCTTGCCGAGGCGCTCCTCGTAGCTGCGGGCGACCTTGATGGCCAGCTCGTGGGTCAGGTGGGGATCGAGATCGCGCGACAGCGCGCCCTCGAACAGCCCGGTCAGACGGGGCCAGCCGTCGTCGAGGAGGTTGGCCAGGTCCTCGAGCTCGCGCTTGGCGCCCTCGGTGGCCGGGTCCTCCTTGAAGGCGCGGGCGAAGGCGCCGAAGGCGCGCTCGCTGTCGCCGAGCTTGGTCCTCTCGAGCTCACCGACCCGCATGAGCAGGCCGACGCGCCGTTGTAGATCGCCGGCACCGGTCGACGCCGCGACCTGGATCTCGTGGACCCCGACCAGCGACTTCCACTCGCCGATCTGCTCGTAGATCGGTTCGAGGATCGCGGCCGCGGTGAGCTTGTGCTTCTCGTCGCCGAGCCGGGTCTCGAGGCGCAGACGGGCGCCGGCGTGGGCCGCATCGAGATCGAGGATGTCGCGGTAGACCTCGATGGCGCCGGCGGTGTCGTTCAGGTGCTGCTCGCGCACCGCGCCGAGGCGGAACTTGAGCTCGAGGTGGCGGGCCTTCTCGTCCGGGGTTCCGGACGGATCGGTGATCGTGATCTGGCGCGACAGCACGTCGGCCAGCTCGGTCCACTGCTGGTTGCGCAGGTAGACGCGATCGAGGGCCGACAGCGCCCGCGCGTCGTCGCCGACGGCGTCGAGGATGCCCTTGTAGGCGGCGACCGCCCTGGTGTCGTCCTTGACCTCGTCCTCGAAGAGCTGGCCGATCTTGGCCTGGATGTCGACGCGGGCGTCGACGTCGGTCGAGAGCTCGAGCTTCTTCTGGTAGATGTCGAGCAGGTCCTGGAACTGGCCCTTGCCGAGGTACAGGCGCTCGAGCGCGTCGAGTGCGTCCTCGTTGCTGTCGTCGAGCCCGACGATGGTGCGGTTGAGCTCGAGGGCGCGGTCGTGCTGACCGAGCTCCTTCTCGAGGGCCTTGGCCATCACCGACAACAGCGGCAGGGCGTCGCGGTTGTAGCCGCCACCGGCGGCGGAGCCGCCGGATGAGAATTTCGGCGAGGAGGTCGCGTAGGCATCGACCAGGTCCTGCCAGGCGCCGGTCTCGCCGGCCAAGCGCTCCAGCTCGGCCCGGATCGACTCGGCCTCGTGGTCCTCGGCGTGGGCCTTGAGCCACCAGCCGAAGGCCGCGCCCTTGTCCTTGAGCTTGTCCTCGTTGTACTCGGCCAGGCGTTCGATGCGCTCGCGCCGCAGCCCGCGCTCGTCGGTCGAGCGCAGCTGGATCTCGAGCACACCGACCAGCTTCTTGGGATCGCGACCGGCCTCGTAGAGCGGGATCAGAGCCTCGGCGGCGGCCAGGTTGTGCTCGTCGAGCGAGAGCACCTTCTCGAACGCGCGCATGGCACGATCGGCCTTCTGTAGCTCATCGCGGTAGAGCACCGCGATCTTGCCGGCCAGCACCAGGCGGTGCTGCTCGGGTCCGGCCTCGACCTCGCGCTCGAGCACGCGCACGTACTCCTCGAGCTTGCCGCGGGTCCGGTAGAACTCCTCGAGCTCGTCCCAGCGCGCGTCCTGGACGTACAGCTTCTTGAGCGCGTCCTGGGCCCGGCGGTTCTGGTCGTCGACGGCAAGCAGGCGCTGCCAGGCGTCGATGGCCTTGCCGGTGTTCTCCAGCTTCTCGGTGTAGAGCAGGCCGAGGCGCTGCAGCGCTTCGGCCCGGGTCTTGTCGTCGCCGGCGATGTCGGCCTGACGGGCGGCGACCTCGGCCAGCTTGTCCCATTCCTTGTTGCGCTCATAGAGCTTGGAGAGCTCGGTCAGCGCCTCGTCGTGGGTCGGCTCGACCTCGACGACCTTCTCCCACCAGTACACGCAGATCTCGGGCTTCTTGACCTTGGTCGCGGCCATGCGGGCGACGTCGATGGTCAGCTCGGCCTTGCGATCGGCGGGCGCGCGCGCGATGTCGTTCTCGCGCAGCTTGATCAGCTTCTCCCAGTCGCGGCGCTTCTCGTAGACCTGGAGCAGGTGGTCGATCGCCTGCTGGTTCTCGGGATCGAGCTCGAGGACCTTCTCGAACGCCTTGATGGCCTCGGCCTGGTTGGAGAAGCGCTCGAGGTACAGGTTGGCGATCGACAGGTAGACCGTCGCCTTGTCGGGTCCGTGGGCGAAGCGCTCGGCCTTGTCGGTGAGCACCTTGACCAGATCGGGCCAGCGCTTCTTGTTCTCGTAGATCGCGGCCAGCTGGTCGTACGTCGACGCCTCGGGCGCGTGCCCGAGCGCCGCCGTCAGCGCGGCGATGACCTGGTTCTCGTTGTTGAGCTTGCCGTAGGCCTCGGCCAGCTCGCGCAGCGCGAGGGCCTTCTCCTGCGGCGTCTGCGCCGCCTTGGCCTCCTCGTCCTTGAGGGCGTCGACGAGCTGCTGCCACGCACCGGCCGCGCGCATGACGCGGGCGAGCTCACGCCGCGGCGCAAGCTTGGTCGGGTGTGCGGCCACGACGGCCTTCCACGCGACCACGCCCTTGTCGGCGCCACTCTCCGACCCTCTGGCATTCGCCATCGCGCCATCGAGATCGGCGGGGATCTCTTCGACCCGCGGCGCCACCGTAGCCGGCTTCGTTCTCGCCGCTTCCGGCGGTGTCGCCTGCGTGGACGCGGACTGCTTCTCCGGCTCGGGCTTCGGCTCGGGCTTCGGCTCGGGCTTCGGCTCGGGCTTCGGCTCGGGCTTCGGCTCGGGCTTCTTGGCTTCGATCACCGGCGCCGACGCCGGCGCCGTCTCGGGCAACGGATCGGGCACCGCCACGGGCACCGACCCGGAGGACGCGGGAGATGGCGCGGCCTTGAGGCCGTGCTCCCTGACGAAGTCTTCCACCGCGGGCGCGTCGGGGCCGTCCTCGTGGGCGATCACGAACAGCTTGCGGGCGCGATCGATGTCGTCGAGGTGCTTCCACGCCGCGACGCCGGCCTGCATCGCCACGTAGCAGCGATCCTCACCCTTGAGGTGATCGAGCACGCGCTCGCCGATGTCGACGACCGCGCTCCACTCGCCTCGTTCGCCGTGGACCTGCTGCACCAGCACGTAGGCCGCCACCAGCGATCGGCTGGGCGCGGCGCCGTTGGCGGCCGCGGCGTCGAGCGCCCGGGTCGCGAAGCGGGCGCTGCGATCGCGATCCTTGAAGCGTTGCAGCCACACCAGGGCGAAGCCGCGCAGGCGATCGGCGCGCGCCGCCGAGTCGGTGGCGGCAGCGGCGCGGCGCTGGTGGTGACTCTCGAGATCCTCCCAGCGCTGCTGGGCGGCGAGCTGCGCCTCGAACATGGCGTTGGCCGACGGCTCGTCGAGATCCTTCTCGAACACGGCGCGCAGGAGCTGCTCGAAGCGCGGATCGTCGGGCGCCTGGAGGCGCAGGATCCGGGCCGCGCGCAGAAGCATGCGTGCGGCGGTCGAGTCGTCGAAGCGACTGGAGTCCTCGGCGAGGCGCTGGACCTGCTCGGCCCACTCGTCGGGATCGTAGTTGAGCGCGGCGACCGCGTCCTGGACACGGGTCGAATCGGGCGTGCGCTCGAGCGCCGTCTCGAGGACCTGCTCGGCCTTGTCGCGTTGACCGCTGTCGAGCAGCGCTTCACCGACGATCGCGGCGAGCTCGGCGGCGGCCGCCGGGCTCTTGAGCTCCATTTCACCGAGCTTGGCGACCATCTCGTGGCGGCCCATCTCGCCGTAGACCTCGCGCGCTCGCGAGAGCGCCTTGAGGTTGTCCGGATGAAGCTTCCAGGCGCGCTGGTACAACCCCAGGGCGCGTTCGCGCTCGGGGATGACGTCCTCGACCAGCCGGGCGAGCTCGTAGAGCTTCTCCGACTGGTCCGGCTTGCCGCCGGACGCTTCCAGTTCCTTCTCGAGCTCGTCGATCGTCGCGGCCCAGTCGCGCGATCGGCGCAAGCGCTCCCTCAACAGCGTGCGCGTATCCATCTGCGGTGCATCCTCCCGCATTTGCAGGGAAACTTCTACCCCGGGTGACCCTCAAACCCTTGTAACACGTCAGGTAGCGACAACGCAGGGGTACTGGCCCGAAAACACACGCGGCGCCGGTTGCACCCGGCGCCGCGTCTCACGTGCGAACCTCGACGGAGAACCGATCAGCCGCCTTGCTGTTTGGCCGCGATCTGGAATCGGAACTTCTGGGCGATACCCTTGAGGGACGCCAGACCCGCGCCGGCTGCCTTCGAGAACTCCTCGAAGTCCTTGTCGGCTTCCTTGAGCTGCCCCATGCGGAAGTACGACTGACCACGCTGGAACTTGGCCTTGTGATTGTCCTTGGAGAGCTTGAGCGCCTCGGTGTACGCGGCGATCGCCTTGGCGTCCTCGACCTTGTCGAAGTACGCCATGCCGAGCACGTAGAAGAGCTTGCTCTTCTTCTCGTTCTCCATGACGTGCTCGACACCCTGGCTCACCACCTGGATCGCCTCGTTGGGATAATCCCAGCGCCGGTAGAGCTCGCCGAGCGCGATGTAGGGCTCGCCGAAGCGGGGCCAGGCCAAGATCGCCTTGGTGAAGGCGTCAGCCGCCTGCGCGTCCTTGAGCTGGTCGCGATAGATGCGACCGATGTAGTACTGCGCGTTGTACAGCTGCGCGTCCACCTTCACCGCGTTCTCGAGGCGCTGGAGCGCGGCGTCGAAGTTGACGCCGCGCAGATCGGGCGTCACGTCCTCGGGCTTCTTCTTCTGGCGCGTGGCCTCGGCCTGACGCTCGCGATCGACGGCCTGCTCGTAGAGCGCCGCGCCGAAGCGCACGTTGAGCATGACGTCGTTGGGACGGGTGCGCGCCGCGCTCTCGTAGGCCTCGACGGCCTCGTTCCACGCCTTCTTCTCGCGGTACGCCTCGCCGAGCTGGTACCACGCCATGAAGTTGTCGCGGTCGAGGCGGACGGCCTCCTTGAACTCGGTGATCGCCGTGTCGTACTGCTTGGCGCTCAGCGCCCTGGCGCCGGCGTTGGCGCGCTTGATGGCGTCGTTCTTGGACTGGTTCGGGCAACCGGTGCCGAACGCGACCAGCGCGGCGAGCGTGACGACGGAGAGCAGCTTCGTGACGTGAAGTCGGGCCATACGTCCCTCCTGGGCGGCAACACCGTAAGCCGGTCGCGTTGTGTGCTCAAGATCAACTGCTTCCGAAAAACACAAAGGGCACGCCGGTTGGCGTGCCCTCCTCGACGAGACCCGGACGAGATCGCCCGGGATCAGCCGCCGGTCGGGCGGAAGTTGAACGGGTAGTTCACCTGGACGCCGCCGCCGCCCTTGGGCTTCGGGAACTCGATGGCCTTGATGACGCCGGCCACGCAGCTCGCGACCTCGGGATCGACGCCGCCGGCGTTCGACGCCGTGACCGAGCCGGTGGGCGAGATGAAGAACTGGGTCGACACCGTGCCCTCGAGGCCGGGACGGGCCAGGAGCTGCTTCTCGTAGCAGTACGTGATCTTCTGGATGTTG
Source organism: Myxococcales bacterium (assembly GCA_005779305.1). Classification (GTDB taxonomy): domain Bacteria; phylum Myxococcota_A; class Polyangia; order Haliangiales; family Haliangiaceae; genus UBA2376. Next base: position 20,368 of record SXJR01000450.1, read on the forward strand.
CGCTTGATGTAGCGGCGGATGATCGCCTTGTCGAGATCACCGACCGACTGCGGCTGGCCGATGCGGACCTGCGGCACCGACGACTGGCGACCACGCATGCCGCCGCGACCCGAGCCGACGCCGTAGCCCGAGCCGGTGCCCGAGCCGTGACCGATGGTGCCGTAACGACCGGTGCCGATGGTGCCCCAGCCGGTGCCGCCGCCACCCGGGCCGAAGCCCGACCGGCCGAAGCCGAAGCCGCCGGCCATCTCGCCGGGCTCGTTGCCGAGCAGACCGCCCTGGATGTCGAGGTCGTCGAAGCCGCTCGAGATGTCACCGGTGCCGGTGATCGAGGCGAAGTTGCCGCCCTGCGACAGTGCCGCCGAGCCGAGCACGCCGGCCGTGCGGGCCTGCTCGATCGCCTGCTGGCGCGCGAGCTGCTCCTGTTCGGCGTTCTTCTTCATCTTGAACTGGCCCTCGGCGCGGTCCGAGTCCTTCTTTCCCATCTTCCCTTCATCGAGCATCATCGCGGTGCCGGTGCCACCGGACTCGTCCTCGCCCTCCTCTTCCTTCTCGGGCTCGGGCGGCGGCGGATCCTCCTGCGAGGTGGTCTGCGCCTTGTTGGACGTGTCCTCGTTGACGGCCATGTCGGTCAGGGCAGTGTCCTGGTCGGGCGGAACCGACCACAGCAGGAACACGAAGCCGAAGTGGGCGACGGCCGACCCGGCGAAGAACAGGAGCACCGCGGCCTCGAGGGTCGCGAACAGCGGCACCGGGTGACGCTTGGGCTGCGGCACCGACGTCACCAGGAAGGTGGCGTTGCCGCTCTTGACGCGGATGCGCGCCTTCTGAGGAATGGCGACCTCGAGCCCGCCGGGTGTGGTCGACGAAGGAGTCGCCCTTCCTTGCTGCTGGAGCTCGGAGAGCGAGATCGACTGACCGTCGACCTGCATCTCGCCCTCCATGCCCTGGCTGTAGTTGAAGACGAAGTCGTCACCGCGCGGCGCGATCAGCGCGAAGCTGTCGCCAGGCGCCTCGGTGGTCGGGAACTCGTTCTGCGGGTTCTGGCCGATGCGGAACCACGGGTTGCCGCTCTTCTCGTCGCGGAGGCGCAGCAGGCCCGAGGCCAAAAAGGCGATGCCGAGCGGGAGACCGAGGAACACCATGACGTCGTTGGCGACGCCGAGCTTCTGGGGCCGGTAGGCCCACGACGGCTTCTTGTCGACCTCGACCCACTGGTGCTTCTTGGCTTCGTTGAACGAGGCGTTGTAGTAGCCGACACCGAAGCCGACGAGCCCGACGACCAGACAGATCGCGGAGAGCACGAAGAACGTGTTGGTCGTCGACGACACCTTGCCGCCGCGCGGGTTCATCACGTGCTTGACCGACACCACCGAGTTGCCGAGCATGGCGGCGACCTCGACGGCGCGGGCGCCCGGCTCCTCGACCTGCTCGGAGAGCGGCGAGAACCCGGTATTGATCGGCTGCTGCATGCCGAACGGCGCCGGGATGTTGCCCATCGGCACCGGCGGACGGGGCGCCGGCCGCGCCGCCATCGGCGGCGGAGGCGCCGCGACCATGGTGGGGGCCTGGGCTGCCATCGGCGCCATCGGCGCGGGCGGCGGCGCCGAGCCCATCATCGTCGGCGTCGTCGGCGACGGCGCGCTCGGCGCGGCCGGGACGGGCGGACGCGGCGTCGACGAGATGACGCCAGCGTCAGCCGCGGTCGGTCCGGACGGGCTGGCCTGCACCTTGGTGGGCAGGTCGTCGTCCTCCTCGGCTCCACCGATCGTGACCTCGATGCGGGTCTCGCCGATGACCACCGAGTCGCCCGACTGGAGCTTGGCCTTGTTGACCTTCTGCCCGTTGACGAACGTGCCGGTCGTCGACGAGAGGTCGATGATGCTCACGTCACCGGGTCCCGTGACCTCGATGAGCGCGTGCATGCGGCTGACGTTCTTGTCGTCGAGCCGCAGGTGCGACGAGGACAGCTTGCCCACCTTGATGACGGGCAGCGTCAGCTTCTCCTCGCGGATCAGCTCCTCGCCTTTGAACAGTCGGAACGTGAGGGGTACTTTGCCACCGGCCATGGGATTCTCCTCGAAGGAGCGAGTCAGGCGTCTTGTCTCGACGGCGTCCGACTCGTGGCCAGCGGTCTCCTCCTACGCAGGAGGCGGACTGGTCACAAGTCTTCGGCGGACTTCAGGATCTCGGCGATGAAATCTTTGCGGATGCGGATGAGGCTCGAGTGCTTGGCGAAGTCGATCGCATCGACGGTCGTGCCCTCGGGCTTGATCAGGTCGCCCTCGATCGTGTCGCCCGAGAAGTCGTAGACCTTCACCTTGGCCTTGCCGGCCCCACCACCGGCGTTCTGTGCGAACGCGGGGGTCGAGAGCGTGGCGAGGAGCGACAGAGCGATGACGAGGCGGAGGGTGCGCATGACGTCTCCCGTGGTGCAGCGGGGGGTCGACGAGTCCTCCATCGAGGCTGTGGACACCACCGCTGGGTTTCGGTTCCGGTTTTCGTTTCGAAATCTTAGCGCTGAGGGACGTGAGATCCCGGCCAAATTTCAGCCAGGAATTTCAATCACTTGGGGGCGGGGGCCGGAGGCGGGGTCGGCGCGGGCTGGCTCTTCATCATCGCCTCCTGCGCCGCCTGCATCTTCTTGAAGTCGTCGATCGACTTCATGACCTTGTCGCAGTCCTTGATGTTCTGATTCGCCTCTTCCCGGTCGTCCTCCGACACGCCGTCCTTGGTCAGGTACTCCTGGAAGTAGCCCTTGGCCTTGGCGTAGGCCGCCTTCGCTCGGTCGAGGTCGTCCTCCTTGGACGCGAAGAAGGCCTTGTACAGCACGCCCAGGTTGTACGTGGCCTCGCCGCGGCGGGGCTCCAGGCCCTTGGCCTTGTTGTAGGTCTCCTCGGCGGCCTTGAAGTCGCCGAGGCCGCGCTGGGCGACCCCGAGGCCGATCATGGCGTCGTAGTTCTTGGGCTCGAGCGCGAGCACCCTGGTGAACTGCTCCTTGGCCACGTCGTAACGACGGGTGCCAAGCGTGATGAGGCCGACGTTCTGGCGGGCCTCGGCGAAGTCGGCGTCGAGGTCGACCGCCGCCTGAAAGCGGCCCAGGGCGTCGGTCAGGTTGTTCTTGTTGAGCGCGAGCAGCCCGAGCGCGTGCTGGAGAGGCGCGTACTTGGCGTTGCGCTTCTCGCCCTCCTCGAGGAGAAGCTTGGCCAGATCGAGCCGGTTGCGGTTCTTCTGGAAGCCCTCCATGTAGACCAGGCCGTACACGGTGTAGGCCTCGACGTTCTCGTTGTCGATGGCGAGCGAGATGGACAGCTTCTTGCGCGTGTCCTCCTCGAGCTTCTTCCAGGCGGCGGCGTCCTTGGTGCGGCGCAGCTCGCCGAGCTGGAGCACGGCCAGGTTGACGTAGGCCGCCGAGAGCTTGACGTTGGCCTTGATCGCGCTCTCCCAGTACTTCTTGGCGCCGTCGGTCTTGCCGGCCGCGTAGTAGAGCTCGCCGAGGTTCGAGATCGAGGCGCCGTGGTTGGGCTTGACCTTGAGCGCGGACTGGTAGGCCTCCTCGGCCTCCTTGGCCATGTTGCAGTTGTGATAGCTGCGCCCGACCATGTACTGGGCCTCGATCAGGTCCTTGTGGGCCCGGGCCACCGACGCGAACTGATCGGCGGCCTGGCGGCAGGTCGACTCGCTCCACGCGGTCTGGGCGGCGTAGAACTCGGCAGCCTTGGCGTAGTCGGCCTTGGCGTCAGTGGAGACCTGACGGTTCTCCTCGATCGGGTTCTCGGGCTTGATCTTGGTGACATCGGGCGGCGGCGGCACTTCCTTGGTGCCCTTCTGCAGGCCGCTCTTGGGCGAGCCACCGCAGGCCGCCATCGCGACCACCGTGAGGATGATGGAGAGTTTCTTCATCATGGTCGTCATGGTCCTTACTCCACCTTCAGGATGGCCGGCTCGACGTCGCTCACCGGCACTTCACCGGCGCCGGGCTCGCTGCGCAGCTCGGACGCGGTGGGGAAGTCCTCGGGCTTGATCTGTCCGAGCTCGCGCTCGCACAGCCTGGACCAGCTCGAGAACCAGCCGAAGTCGGTCGAGGTCTTGAGGCAGGCGCTGAACGCGTCGAGCGACGTGGCCTCGAGCGGCTCGGCCTTGGCCTCGAGGGTCTCGCAGTAGATGTCGACGGCCTCCTCGTACTTGCGGATGTTCTCGGGGATCTCCGCGGTGTACAGCGCGTCCGAGAAGTTCTGCGACACCTGGCCGATGCGGGCCGCGCCGGCGATGGCGTTCTGCGGCTCCTTGATCTCGAAGATCAACTTGCCGTACTGGCCCGCGGCCTTGCCACCGACGGTCTCCTTCTCCTTGAACCAGGCGTCGAAGCGCTTGAGCGACTTCTCGGCCTCGGCCTTCTTGGCCGGATCGAAGTTGAGCTTCTCCGGGAACTTGATCGACAGGAACTTCTCGTAGTCGACCTCGGCCGCGTAGAACTTCGACAGCGCGTACCAGTAGCGCGCGGTGCGCTCGTCGCCGCCGGGGAACTTGCCGCCCTTGCGATCGAACTCGGCCACGGCCTGGCCGAAGGCCTTGAGCGCTTCCTTGGCCTTCTTTTCGTCGCGGGTCACGACGGTCAGCTTGATCTTGGTCTCGGGACCACACTGGGTGCGGGTGTCGCCCTTCTTGCGCTTCTTCGAGGCCTTGCCGACGGCGCGCTCGCGGGCGACCTTGATGCACGAGCCGTCGACGGTCTTCACCGGGCAGCTCTGCTGCCACAGGATCTGGCCGATGCGGGCGTAGGCGACGACGATCTTGTCGCTGCCCCCGGCCGAGGCGTGCTTCTTGAGGTACTTGCGGTAGTGGTCGACGACCACGTCGAGATCACCACGCTTCTCGTAGATCGAGGCCAGCGAGAAATAGGCTGCGGCGCCGTCGGGCGCGCCCTTCTTGCCGGTGCCGAACTTGGAGATGAACAGGTTGGTGTCCTCGATCGCCTTGTCGTCGTCGCCGATGCCCTTGCGGTAGAACACCGCGTCGTTCATCGCCTTGTACGCGTCGTCTTCCTTGGCGTACTTCTTGGCGTACTCCTCGAAGTTGGCCGACGCCTTGTCGTAGTAAGCGACGCGGGCGTAGACGTTGCCGAGGCGGGCCAGGGCGCGCGCGCTCGACTTCGAGGTCGGGAAGCGATCCATCAGCTCGACGTAGACGCTGATGGCGGCCGACAGCGAGCGGCCCTCCTCGTAGCAGACGCCGGCGTTGTAGAGGACCTGGTCCATCTTCTCTTCGACGCCCACGTCGGGGTTCTTCTTGACCGTGTCGTTGAAGAGCTTGAGGTAGCCGTTGCCGCACTGGACGTACTTGGCGAAGTCGCCCGTCTTCTTGGCCTCGGCCTCGACCTGCTCGAGAATCTTGCGCTCGGCCACCGCCATGATCGACGCGGCGCGATCGTTCAGGTCACTGCGATCCTGATCTTCCTTCGCCGAGATGAACTTGGGGTTGTCCATGAACCACTTGGCCCACTCGGCGACCTTCACGTTCTGGCCGGTGACGATGTAGATATCGAGGAGGATGTTGGCCGAGTAGTACGCGGTCTCGTGCTTGGAGTGGGTCTTGATGATGTCCTCGAAGAGCGGCAGCGCCTCCTCGAAGTGGTTGTAGCGCCGGAACATGTTGGCCTTGAGGAACTTCATCCCCACCAGCTCGTCGTCTTCCGGGTCCTTGATGTACTTGATGTAGATGTCGAAGGCGTCGAGCATCTTCTGCTCGCGCTCCGGGATGGGCTTGGGCTCGGGGACCTTGACCTCCTTGCCGTCGTCCTTGAAGTCGAGCGGATCGACCTTCACGCGCGGATCCACAGCGAGGGCGTTCTTCCAGCCCAGCACCGCGGCGTAGGCCGACTCCTTGACCAGCTTCTGGTCGACCTTGCCGGTCTTGACCACGTTGGTGAACGAGACCGCGGCGTTCTCCCACAGCTCGGTCTGGAGACGCGGGTTGGGCTCGTTGTCGGCGCGCGACCAGAGCAGCTCGGAGTAGAAGTACTGGGTGTCGCCGTAGTCGGGTGCGTCGGGGAAGACCTCGAGGTAGACGTTGTAGAGCTTGTCGGCGTAGGCCAGCGTCTCCGGGTTCTTGGTCTTGATCGACTCGTTGTGGTACGCGCGCGCCATCTCGCCCGACATCGCCGCGGCGTTGTCATGGCACTCGCTGGCCTCGGCCGCGGGCAGGACCTTCTTGTCCTTGAGCGCGCCGAACAGCTTCACCAGGCGCTCGATCTCCTCGACCTTGTTGGCGTTGGTCGCGCCCGCCGCCGACAGCATCGCGGTCGCGATGTTGTACTGCCACAGGCAGACGTTCTTGTTCTTGGGCTCTTCCTTGATGAGCTGGCGGTAGGTGTAGATCGCCTTGTCGCTCTTGCCCTGCTCCGTGTAGAAGTCGGCGAGCAGCTCGAACATGGTGAAGGCGTAGGCCGAGTCGATCTTCTGGAAGGTCTGCCAGGCCTTGGCCACCGCGCCGAACTCGGAGAAGGCGCGGACGAAGTCCTTCTTGGCAGCGCGGTTGAGGGTCTCCTGCTTCTTCTGGCCATCGGTGTCGCGGATGACCTGGAGGAACTGCTTGCCGGCGTCCTCGTGCTGCGACAGGTTCAGGTAGACCCAGCCCAGCATGTACGTCGCGTAGTTGTAGACGTTGCTCTTGGGGAACTGCAGGACCTTCTTGTAGAAGGCCTCGGCGTTGGCGAGCTGGTTCTCCTGGAAGTAGTAGTCGGCGAAGGCGAGGTACGCGTCGGGCACGTACTTCGACTGCGGGTACTCGGTGAGGAGGCGGTGATAGATCTGCCGCGCGTCCTTCATGTACTTGCCCTGCTGGAGCGTGTACGCGAAGGCGAACAGCGCCTGGTCCATGCGCGGGTAGGACTTGAACTTCTCGTTGTCGGCGAGCCGCTTGTAGGTGCGGACCGCGTTCTTCATCGCTTCCTGGGTCTTCGCGGCGTGGTCCTTGGCCGCCGCCTGGAACTTCGACTTGTTCTTCTTGTCGCTGTCGGCCTTGATCGTGTTCTCGGTCGCCTTGAGGCGATGGAACCGCGAGAGCTGCGAGTGGGTCTGGCCGAGGCGGAAGAACAGGTCGGCCTTCTCGGCGACGTCCGAATCGGGGGTGTCCTCGATCAGCGTCTCGAGCAGCTGGATCTGCTCCTTGCGGATGTCACCGACGGCGCCCTCGAGCTCGAGGACCATGTCGGCGGTGACCGACGGTCCCTTGGCCCCGGTGTCGGTCTTGGGCTTGGGCTTGGTGCGCTCCGACAGCTTCACGTCGACCTTGACCGACGTGGTGCGCGTGTAGCGCGTCTTCTGCGCCGAGGCGGACCCTGCCACCGCGAGGCAGGCGACGAGGGCGATGGTGCCGACGGTGTACTTGCTCATGCTTCTTGGCCTCATCAGTTCTTGGGGCACTGGTTCCGGACCTTGAACCGGTAGTAACCGAGCTCGTCCTTCCAGTACTCGCCGTTGAAGCGCCAGACGAAGTGTTCGTCGTCGACGATGATCGGGTCCTCCTTGTGGGAGGCGCCGATGCGCTCGCCCTTGCCGGTCGCGCTGATCTGACCGGCCTTGGCGTTGAGCACCTCGATCTTGATCTTGATGCCGTCGCGGCCGAGCATCTGCAGCTCGGCGACCAGGCGGTTGATGCGCTCCTTGGCCAGCTTGCCCGCGTCGGCCTGGGCCAGCGACTTGCGCACCTCGAGCTCGGTGTTGACCTCGCCTGCGATGGCGGTGGTCTGCCAGGCCTTGTCGGCGGCCGACAGGGCCCTGAGCTCCTTGTCGAGCTCCTCGACCCAGTTGAAGGTCTTGGCCAGGGTCTTGTCGCCGAGCACGGACATGACCAGGCGCTGGGTGACCTCGTCGAGGCCGGCCTTGTTGTCCATGATCTTCTTCACGTAGTCGTAGAACTCGGCGTTGTCCTCGTACTTGGCGACCACGTCCTGCAGGTTCTTGCGCAGAGGGCGGAAGCGGGTGTCGTACTCACCGACTGCCTCGAGCGCGCGGTCGTACTGGCAGTACTTGTAGTAGATGACGCTCTTGAGCAGCACCGACTCGGGGAAGAACTGGTCCTCGAAGTAGGGCGCGTTGAGGGTGTGGATGTTACCGAGCGCCTTGGGGTTGTTGGTCTTGAGGAAGTAGGCCCACGAGGCCTCGAACAGCGAGTTGGTCCACTCCGTCGAGCTCTGCTCGAGCTTCTCGTAGTAACGGATGGCCTTGTCGAAGTCCTGGGTCGAGTAGAAGACGCGGGCCATCTGCAGGATGGCCAGCTCCTCGAAGCGGGCGATGTCGTCGGCCTTGTACTGGGCCGGACGCTCGCGGGCGATCTCGAGGATCTTCTTGAAGGCCTCACCGGCGGGGCGACCCTCGTACTTGCGCACGTAGGCGACGCCCTCGAAGAACTTGGCCTTGATGAAGAACTCGCTCGATTCAGCGACGCGGCCGAACAGCTCGATGGACTTGTCGAGCTCCCCCTTGGTGTAGAAGTGGCGGCCGAGCAGGAAGTAGAGCTCGTCGCGGACCGAGTCCATGATCGGCTCGTCGAGCGACGCCGGGTCGTACTTGCCGACCTTCTCGAGGATGCCCGAGGTCTCGGGCAGCACGCGTGAGAGCGCGGCCAGCCACTTGAGGGTCGCCGAGTAGTAGCCGTGCTCGGGACCGGCGTCGGCGATCTTCTCGAAGTAGTTCAGGGCGCCGGCGTAGTAGCCCATCTTGTACAGGGTCTTGCCCATGTAGAAGTCGGCGCGCTGCTTGTGGGCGTCGTCGTCGCCGGTCTCGCCATCGAGGACCTTCTTCAACTCGATGGACGCCGAGTAGTAGTCCTTCTTGCGATAGAGGTCGATCGCGCGATCGAACGTCTTGGACCCCGGGGTCGAGGCGCCGCCGTCGGGCTCGAGCTCCAGGTCGTCGCCACCCGCCTTGGGCTGGGCAGACGGCGTGCTGAAGGACAGCGCGAGCGTGGCGACGATGACGGATGCCAGCGAAAGGAGACGGCGCATCAGGTTCCTCCGAGGTCTATCAAACGGTCCGCAACGCCCCTCCCCGACCTCCCCTTCACCCAGCACGTTTCCGCAGAAACGTGAGGCGTGTCGCGGACCTCATAGGCGGCCGAATCATCTGCGTGGCCCCGCGCGCTTGTCAAGGCACCCATGCGACGATGACGGCGCGCAAGCTTCATCGAAGTCCCGACACATCCCGCGACCCTCGGTTGCAGAAAAAGATCTCGCCCCTCCTGTCCGCGCGCCGGACACGACCACGGTCCACCAAAGCGCCGCTCGCTCAGCGCAGCCGGGTCTTTTCCCTAGCCGCTGTCTTGACTTCGGTACCCCGCTTTTTATTATCGCGCCCGTCGAAACACGGGGCTGGCGTCTCAGCCTGCGCCCGTGACGGGATGCGTTCCGCCCGGTGACTAACCCTGGATGAACCACATGGCTCGCAGCACCACTTCGTTCGGTCTCGTTGCACTACTCGTCGTCGGTTTCACGGCGGCGTGCGACAACCCCGTCGGGCGGATCTGCGACCTCGGCGTCGAGAACCCGGGCATGACCGAGGCGGTGATGGGCTCTCCGTCCCTCGATTGCCAGAGCAAGCTGTGCCTGAAGATCCCGGTCGCCCTGGGCAAGGACACCCCCGAGGGCTTCCGGACCCTGGCTGCCAACCGTGGCATGTGTACCGCGACCTGCGAGGACGAGAGTGACTGCGACAAGGTCCCGGAGTCGCCGTGCATCACTGGCTTCACCTGCGGCATCCCGCTGGTGGTCGGTCCCTTCTGCTGCGAGAAGGTCTGCATCTGCAAGGACTACGTGATCCTGCCCGAGGACGGCACGCTCGACACGCCCGATGCCTGTCTCGCCGACAACGCGGCGAATGCGTGCTGCAACCTCGCCGGTCGGCCCGGGAACCCGGCGTATCCGAACTGCCCCTGAGCGCCGCGATCGGGATCGTCCAGGTCCACGTTCACGCCGACGTCCACGATCACGACAACGCCCACGTCAACGAGCACGACTGCGCCCGGTCGTGGACATGATCGTGGACGTCGTCGTGGACGTCGACGTGGACGTGGACCTGGACGGTCCGGCTCTTACATGGCCGGAATCGGGCCTGGCTAGCCTCGGAAGGCATCCTTGATGACCACGACGTCGTCGCCGGTGATGGCGACGACGTCGAAGCGGCAGGTGTCGAAGCGCGGACGGCGGATCGACAGGTACGCCTGCGCGACCCGCACCACCTGACGTTGCTTTCCCGGTCCCACCGCGGCGGCTCCGCCGCCGAAGCGATCGTCGGCGCGCGAGCGAACCTCGACGAAGACGAGGGTGTCGCCGTCGCGGGCGATCAGGTCGAGCTCGCCCTGCCGGCAGCGGAAGTTGCGCTCGACGATGCGGTAGCCCTGCGCTCGCAGCGCCTGGCTCGCGCGATCTTCACCGCGCCCACCGCTCTCCAACCTCTCCCGCCCCATACCCGCCTCCCGAGATGTCGTGACCCGGAGCTCGTTCGAGCTCGTTCGAGCTCGTTCGAGC